>LIDE01000006.1 GCA_001438605.1 SAR92 bacterium BACL16 MAG-120619-bin48 | reverse complement strand
TCGCGCGGCGGGCCATGGCTTCGCCCATGGTTAGGCGGCGATTGATGTCTTTTATTTGGGCGATATTCATGCCGCTGGCTTTTTCGACCTGGGCTAACTTGCGCTGTGAGCGGTGAATTTCAATTTCTTGCTCGGCGAGTTTTGGGCCCCAGTCGGGGTTGGCGCTGATAATTCCCGCTGTCCAGTCGAGATTTGACTCGTTACCTGGGAAGAGGGTGATGAAGTCTTTGCGCGGCATTTTTCCGCAGCGAATAGAGAACTTCATGATTTTGCGTTCTTCGGCGCGGATTTTTTCGACGGCGAGGCGCACCTTGGCAATCAGCGGATCAAACTGCCGAGGCGTTAGTTTGAGGTACTTGAATAGCTCGCCAAGGGCTTCAATGTTTTTCTTGGCTGAATCGCTGTCGCGGCCATATCGTTCGATGGCTTTTTCAGTTTTCTTTAGTTGGTCTCGAATTGCGGTAAAGCGCTGCAGGGCTTCTTCTGGATCGAGACCGCCTTCGTGCTCTTCCTCTTCCTCGATGGTGTCGCTGTCATCGTCATCGTCGTCATTGTTTTCGCTGGCCTCAACTTTTAGTGCTTCTGCTGCCTGCTGTTGCGCAAGGGCGGAAGGGACATGTTCCATTGGGTTGAGGTAGCCGCTAATGATATCGGTGAGTTTGCGCTCGCCGGCTTCGACTTGGTCATATTCAGCGATGACGGCGGCAACGGTGCCGGGCCAATCTGAAATAGCGGACATTAACTCTCGGGTGCCTTCTTCAATGCGCTTGGCGATTTCAATTTCGCCTTCCCGGGTCAAGAGCTCTACTGATCCCATTTCGCGCATGTACATGCGCACGGGGTCTGTGGTGCGGTGCTGTTCGGATTCGACAGATGCGAGGGCTGCTGCGGCTTCGGCAACGGCTAGTTCGTCGGGGGTGTTGTCTCCGGAGAGCATCAGGAGAGTTTCAGCGTCTGGGGCGGTTTCGAAAACAGTGATGCCCATGTCGTTGATCATCTGAATGATATCTTCGACCTGTTCTGGGTCGGCGATGTCTTCCGGTAGATGGTCATTCACTTCGGCGTAAGTCAGATAGCCCTGTTCACGGCCTTTAGCAATCAGGTCTTTAATGCCGGATTGTTGATTTTGTTTTTTTTCGGTCATAGGGCTCAAATACTGTTTTGGAGGCTGAAAAATAGCGCGTGATTATAGCCGATAAGATTTAAAATGTCCCAGCAATTTGGGGTTTATTTCGCCCCCTTGTGATTTCCTAGTTTAGACCACAAGTCGCTGTTTTATCTTAGTTTTTAATTCATTAAATTTTGGGTCGTCGCCAAGTTGCATATGGATTTTAAGCAGTTGCTTGATCTGTCGCTCGGTCAGTGTTGGCTGCGCGAGAAGGTGGGCGGCTTTGCGCTCGCCAGGGAGAGCTTCGAAGGCGTCTCGTATGACGTGGTTGAGGGTGTCGATAAATTCTTGGTTATCGTCCCGGCCGGTGCCTTTTGGCGGGTGGTGCAACTCACTGCCTGCGAGGCTTTTTAACAGCTGAAGTTGGTCAGAATGACTCTGCGATGCCTGCCATCGGGCAAAAATATGGGAGGTTTTGGTGCACTCTGGCGGGGTGTTGATGAGCGACAGCAGGTTCAAAAAGAGAGGCATGTCGGCATCTGCAGACACTCTGAGTATCTCGACGTCGGTGACATATTCTGCCAGCTGTGGGTGGTTCAGCAGGAGGGCGGCGAGAAATTTTACCGGCGACAGGCGAATACGCGTGCCGCGGGGTTTGGGGCTTTCAGGGTAGGGCTGGTAGTCGACGCCGCCATAAATTTCTGGCGCTTCAAATCTCGCTTCATCCATGTTGCCTGTTGGCGCTGTTTTAGGTTGCTGCGCGGGCTGATGGGAGGCGACATAGTCGCGCAGGTTGTCAGCAGAAATACCGGTGCGACGTGAGAGTTCTTCGAGCATTAGCTGGCGAAACACGCCTTGAGGAATGCGATTAATTTGTGGCGCACAGGTCTTGCTTAGGCGAGCTTTGCCGTCTGCTGTGCTGGCGTCAATGCCTGCGCTGAGTTGCTCAAATAAGAATTCGGAGAGGGGCTGTGACGTTGCGACCAGTTGCAAAAAGTCAGCCTTGCCCATTTTCCGCACCATGGTGTCGGGATCTTCGCCTTCGGGCAGAAAGAGGAATTTCGCGGAGACGCCGTCGCGCATTTCTGGCAGCGCTGTCTCTAGTGCGCGGGCGGCGGCTTTGAGGCCGGCTTTGTCGCCATCAAAACAGAAGACAATTTCTGAGGTGTAGCGAAATATTTTTTGCAGATGGCTTTCAGTGAGTGCTGTGCCCAGTGTGGCTACGGCATTGTCGATACCAAATTGCGCGAGTGCTATGACATCCATGTAGCCCTCTACCATGATCAGGCAGGGGATTTCTTTGAGTTTTTGGCGCGCTTCATAGAGGCCGTAGAGCTCTCGACCCTTATGGAAGATGGGCGTTTCTGGCGAATTCAGGTACTTGGGTGTGCTGTCGTCCAAAACACGGCCGCCAAAGCCGACTGTGCGGCCGCGCTGGTCGCGAATGGGGAAGGTTATTCTGTGGCGAAAGCGGTCGTAGAGCTTTTTTTCCTCTGGTTTGTGCACCAGCATGCCTGACTCTTCAAGCAGCGCAGTGCGGTCGGCATCGGTGCCGACGGCTTTCAGTAGATTGTCCCAGCCGGGGGGTGCGTAACCGACGCCATATTCGGCGGCGATTTTTCCGCTTAAGCCACGGCTTTTTAAATAGTCGACGGCGCCGGCAGCGGCACTGTGTTGGCGCAGCTGTTGGCGGAAGAAGCGGTCAGATTCGTTGAGTATCGAGTAGAGGTTGTCTTTTTGCTTGCTGCTCTGAATGTCTTCTGTTGCTTCGCGGGGAATTTCAAGGCCAGCATTTTTGGCGAGTATTTCCACGGCGGGCAAAAAGTCGAGGCGGTCGAATTCCATAACAAAGCCGAGCGCGTTGCCGCCCGCTCCGCAGCCAAAGCAGTAGTAGAACTGTTTGTCTTGCGCGACGGTAAACGAGGGGCTTTTCTCTTCGTGAAACGGGCAGCAACACTTGTAGTTTTTGCCGGACTTTTTTAGCGCCACGCGACCGTTGATCACGTCGACAATGTCAACGCGATCGAGCAGGTCGTCAATAAATGATTGGGGTATTCGTCCGGCCATTGGCGTTACAGGTGCTTAAATTAGGTTGCGACAGTGTAACGCCTTTGCGCCGGAAATAAACTGCGTTTACGCGCGCGGTTAAGGTGGATTTGCAGCTAACTGTTGAGCGCGGCCTTAACTAAATTGCTGACGGCGCCGCCATCGGCTCGTCCCTGTATTTTGGGTTTGATAACGGCCATGACTTTCCCCATATCGCGCATGGATTCAGCGCCGGACTCGACGATGGCCTGCTGAATGAGTTCGGCAATTTCCGCGTCGGTTAGTGCAACAGGCAAAAATTCTTGGATAACGGCGATTTCGGCGATTTCGATATCGGCCAATTCTTGGCGGCCAGCACTTTCATACTGGGCGATGGAGTCGCGTCGTTGCTTGGTCATTTTATCCAAGAGAACCAGCATGCGTGCGTCGTCGAGTTCAATTCGCTCGTCGACTTCAATACGCTTGACCTCTGATAGGATAAGGCGAATAGCGCCCAGGCGAGGTTTGTCTTTCGCGCGCATTGCGGCTTTCATGGCGTCTGTGAGTTGCAGTTTCAGTGACATAACAGTGCTCCTTGGCGTTGATGTTTCCGATTTCCAGAAACACAAAAAGCGCCGATGTGGCGCTCTTTGGATTGACTCAATACTTTACGCTCTATTGCTAGAGGGTAACTTAGTAGAGTCGTGTAAACTTGCGTGATTCGCGAGATACTTTCTTCTGGTTGCGCTTTACAGCGGCAGCCGCTTTGCGCTTGCGTTCCCAAGTGGGTTTCTCGTAAAACTCACAGCTGCGAACTTTGGCCAAAATTCCGGCTTTCTCGCATGAACGTTTAAAGCGACGCAGTGCTACGTCGAAGGGCTCGTTTTCTTTAAGGCGAACGCTTGGCATCTATTAATCCTGTTTAGAACGTATGTAATCCACTATTCGTCGTCCAGAGAATTTCTTGGTCGACTCTTTAAGGGCGCGTAGTCTATACACTTCACCCTTTTGATGCAAAGTTTTTTGCGCCCTTTTTCGCTGCTGTAAAGCCGGTCTTAAGTAGCGGTTCACACAGCGCTGCAGAGGCGGTACAGTTGCACCCTTTGCGCGCGATGATACGGGTTGTTTTTGCGGCCATCTTTAGTGACTGTTCAAGGTTTACATAACATGCTGGTGTTGGGAATTGAGACTTCCTGTGATGAAACGGGCGTCGCCGTCTATGACAGCGACCGCGGTCTTTTGGCGCATACGCTTTACTCGCAAGTCAAACTCCATGCTGAGTACGGTGGGGTCGTGCCTGAGTTGGCGTCCCGCGACCATGTGCGCAAAATTCTACCACTGCTGACCAAGGTGTTGGCGGATGCCAAGGTGACCAAGCAGCAGCTTGATGGCATTGCTTACACCGCCGGCCCCGGCCTATTGGGCGCCCTGATGGTGGGTGCGTCGGTTGCCACGGCCTTAGCGTACGGCCTAAATATCCCCGCGATTGGTGTGCACCATATGGAAGGCCATTTATTGGCGCCGATGCTGGAAGATAATCCACCCGCTTTCCCTTTCGTTGCACTATTGGTTTCCGGTGGGCATACGCAACTGGTCTCTGTGACGGCAATGGGTGAATATGAGCTGCTGGGCGAGTCGATTGACGATGCAGCGGGCGAGGCTTTTGATAAGACAGCTAAGTTGCTTGATTTGGATTACCCCGGAGGCCCTCGGCTGGCGGCCATGGCTGAGAGTGGGGACATTACTCGCTTTGATTTCCCAAGGCCGATGACCGATCGACCTGGATTGGATTTCAGCTTTTCTGGTTTAAAAACATCCACGCGCAATTTGATCGAGAAAAACAGTGGCGACGGTCCACTGCCAGATGAACAGACTATGTTAGATATCTGCGCCGGTTTTCAGGAGGCGGTGGTTGATACTCTGGTGATCAAGTGCTTAAGAGCGCTGAAGCAGACGTCCATGAGCAGGCTAGTGATTGCTGGCGGTGTCTCTGCCAACAGCCGTTTGCGGCTTAAGCTGGAAGAGGCTTTGGCGCGCGAAGGCGCTGAGGTATTTTACGCTCGCCACGAATTTTGTACCGACAATGGCGCTATGATTGCCTATGCTGGATGCCAGCGCTTGCTGGGCGGTGAAAAGAACCCGTTAGAGATATCAGCGACGCCACGCTGGCCCCTCGACCAATTGGCCAACCCACAGGAAAGACCTTGATGGACATTGTTTATATTAGAGATCTGCGCATCGAGACCATTATTGGTATTTACCAGTGGGAGCGCGAGGTTAAGCAGACGGTTAGTTTCGATCTTGAGATGGCTCACGACATTCGCAAAGCGGCTGCCACTGATGATATTGCCTTCGCCTTGAACTATAAATCTATTGCCAAGCGTCTGATAAAGTTCATAGAGGAAAGTGAATTTTTGTTGGTCGAGCGCATGGCCGAAGAGGTTGCGGGTATTGTTATGAATGAATTTAATGTGCCGTGGCTGCGTTTAAGGGTCAGTAAGCCCGGTGCATTGCGCGGATCCCAAGATGTGGGAATCGTGATTGAGCGAGGAGAAAAAGCCTAGTGGCATGTATCTACCTTAGTTTGGGTAGCAATATTGAGCGCTATCGTCATATTACTGCTGCATTGGATGCGCTGGCAGACACCTTTGGCGAGCTGACTATTTCCTCAGTCTATGAGAGTGAGGCGGTGGGTTTCGAGGGCGACAGTTTTTACAACTTAGTGGTTGGCATTGAGACCTCGGAATCTGTTGGGCAGGTTTCAAAAGTGCTCAAGGCCATAGAAGATGCCAATGGCCGCAACCGCACCGCTGCACGATTTTCCTCGCGCAGCTTGGATATTGATATTTTAACAGTGGATCATTTGACCGGTCGTGTCGATGGCATAACGTTGCCGAGAGACGAGGTGCTTAAAAATGCCTTTGTCTTGCTGCCTCTCGCTGAAATTGCCGCTGGCACACTCCATCCCGTGACGGGCTTGAGCTACGCCGAACACTGGCAGGCCTTTGATAAAACGAAACAGAAGCTCTGGCCTGTTGCATTTTTATGGCGCGGTCGAGATATCACCACTGCTGCCCACGAGTTGTCTCGCGCAACCTAAAATGGACTGCGCGCAGGCACTCAAAATTGATACGCCGTTCCAAATACCTTCCCAAAGTTACTCGTAACACTTTATGCGCGGACTATACTGACGCAGATTGCGCTTGGGGCAATGACGCCCGAATTAATTTAATGGAGCTACTATGAAAAATATCTTATTCAGCCTTTCACTTTTATCAACGTCGGCCTTTTTGCAGTCCTGCACCACCTTCGACCCCTATACCGGCGAGCAAAAAACCACCAAAACAGCCGTGGGTGCTGGCATTGGCGCCAGTGTTGGTGCTGTGGTTGCCTATTTAGACAATAAAGGTGACGACAGCCGTAAACGCAATCAGCGCATTTTGGCTGCCGCAGCGGGGGGTGCCGCGATTGGCGGCGGTATTGGCTATTACATGGATAAGCAAGAAGCTAAGTTGCGCCAGCAGTTGCGTGGCACTGGCGTGAGTGTTGAGCGAGTGGGTGACAATATTAACCTGATTATGCCGGGCAATATTACCTTTGCTACCAATAGCGCCGATATTAATTCTAGTTTTTATCCTGTACTCGACTCAGTGGCGCTGGTGTTGACAGAGTTTGATAAAACCGTGGTTGTCGTGGCTGGTCATACCGACAGCGATGGCTCTGACGCATTAAATGAAACGCTTTCGCGAAACCGTGCGTCATCTGTATCGAACTATTTGATCTCCCAAAAGATTTTGCCCGCGCGATTTGAAATCATTGGTTTTGGCGAGCGCCAGCCGATTGCCAGCAACACGACTGCTGAAGGAAAACAGCTGAACCGTCGCGTAGAAATTACACTCTTACCGGTTACTCAATAACCGTTACTCGATGACGTTTGTAGGATTGCCGCGCCTCTGCTGATTGGGGGCGCGAGCATCTCCTCACGGGGGTTGTTGTCACAAGCTCGTTGAGCTGCCGCCATCAACGGCAATAGTTTGCCCTGTCATATAGGTCGCTTTCACTGCAAGGAAAAAGACAGTTTCGGCGATATCAGCTTCACAGCCCAACCGACCCATAGGCACTTTGCTCAGTACGGCGCTCTGCTTGTCCGTATCGTCTAGCTCGTGCTCTGGCCACAGTATGGCGCCCGGTGCGACGCTATTAACCCGCACGTTGGGGGCAAGTTCCAGCGCTAAGGATTTTGTCATCGCGATGGTTCCCGCTTTGGCTATGGTGTAGATCGGATGATTTTTCAGCGCCTGACGTGCATGCATATCGGAGATATTGATCACGCTGCCATGACTGTCGCGCAGCATAGGGGCGAGTTTTTTGGTTAAAAAGAATCCACCCTTGAGATTGCTGTTGGTTAGGTCATGCCACTGCTCATCGCTGCAGTTGTCGAGTGGCGTTGGGTAGAAGCTGGAGGCGTTGTTGACCAGCACGTCCAGCCGCCCAATAGACTCGACGAGGGCAACGATTTTATCCAGTCCCGCCATATCATTTAAGTCACTCTGCACTAACAGACAGCTGTCGGCCCGTTGCTGGTTGAGGGTTTCGCACAGTTTGTCGGCCTCTTTCGCCGACCGATTGTAGTGCACAACGACACGATATCCCGCGTTATGAAAGAGCGCCGCTGTTGCTGCGCCGATGCGCTTTGCGGCCCCGGTGATCAATACCACGGGTGCTGATGTATTGTCTGACATAGAGTTACTCTGTTGTGAATAGGTGCTTCAGTTCTGCCACTCTGCTTATACGCCGAAGGGTCAATTGCCGACCAATTTCAGCGCCGTCGAGACCCGCTTCTACTAAGTCGGCGACGCTGGTCTCTGAGACTGATTCCAGCGCGCGACGCAAAAATGCTGCGGAGGGATAATCGCTCTCTTCAAAGCCTGTGCGGCCCCGCGCATCTGCTTCACAGCAGAGAATAAACTCGTCAAAGCGCTGCTGAGACTTGAAGCCGCCAACGCCTTTTAATAGCTCGACAACCGTTTCAGCGCGCAGGTGCAGAGCTTTGTGGCTCTGCAAGTGGAATTCAGTGGTAGCCAAGGCTAACTGACGAAAATCGTTGGGAACCTTGAGCCTATCGCAGACGTCATTCACTAAGGGAATACCGCGCGCCTCGTGGCCGGCATGGCTGGGCAAAATATGGTCGGGTGTTATGCCCTTGCCGAGGTCATGAACCAAGACGGCGAAGCGAATTTTCGGGTCTTGCGAGAGTCGTGCGGCCTGTTGCAGCGCCATTAAGGTGTGTATGCCGGTGTCAATTTCGGGGTGGTAATCGGCTCTCTGAGGCACCCCAAAGAGACAGTCGACTTCCGGAAATATGACTTTCAGCGCACCGCATTCACGCAGTATTTCAATATAGACATCGGGCGATGGCTCTGCGAGGGCGCGCTCGGTTTCTTTCCAGACCCGCTCTGCTACTAAGTAATTTAACTCGCCGCTGGCGCTCAAGGATGTCATGAGTGCCATCGTTTCCGGCGCGATGGTAAATCCGAGGTGATGATAGCGCGCCGCAAATCGGGCGATACGCAACACCCGCAGCGGATCTTCGATAAAGGCGTCAGATACATGTCGGAGCAGTTTTAGCCCGAGGTCGCGCTGCCCGCCATAGGGGTCGATAATGCTGCCGTCGTGGTCTTCTGCCATGGCATTAATGGTGAGATCACGGCGCACGAGATCTTGCTCGAGAGTGACATCAGTATTGGTATGGAAGACAAAGCCTTGATAGCCATGGCCTGATTTGCGCTCGGTGCGCGCCAGAGCATACTCCTCACCCGTGCTGGCGTGGATGAAAACTGGGAAGTCGCTGCCAACGGGGAGATAGCCCAGCTGGGTCATCTTCTCCGGTGTTGCGCCCACTACAACCCAATCATTTTCTTGGCTGGGATAGTTGAGCAGTTTGTCGCGAACAGCGCCGCCGACGCGGTAGATTTTCATGTAGGAGTCCAGTTCTGTACGAGCAGTCGCCTGTTTAAGGCTTTTATGAGCGACGTATGCTGGGCATTGTAAGGTGCCGGGCGGCTTACCTCAACGAATAAGAGTCTTGCCGGTTACGCGAAAACGTCGCTGTCGGCGATGACTTCCTGAAGCGCATCCAAATTCAGCAGTTCAACTTCTTTTTTATTAACGCGCAGGTAGCCCATTTTTTGAAAGTAGCTAAAGGTGCGGCTCACGGTTTCAACTGTAAGGCCGAGGTAGTTGCTGATATCGCCCCGTGACATGGGCAGTCGAAACCGCGTGGAGGAAAGCTTTTGCAGGGCTAGTCTGTCTGACAGGCTCATGAGCAAGCTGGCGAGACGTTGATGTGCGGAGTTGCCCGCCAGCAGTGCGATGAGTCGCTGACCGTTGATAATTTCCCGGCTCATGAGTTTGGTCGTGTAATTCTGGATGCTGGTGATGGAGCTCGCGAGGTGGTCTAGCTGTTCAAAGGGTATTTCGCAGACAGAGGTTGTTTCGAGGGCGACGGCGGTATTTTGGTAGTGGTTGTCGGCTAGGCCGTCCCAGCCAAAAATTTCTCCCGGTAAGTAAAACGCGACGACCTGTTCTCTGCCATCGTCATCGAGCCGAAACGCTTTAACGGACCCGCTGCGCACTGCGTAGATGCTGGTGAAGGGATCGCCGGCGCGAAATATGCTCTGCCGCACCTGCAGCGGTTTACCGCGCAGAATGATTTGATCCAATTTATAGAGTTCGTCGCTGCGCAGTGACATGGGTATGCACAGAGAGCTCATGCGGCAGTTGCGACAACTGATGGGGCAGGCAAAAATAGTTTCCATGTGTTTCACGCGACAATCCTTTATCAAAGTCCTTTTTTGCAGTTACTACGCGCCTCAAAGCGTGATTCCTATCTCGCCTGTATCCTGAGTGGGCGTCGTGCCCTGACTTCGCTGTACGGTCTGAAGGCGCTGCACGCCAACGCTCTTGGGCTGCGCGCCAACTCTTATGAGTATAGACGGTGAGTTGATCTATATCAGTTTGATTTTTTATCCCGCCACATATTTTTTCACCCAATGAATTCGCCAACTACACTAAAAAAACGGGTAACTAAAATTTGATTGCAGGAGCGCCAATGAAAAATATATTAGTCATTTTAGAGGGTTCAGATAGCGATGCGCATGTTTTAGGGCAGGCGGTGCAGATTGCCACGGCCAGCGGCGGCGATATCAGGTTGTTTATGACTGTTTATGATTCTATCGAAGAGCTTAATCGCTACATCGGGTTTGATAATTAGGCAGAGGTAAAACAGTCGTTGCTGGATGATGCAGAGGTCAAGTTGCGCAAATTGGCCGAGAAATTTGGCAACCAATTTAGCTCGACAATGCACTGGGGCCGCCGCTGGCACTTCAGAGTTGTGGTTGAAGCGAAAAAAATGAAGGCGGATTTAATTATCAAGGCGGTGCACCATCACTCCCGTATCGCAGAGTTTATCCATGCCCCAGAAGATTGGCATCTGCTGCGCGAAGCCAGCTGTCCGGTGTGGCTGGTGAATGACAGCACTGAGCATGTTGATCGGGTCGTGGCCGCTGTGAGCACATTAGAAGAGACGCAGCAGCACCGTCAACTGGATGATCGCGTGCTACTCCAAGCGCGAGATCTCTCTGTGGCGCTGGGGCTGCCATTGCACGTTGTCTCGGTTATTCCCGACTGGCTCACTTCACCTGTCATGATTGCGCCTGTTCCGTCCATGTCTGGGCATATTCCCTACCAATTGGCCGAACTGGGCGAGCAAGCGCTGGCGCGCGCCACGGATATTTTGCACGACATACTGCGCAGGGTTGAAGTGACGCCTGCGGTGGCCGAGGTGCGCCGCGGGCTTGTGCATATTGAAGTTGCAAATGCTGTGGGTGCGAATGGTGTTCTGGTTATCGGCAGTAAGGCGGCGCGAGCACTGCCTGGGAAGGTCGCCGAAAGGTTACTGGGGACCACCTCAGAGAAAGTTATTCACCATGTGTTGGGCGACGTTTTAGTTGTGCACTGATTGTAGAAATTGAGTGCGTAAAATGAGTCCGCACGGCTTTGGGCTTCACCCGCGGTGTAACAGGCATGACACCCTCGATTGGCATTAAAATAAACAGTCTGAGACTGTTTTCGATAGCCGGTATAACAGTGGCAGACCGATTCGACAGCGGCCCTATGCTGTGGCGCTGTGAATGCAGTTTTGCTGCTTTAGGGGTTAAATTTAAAGTCGCGTCCAAATGGCGTAATTTTTTTTTGCTAACTCATTGAAATATTCATAGTTTAAGTTCTTGACCAAAAAGTAATTTGCAATTACTTTCGCACCCTTGAGAGACCTGTTCGGTCTGATGGTTACGCAGTCGAGAGACTGTTCAATAGGGTGAGCAATGAGCGACGAAGACGATATAGATTCAGACGACGATTTTGAGGAAGACGAAGCACCTGTCTTATCCGAAAAGCGTCAGTCTATGATTGACCTCGAAGCGCGTCGCCGGTTGGAGCAAAAACTTGAGGATGCGCGCGTGCGCAAGCAGACACAAGAGTATGACTTCGATTTTGACGACGATTCCGATTTCGATTAAAACACTCTTTTAGTCATTAGCTTCCAGCAAGTCACTGCGCTGAGCAGTTTCAGCGCAGTTTCTCGTGGGCTTGATGTCTGCGACAGTTGCAACACCGCAGCGCGCTTTCGCACAGGTAAGCGCTTTTCCTCTCTCATCTCACACTCACCTCACATTGGCATATTTTAACGACATCTTGCCGCTAGATTTGGCATAATGCCCGACATTCAAAAATCATTTGCTCGGGAAGATCCGTTGTCTCAGCCACCATTAGTCAGTGTCGAAAACCTCGCCTTCGAGCGCGACGATACCTGTCTCTTTGAAAATATCGATTTAACCGTTAACGCCGGCGATATTTTGCAAATTGAAGGGCCTAATGGCAGTGGTAAAACGACACTGCTGCGGCTTTTAACGACCGCGCTGGAGCCCCGTTCTGGGTTTATCCGCTATCGCGGCCAGTCTGTCACCGCTTGCCGTCACGAGTATCTCTCTGATCTGCTCTATGTAGGGCATCAACCGGCAGTGAAATTAACCCTGACGGCGGAAGAAAATCTGCGCTGGATGGTGGCGGCCTCAGCGGGTTCGAACAACCTATCGATTCAAGAAGCACTGCAGCTGGTGGGTCTTTCCGGATATACCGATCTTCCTTGCTATGCCCTATCGGCTGGACAGCATCGGCGAGTGGCATTGGCGCGTCTGCTCATGAGTCAAGCCAAACTCTGGTATCTCGATGAGCCTTTTACGGCGATCGACAAACAGGGCGTCGCATTTCTTGAAAGTTGCTTGCAGCGCCATGTGGACGCGGGCGGTGCGGTGGTTTTATCCACTCACCAAGATCTGGCACTGGGTGCTGTGCGTAAGTATAAGCTGGAAGGTCAGGGCAGGGGTTTGCGCTCATGACACAGCAATTTAACAGTGGTTTTAGCGCATGGTTGAAGCGTGATCTCGTGCTGGCGTATCGCCGGCGTGGCGATGCTGCAGGCCCGCTGTTATTTTTCGTGATGGTCTCGACCTTGATTCCGCTCGGCTTAACGCCGGAGTCGGCGCGATTGGCAGACGTCGCAGCCGGTATGATTTGGGTGATGGCGCTACTGGCGACGCTGTTGTCGATGGACGCATTGTTTGCTGATGATCATCGCGACGGCAGTTTAGAGCAGCTATTGATCTCGCCGCAGTTATTGCCAATGCCAATATTGGGAAAAATGACGGCTCATTGGTTGATTACAGGTCTGCCACTGACGCTGGCGTCACCACTGTTGGGGCTTATGTTGTCGCTGCCCGCGGCAGGGTTCGTGCCGATGCTGTGTAGTTTGGCTGTCGGAACCGCCTGTTTGAGCCTGATCGGTGGCGTAGGCGCGGCACTGACGGTCTCTCTGCGCAAAGGTGGGCTGCTGTTGTCGCTGTTGGTGATGCCGCTCTATATGCCGGTCATTATTTTTGGCAGTGCGACCGTGGGTTACGCGCTCGACGGTTTAAACTGGCTGCCGCCGCTCGCGGCGCTTGGCGCAATGCTGGCGGCATCGGTAGCGCTCTGTCCCCTAGCGGCTGCCGGTGCACTGCGTATTACGAGTGTCAATTAGATGAACAAAAGGGTTACTCAATGAATTGGCAATGGTTTCACCGCCTAGGTTCGCCGCGCTGGTTTTATCAAACCACTGAGCGATGGTTGCCTTGGTTATACCTCGCCGCACTGACAATTTTGTCTGTTGGCTTGACCTGGGGTCTTGCCTTCGCGCCTGAAGATGCCAAGCAAGGTAACAGCTTTCGCATAATCTATATTCACGTTCCAGCGTCATTTTTGGCGCTAGCGGGTTACTACATTATGGCCAGTGCGGGTGCCATCGGGCTGATTTGGAAAATGAAGCTGTCGTACATGGTGATGAAAGCCGCTGCCCCAATTGGCGCAGCGCTCACCTTTGTGGCACTGGTGACCGGTGCTATCTGGGGCAAGCCAACCTGGGGTGCCTATTGGGTGTGGGATGCGCGCATCACCTCGATGCTTATACTCCTGTTTCTGTACCTTGGCGTTATCGCGCTGCAGTACGCTTATCAGAGTGTTGACGCTGCCAGCAAAGCCGGCGCGATTTTGGCGTTGGTGGGAACGGTAAACATTCCTATCATTTATAAATCTGTGGATTGGTGGTACACGCTGCACCAGCCAGCGACGATTAAACTGACCTCGGCGCCGAGCATGCATCCCGATATGTTTCAGCCGTTGCTGGTAATGATTCTTGGCTTTTACATTTTTTATGCATTGGCGCTAATCGTCGGCACACGCAGTGAAATTCTTCGCCGCGAGAGGAAAACCGGATGGGTGCGCGAGCTTGCTGCGGCTGAGGTGCGCTCATGACGATGTACTTCAACAGCGTTGCCGATTTATTAGCCATGGATGGACATGGTGTCTACGTTTGGTCTGCAGTGGCAATCACTCTGATTGTCATGGCTTGGGTGCTGGTAGCGCCTTTAATCAGCCGCCGGCAACTGCTGCGTGACGTCGCCCGAGACATTCAGCGAGAAAGCCAGCGGCAAAGCGCTGGGTCAACGAGTGAAACAAAAAACGAGGAAAAACCTTAATGCACCCTCTGCGTAAGCAACGCTTGCAACTGGTCCTGTTAATTTTGACTGCCACCACCGTCGTGGTTGGGCTTGTTCTCTATTTACTGCGTGAAAACGGCAATTATTTTTACACGCCCACGCAGATTGTTTCCGGCGAAGCGCCACAGGATGTGTTTCTGCGAGCAGGCGGGATGGTTGTCGATGGCAGTGTGGTGAGAGCCGATGATTCGCTGTGGGTACAATTTAAATTGACCGATGGTATCGACGAGCTAACCGTAGAGTACACCGGAATCGTGCCCGATCTCTTTACGGAAGGACAGGCGGCTATCGCCTCAGGCACTGTCGACCAGCAGCAGGTATTGCAGGCCACGCAGATTTTAGCCAAACACGATGAAAACTACACGCCGCCAGAAGTGGCTGATGCGATGAACCAAGCCCACGAGCGAAAGAAGGCAGATAAAGCGCGGCAAGCCGCTGAGGCTGACGCGAAATGACCGCTGAACTCGGCCATGCCGCACTGATTGTTGCACTCTGCTTGACGGTGGTGCAGATGATTGCACCTATGGTTGGCTCATTCTCGGGTCACCCCGCCTGGATGAGGCTTGGGCATTCGCTTGCGCTGGGGCAGTTTGCCTTTTTAGCGGTCTCTTTTGCCTGTTTAGCCAACGCCTTTTTACAGGACGATTTTTCGCTGCAATATGTTGCCGATAACTCCAACACATTGCTGCCAGCTCATTTTAAATTCAGCGCGGTGTGGGGTGCCCATGAAGGCTCGCTGCTGTTGTGGGCCTTGATACTCGCCGGCTGGAGTGCGGCAGTTGCGTTATTTAGCCGGCACTTGCCACTGGTCTTGTCGGCGCGGGTGCTGTCGATTTTGGGCGCTATCTCTGTCGGATTTCTGCTGTTCTTGTTGCTCACCTCGAACCCCTTTGCGCGCATACTGCCGTTTTCTCCTGTCGAGGGTGGCGACTTAAATCCGCTCTTGCAGGACATCGGGCTCATTATTCACCCGCCGATGTTGTACATGGGTTATGTCGGCTTTTCAGTGCCATTTGCCTTTGCCGTGGCGGCTTTGATTGGCGGACAGTTTGACAGCGCGTGGGCGCGTTGGTCGCGGCCCTGGACCAATGTCGCATGGGCCTTTCTGACCATTGGAATTACGCTGGGTAGTTGGTGGGCGTACTACGAATTGGGGTGGGGCGGCTGGTGGTTTTGGGACCCTGTTGAAAATGCCTCGTTTATGCCATGGCTGGTGGGTACCGCATTGATGCACAGTATTGCCGCCACTGAAAAGCGCGGTGTTTTTCGCAGCTGGACGCTGTTGCTGGCCATTTTGGCCTTCTCACTGAGCCTGCTGGGAACCTTTATGGTGCGCTCAGGGGTGTTGACCTCGGTACATGCGTTTGCCAGCGATCCTGAACGCGGCGTCTTTATTCTTGCCTTCTTAGCCATTGTGGTTGGCAGCTCGCTGTTGCTGTTTGCGTTGCGTGGGCCCGCTATGCAGAGTGCCGACGATGCCGGCAGCGCCCGTTACGGCGGCTGGTCGCGTGAGATTTTTCTGCTGTTTAACAATGTGTTACTGGTCACGTCGTCAGGCATGATCTTGGTGGGCACGCTTTACCCGCTGATTGCTGATGTACTCGATATGGGAAAAATTTCTGTTGGGCCACCGTACTTTAATTTCTTTTTTGTCCCGCTGAGCTTGGGCTTGATGGTTGCCATGGGCCTTGCCGTGTTCTCCCGTTGGAAAAAAACGGACGTGCAAATGCTGCGCCGCAAAGGCGCAAAGCCGGCGCTGTTGAGTACTGTCTTGGGGTTGGTGTTGCCGCTATTTTTGGCTGAGGAGCTGTCGTGGGCGAGCTACTCGCTGGTGGCTGCGGTAACCCTGATCATAAGCTTTTGGGTAGTGACCATGAGTCTTGAGGATCTCTGGGATAAACTTGCGCCGCGAGGTGATAAAGGTATCGCTTGGCGTACCCTGCAGGCCAGTTACTGCGGCATGCTGTGTGCGCATATTGGCCTCGCTATCTGTGCGATTGGCGTTGGTTTGAGCACGGTTTACGATGTCCAAAAAGATGTGCGCATGGCCCCCGGTGATACGCTGTTGGTGTCTGGCTACGGGTTTACCTTTGACCGTCTTGATGTTGTTCAAGGGCCCAATTTTGTGGCGAGTCGCGGCCAAATAACTGTGCTTAAAGGGACAGAGGTTGTCAGTGTGTTGTATCCAGAGAAGCGCAGTTACACTGCCCGACAGCAGGTGATGACCGAAGCGGATATCGATGCGGGTTTGACCCGTGATCTCTATGTTTCCCTCGGCGAGCCTCTGAAAGATGGCGCTTGGGCAATACGGCTGCATGTAAAGCCCTTTGTCCGCTGTATTTGGCTGGGCGGCATGCTGGTGGCGCTGGGTGGATTGGTGACGGTGTTGGATAAACGTTATAGACGTCGTCGCGCCAAGGCCTCTGCGGTCACGAGTGAAGGAGTCGCTGCATGAATCGATTGACGCTGTTTATTCCCTTGCTGGTGTGTCTCGCCTTGGGCGCCTTTCTTTACTCGAGTTTGGATAGCGATCCCCAGGAATTGCCATCGGCGCTGATTGGTAAACCATTTCCTGAATTTTCCCTGCCTGACCTAAACGATGCCGAGCGTCAACGCAACCCATCGGATTTTCGCGGGGATGACGGCAAGGGCCGCGTGGTTTTAGTCAATGTGTGGGCGACATGGTGTTATGCCTGCCGTATTGAGCATCATTTTTTAAATATTTTAGCGGAGCAGGGCGTTGCGATTGTTGGCCTGAATTATAAGGACGATCGCGCCATGGCGCAGGATTGGTTGACTAATCGAGGCAATCCCTACCTGTTTTCGATTTTTGATGCCGAGGGTACTTTGGGTATCGATCTCGGTGTTTATGGTGCCCCAGAAACCTATTTGTTAGATGCTGAGGGAGTGATTCGTCACCGCCGCGTCGGCGTGGTTGATCAGCGGGTTTGGGATGAGGAGTTTCACGCACTCTACCAGCAGTTGACGGACGATGCCGATGCTCGCTAAGCGTGTTTCGTTAAGGATTTTTTTACGCGCCGCGATAGCCTGCCTAGCGCTGGGGACGTCGTCGCTGTTTGCTGGGGTCGATGTAGTTGATTTTTCAGATGAGTCGCTGCGTCCGCGCTACCAGCAGTTAGTTGAAGAGTTGCGCTGTCCAAAATGCCAAAACCAAAACCTCGCCGATTCTAACTCAGCGATATCGCAAGATTTACGTCGTCAGGTTCAGCAATTGCTGGAAAAAGGCTTGAGCGACGATGAAATTAAGGCTTATCTCACCAGTCGCTATTCCGATTTTATTCTCTATCGGCCTGACGTAAACAAGAACACCTGGGCGCTCTGGGGCGCGCCGGTGGTATTGCTGCTGCTTGGGCTGTTTTTATTGCGCCGCATGAGTTCGAAGACAAGCCAGCCAATTGTGCCGACGGTAACGAGTAACGAGCGCGATCAAGAGCGATTACGCAAACTATTGGGTGACGACAAAGGGGATGTACAGCAATGAGTTTTTGGCTGGGTCTGGTTAGTATTTTGCTGATTGCGGGAGTCTTTCTGGGGTTTCCTTTTGTCGCTCGACGTCGCGATGCCGACCAAACAGATGCGGCTGCGGTTTACGAGCAGGCCAATATTGCGGTTTTTCGCGAGCAGCAGGGGCAGTATCAACAGCAACTCGCCGCCAACGAGATCACCGAGACAGAGTACAACGTCATGCTGGCGGAGGCCGAGGCGTTATTGTTGAACAACACCGCCAGCGCGCAACCTGCGTTGCAGAGCCGTGATGGTATTTGGTTATTGCCCGTGGTTTGGCTGCTGATCTGTGCATCGACTGTTGGCCTTTACCACGCGTTGGGCGCCAGTCAAGATCAAGAGATTGCGGAGCGACTTGCCGTGCAAACCCGCGGAGTAAATCAATCTGGCGAGTTAGTTTGGGATCCGGACCTGTTGGCCATGATCGCAGAGCGTGCTCAGGCGCGCCCAAACAATATTTACTATTGGACAATTTTGGCGCAAGAAGCTGTGTCGCGCACAGATATGCTTTCGGCTGCAGGCTACTTCGCGGAGGCGCTGAAAGTTAATCCGCAGGAGGGCTATCTGTTGGCGCAGTATGCTCAGGCCCTGTTCTTTGTCGATGGCAACCGATTTTCTGAACGTGCCATCGAAGCGATGGACAACGCCTATGCCGTGGATTCAAGTAACGAGACGGTGCTTGGATTGAAGGGTATCCATGCCTTCCAAGAGGGCGAGTACAGGTTGGCGGTGAGCTATTGGGAGCGTGCGATGCAAAATCTTGCACCGACCTCGGCCAGTCGCGAGGCACTTCAAAGCGGTATTAAGCAGGCGCGCAAACTCAGTGGCGAACCGGCGATTATTGAGTTGACCATTGCGCTCGCGATCAGCCCGCAGATTACTTACGATGAAAATCAGTTTGTGTTTGTGGCCGTAGTCGATGCCGATGGCCCACCCATGCCGCTGCTGGCGCGAAAACTGGTAGCGAGCCAGTTGCCGCTGACCATTACACTAACGGATAGCGATGGGTTGATGGCCGACCGCAGCCTGAGTGATATTCGCCGCGTGAGAGTTATTGCTCGTTTGTCTGCATCAGGCACCGCGACACCGCAGGCGGGTGACTGGGAGACGAGCAGTGAGGTGATCAACGTTGCCAGTGACACCCCACCGCTGTCGCTGACGATTGCTCGGCAGCGCGAGCGCTAGGTCACCGTTGCGCTGCGCTAAATTGATGTGCTGAGGTGAGCCCTCTCAGATATTAAGGCGCGCGAGTGTAAACCAGCTTGCCCGCTAGCCATGTCTGCTCTACGCGGGTTTTCCATAAGTCCGACGCGTCCCCTTGGAAAATATCCTGATCCAACACAATAAAGTCAGCCCATTTGCCGGGTGTCAGGCCGCCTAAGCGATCCTCTTGGTGCGCCGCCCAAGCAGCATCGATAGTGAAGCTGCGCAGAGCCTCCTCAACGGTCATAGCTTGCTCTGGAATCCAACCGCCTTCAGGTAGATTGCCTTTGTCTTGGCGGGTCACAGCAGCATGAATGCCGTCGAAGGGATTGGCGAGCTCAATCGGATAGTCTGAACCAGAGACAACACGGCTACCTTGATTTAAAAATGTTCGCCACGCGTAGGCGCCTTTTAAACGCTCGGCGCCAATTCTCTCTTCCGCCATATTCATGTCACTGGTGGCATGAGTTGGCTGCATAGAGGGAATCACGTCGAGAGACTTAAAGCGCTGAATATCGCTGATGGCGACAACCTGCGCGTGCTCAACACGGTTGCGTAAATGACGGCCACCGACTGTGGCATAGGCGTGCTCAAATTCATCGAGGGCGACGCGGTTGCCCATGTCGCCAATGGCGTGCACGGCGATTTGAAAGTCTGCTTGAATGGACTGCTCGAAGAGGCTGCGCAGCTCTTCACCGGACGTTAACATCAGCCCGCTGTGATCGGGGCGATCGCTGTAGGGCTCTATCAGTGCCGCGCCGCGACTACCCAGCGCGCCATCGGTATAAATCTTAATACTGCGCAGACTGTACATATCCTTGTCATCGCTGCTGTGCCCAGCGGCGAGAGTCTGTGCGAGGTTGGCATTAGACGAGGAAATCATGCCATAGATACGCACCTGCATTTCTCCACGGTCGGCGATTTGACGGTAGAGGGGGTGTTCGAGAGCACTGACGCCCGCATCATGGGTTGATGTGACGCCAAGGCTGAGTAAATGTTTGCTGGCAGTGTCGAGGGCCAAGGTGATATCTGCGTCGTTAGGTTTCGGGATGATGCTAGTAATCAGTGACGAGGCGTTGTCGATCAACACGCCACTTGGATTACCCTCAGCATCACGAATAATTTCACCGCCTTCTGGCGCGACAGTGTCTTTGTCGATACCCGCCAAGCGCAGTGCGGCGCTGTTCGCCCATCCGCCATGGCCGTCGATACGCTCAAGCCAGACTGGACGGTCGCTGATCTGTGAATCGAGTATGGCTGCAGTGGGAAACGCTTGGTCGGGCCAGAGCACCTGATTCCAGCCGCGGCCTTTAATCCAAGTCAATGTGGGGTGCTGAGCGGCATAGTTAGCGACAAATTCCGCAGATTCTTGCGCAGATGCTAAGCCGCGAATATCAACGCTGAGCAAACTGTAGCCCAGGTCTGAGACATGGCCGTGGGCATCAATCAAGCCGGGCAGAAGTGCCTTACCCTGACCGTTGATTTTTTCTGCATTGGGATAATTCTGAGCCAGCTGGTCATCGCCAGTCGCGAGGACTTTGCCGTCTTTGATGGCAAGTGAGGAAAATTGAAAAAGTTCGCGATTGTTGTCAAAGCTGTAGCCTTGGATATTTTCTATCACAATCGGCTGTGATTCTTGAGCTGAGTCACAGCCGGTTAACAGTCCAATCAGAACGGCACAGGCCGCAGTCAGCGATAGTTTTTTCAAAATCACACTCCCCAGTCATTGTTGTTTTAGTTATTGCTGTTTTAGGTATTGCTGTTTTAGGTATTGCTGTTTTAGGTATTGCTGCAGTTTAAGCGGATATAGTCCCTCATCTTAGCTATTTGTGCGAGTTTTTCTTCCTCGGGCAAAAAACGATAATCACCGGTTTCGGGGTCCTTTTCACGAATTCGCCCGGTGTTTTCTAAGGTGGTCAGGTTGCTCTTGGCGATAGCGCAATTCTTTTGTCGAATCGCTTTTGTCTCTTCTGCGAGTTTTGTGGCTGAGCTGTCGTCGGTGTTCTCAGCCGGGTCAGCTGCGTCAGCGCTTTCGGTTGTAGACGTTGAGGCAGTTTTTGCAGGTCCTGAGCCCCCGCGAAGTGTAATCACTTTGGCGGCTGTGTTTTCCGGCGGCATTTCGCTGTAGTGGGTGACGCCATTTTCGTCGGTCCATTTATGAACCTTGGTCGTCGCCACGGCAGTAAAACTGATAAAAATTAGTCCAGCTAAAAGGGTTTGAACGAGTGCTGTCATGATCATGCTCCTTGCGTGAATCAGCTCAGTTTTTGAGGAAAGTGCTGTGCAGATAGGCTTCTAATAGGCTTCTAGTATAGATTTCAATGCACTGGATATCAGGCCAATGATTGACTAATTGTTCAAAACTGTTAAATTACGCGCCTTCTCAGCGTATTGCTGCAGAAATTTTGGACCAAGTACCATGCTGGCGTTATCCATGCCGCTGGTCATCAACACAGATGGCGCTACTATTTACCGATAGTTAAAGCACCCGATAACAGTCGTTAGCACTGACCCGTGCGACTGGAATTAGCCGTGATCGCGGCATCTATTTTGATGTAACAGCCTATTGCCACAATGTGAAAAGTCCCTAAGTTAATCTTTGTTGAGGACATATTGTGGAACTCCTTTCTGGCGGTGATATTGTTATCCGCGCACTGCGTGATTCAGGCATCAAGTACGTCTGGGGCTATCCCGGCGGTGCTGCGCTGCATATTTATGACGCCCTTTATCGACAAAACGACGTTGAGCATTTGCTGGTTCGCCATGAGCAGGCAGCCGTGCATGCAGCCGATGGCTTTTCTCGCGCGACCGGTGAGGTGGGCACTGCTCTAGTTACCTCGGGTCCCGGTGCGACTAACGCGATTACGGGTATTGCAACCGCCTACATGGACTCCATTCCATTGGTTGTGATTTCCGGACAGGTTCCCCTAACGAAGATTGGTCAAGACGCCTTCCAAGAGACCGATATGGTGGGTGTGTCGCGGCCGATTGTTAAGCACAGTTTTTTGGTGACTCGCGCAGAAGATATTGCCCAAACCATCGCCAAAGCCTATTACATTGCCGCTACTGGCCGTCCTGGTCCAGTTGTGGTGGATATTCCCAAAGATGTCACCGATCCAACTTATAAAGTGCCCTATGAGTACCCCACTGACATTAAAATCCGCTCATACCAGCCGACCGATAAGGGGCATCGCGGGCAAATACGCCGCGCGGTAAAAACCTTAATCGATGCCAAGCGCCCGGTCATGTACACCGGTGGCGGCATCGTTATTGATAATGCCTCAGAACATTTGATTGCGTTGGCGCGAAAGCTCAATTACCCCGTCACCAACACCCTGATGGGTCTCGGTGGCTACCCGGGCACTGACCGTCAGTATTTGGGGATGTTGGGTATGCATGGTACTTACGAAGCCAATACCGCGATGCATCACGCTGATGTTATTTTTGCGGTGGGTGCGCGCTTTGACGATCGAGTGACTAACGATTTAGCCAAGTTTTGCCCCCATGCCACCATTATTCATATTGATGTTGACCCCACCTCCGTGTCGAAAAATATTGAAGCGCATATTCCGATCGTGGGCACCTGTCGCGCTGTTTTATCTGAAATTCTAGAACTGGTTGAAGAGTCAGACACCGTGCCAGATGCTGACGCTATTGCCGCTTGGTGGACCCAGCTCGACCAGTGGCGTGCCGACAAAGGTCTGTACACCGCCTCACGCTATGAAGAGAGTTCGGGCACCTGCATCAAGCCGCAAGACGTGATCAAGATGCTCTACAAAGTGACCAATGGCGAAGCCATCGTCACCTCCGACGTGGGTCAGCATCAGATGTTTGCCGCGCAGTACTATCTGTTTGATAAACCGCGCATGTGGATTAACTCCGGCGGCCTTGGAACAATGGGCTTTGGCTTGCCCGCAGCCATGGGAGCCAAACTTGCGTTCCCCGATGTGGATGTCGCCTGTGTGACCGGCGAGGGCAGTATCCAGATGTGTATACAAGAGCTCTCCACCTGCACCCAGCACAAATTACCGGTGAAGATTATCAATCTCAACAATGCCGCACTCGGCATGGTGCGCCAGTGGCAGGATATGAACTACAACAGCCGTTACTCGCAGAGTCTTTATGAAGAGTCGCTCCCAGACTTTGTTGCTCTTGCTGAGGCCTATGGCCACGTCGGAATGAAAGTGACTCACTTCGATGAGTTGGAAGAAAAAATGCGCGAGTGTTTTGCCATGAAAGACCGCGTGGTATTTATGGATATTTGCATCGACCGATCGGAGCACGTCTACCCGATGCAAATGCCTGGCGGCTCAATGCGCGATCTGTGGCTGAGCAAGACGGAGAGAACCTAATGAAGCGTATTATTTCAATTTTGTTAGAAAACGAATCCGGCGCGCTGTCTCGCGTCGTTGGGCTGTTTGCTCAGCGTGGTTACAATATCGACACCCTGACGGTTGCACCGACAGACGACGATACCCTGTCGCGGTTAACCTTAACCACGCAGGGCGATGATCATATGGCCGAGCAGATTGTTAAACAATTGCACAAGCTCATCGACACTCTGAAAGTTGTCGACTTGACCGAGGGCCCGCACATTGAGCGCGAGTTGATGTTGGTAAAAATTAAGGCAGTAGATAATGATGTCCGCACAGAGTTAAAAAACTGTGTGGAGATCTTTCGGGGGCACATTATCGATGTGACTCCAACAACCTATACCGTGCAACTTGCTGGAGACAGTGAGAAGCTCGACGCTTTTATCGAGGCCGTTCGCGATATAGGGGTTATGGAAGTGGTGCGAAGTGGTGTTTCTGGTATTTCCCGAGGCGACAAATTTTTACGTGTTTAACTATTAAATTAGGTGAAATCAATGCAAGTTTATTACGACAAAGACTGTGATCTATCAATTATCCAAGGCATGAAAGTTGCCATTATCGGCTATGGATCGCAGGGCCATGCTCATGCTAACAATCTGAAAGATTCAGGTGTTGATGTAACTGTTGGACTGCGCGCAGGATCTGCATCTGCAGCCAAAGCTGCGTCAGCGGGTCTGAAAGTAGACAACGTGCCTGCTGCAGTAGCCGCTGCCGATCTGGTGATGATTTTGACGCCGGACGAATTTCAGTCACAGCTTTACAAAAATGAAATCGAACCCAATATTAAGCAGGGCGCAACACTGGCATTTGCTCATGGTTTTGCCATTCACTACAACCAAGTGGTACCGCGTGCCGATCTCGACGTTATTATGATTGCGCCGAAAGCGCCAGGGCACACCGTGCGCAACGAGTTTGTCAACGGCGGTGGTATCCCTGACTTAGTTGCCATCTACCAAGATGCCACTGGTCGTGCCAAGAGCGTGGCCATGTCTTACGCCTCAGGTGTTGGCGGTGGACGCACCGGTATTATTGAAACTACCTTTAAAGACGAAACTGAAACCGATTTGTTCGGTGAGCAGGCCGTTCTTTGTGGCGGTGCCGTTGAGTTAGTCAAAGCCGGTTTTGAAACATTGACCGAAGCGGGCTACGCGCCAGAAATGGCCTATTTTGAATGTCTTCACGAACTCAAACTGATTGTCGACCTGATGTATCAAGGCGGTATTGCCAACATGAACTACTCAATCTCTAACAATGCTGAGTATGGTGAATATGTCACTGGCCCAGAAGTGATCAACGCTGAGTCGCGTCTGGCCATGAAAAATGCCCTCAAGCGAATTCAAAATGGTGAGTACGCAAAAATGTTTATCACCGAAGGTGCAATGAATTATCCTTCTATGACAGCATATCGTCGCAACAACGCAGCACACCCAATTGAGAAAGTGGGCGC
Source organism: SAR92 bacterium BACL16 MAG-120619-bin48 (assembly GCA_001438605.1). GTDB lineage: Bacteria > Pseudomonadota > Gammaproteobacteria > Pseudomonadales > Porticoccaceae > HTCC2207. Next base: position 65,166 of record LIDE01000006.1, on the reverse strand, counting down.
CGAATTGCGTGGTATGATGCCGTGGATTACCAAGAATGCGCTGGTTGATAAAAGCAAAAACTAAGTTGTATTTAGTTACGCTTTCGCAAACGGCTCGCTCATCAGCGGGCCGTTTGTCTATTCAGGGTTGAACGGCGCAGAAATACAAATGAGTGCAGTGGGATAAGGCAATGACTGAAGCAACAGAAAGTGTGATGACCCGTGTAGTTGCCCTCGATGGCGGCATTAATTTCCGCGATTTAGGCGGCTATGAAACCATTCATGGGCAGCGAGTGAAATGGCGAAAAATTATGCGTTGTGGCCATTTGGCGGCCCTCAGCGATGCTGATATCGACACGCTTGACGTTATTGGTATCAATAAAATTCACGATTTCCGTCGCAAAGAGGAACAGGCGCAATCACCAAGCTGCGCTATTCGCGCAGAGTTTATCGATGACTACCAAATATCTGTTGGTGATATTTCGCGATTTTGGGAATTTCTTTTTGACGGTGCGCTGACGGCCGAGGCCTCGCATCAGCTGGTAGTGAATTCCTATCGCTCGTGCATTGACTCAGTGATACCTGCATTTAGCCGCTTTATGCGAGGGATTGTCGATAATGTTGAAGGGGCGAGCGTCTTTCATTGCTCGGCTGGAAAAGATCGCACTGGCATGGCGGCGGCACTGATTTTGTCTGCGTTAGAAGTGCCCCGCGAGACAATTATTGCAGATTACATGCTGACCATTCAGCATTATGATTCGAGTAAATTAATTGCTATTGTCGAGGGCCACCTGCGCAGTGCTAAAGTAGAGAGCTGGGATCGCGATTGGTTGATTCCGTACTGCTCAGTGCATGAAGACAATATCGTCGCTTTTCTCGATGCGATTGATGCGCGTTTTGGTAGTGTGGGAAATTATCTGACGACCGCGCTGGGTATGTCCGATACTGATATTGAAAAGATGAAAACACATTATTTGGAAAGTTAGCCGCTGAGTTGGCTTATAATGCCGCCCTTGAATGGGCACACCAGCCCTAAATTGAGAAAAAAATAATGATTAAAGAAGTAGAGACAAAAGAGAAAGTCGTGACGTTGAAAGGGAAACCCGCTGAAGGTGAAGCTCCTATCCGTCGCAAGGGAATCTATTTGCTGCCTAATTTATTGACCACAGGCGCACTCTTTGGCGGCTTTTATGCCGTGCTGTCTGGCTTCAGCGGCAACTACGAATGGGCGGCCATGGCGATCTTTACCGCTATGTTATTTGACGGCCTAGACGGCCGTGTGGCGCGAATGACCAATACCGAAAGTGCCTTCGGCGTCCAGTATGACAGTCTCTCTGATATGGTGTCTTTTGGCGTTGCACCGGCCGTTGTGGCCTACGGATGGGGGTTGGACGATCTCGGTAAATTGGGATTGGCCGCGGCTTTCGTCTACGCCAGTTGTGCCGCCCTGCGTCTCGCTCGCTTTAATGTGCAGGCGGAACTGGCGGACAAAAAGACCTTCACTGGATTACCCAGCCCGATGGCGGCTGCGCTGGTTGCGGGCCTTATCTGGTCAACCCATGAACTGGAATCCACGCTATGGCTGTCGGTGGGTGGCGCCGTTATTACCGCCATGGCGGGTTTGTTGATGGTATCTAATCTTAAATATCCCAGCTTTAAAGAAATCGATTTTCGCGGCAAAGTCCCCTTTATGGTGATTCTGTCTGTGGTGATGGGGTTTGTTCTAATCACTATTGATCCGCCGCGTATCTTGTTCGGTTTGGCGGCTGTTTTTAGCTTTTACGCGCCAGTCCTGTGGGTATTGCACGCGTTTGGCTTTAGCAGCAAGGCTGAGGCTGAGATTATTGATCCAAGCGTTGATGAAGACTAAGGCTGTATCCGTTGAGTGCGCGTCAGGACGGCGCATTTAACAGTTGGCAGTTAGCTGTAAATCTGTTTGAATGGCGCCATGAATAAACCGACTTTCAACTCTACTTCCAATACAGCGATAAGTGCCAGCCCAGCGGCTGGTCTTTTTGCTGCTGCTTTATTTCTACTCCTGCCCTGAGGGGCATCTATCGTTATACCTCAAAAAAACCCCGTGGAATCCTTTCAAAAAGGATAGAAAACCGTTGATATTCGAGCCCCACTGAGGCCGAATACGTTTTACAATAAGCCAGTTGAAAAGTGGCCCAAGAATAAAGAGAAGACTATGCCAACCAAAGAAAAATTAGTCATTTTTGATACAACATTGCGTGACGGTGAGCAGAGCCCCGGCGCGTCGATGACCAAAGATGAAAAAGTCCGTATTGCTATAGCCCTAGAAAAAATGCGCGTTGACGTGATCGAAGCGGGTTTTGCCATATCAAGTCAGGGTGATTTTGAAGCTATCAAAGCGATTGCCAATACCGTTAAAGAGAGCCGTATTTGCAGCTTATCTCGCGCCGTTCGCGGTGATATTGAGCGCGCCGCCGAGGCTTTGAAGGGCGCTAATGCCGGACGCATCCACACGTTTATTGCCACCTCCCCGATTCACATGAAGCACAAGCTGCAAATGGCCCCAGACGATGTGTTGGCTCAGGCCGTGGGTGCGGTCAAAATTGCCCGCAGTTTAATTGACGATGTGGAATTTTCTCTGGAGGATGCCAGCCGCACGGAGTTTGATTTTATGTGCCGCATTACGGAAGCTGTTATTCATGCTGGCGCTCGCACGATCAATTTGCCGGATACGGTGGGTTACTCAGACCCCAGTGAGTACGGGCTGATGATCAAGCGTTTGATGCAGGCTGTGCCCAATGCTGATCAGGCGATTTTCTCGGTTCACTGCCACAATGATTTGGGTCTCGCTGTGGCCAACAGTTTGGCGGCAGTACAGAACGGAGCCCGCCAAGTTGAATGTACCGTTAATGGTTTGGGCGAGCGGGCGGGTAACGCGTCGCTGGAAGAAATTGTGATGGCTATTCGCACTCGCAAAGATGTTTTTCCCGTTGAGACCACTATTAATGCAGTGCACATCGTGCCAACGTCGCGTTTGGTGTCGAGTATTACCGGCTTTCCAGTACAGCCCAACAAAGCAATTGTCGGCGCCAATGCCTTTGCTCACGAGTCAGGTATCCACCAAGACGGTATTCTTAAGTTTCGCGAAACCTATGAAATTATGCGGGCAGAAGATGTGGGCTGGAGCACGAATAAGTTGTCGTTGGGTAAACTCTCTGGTCGCGCAGCGCTGGCATCGCGCCTTGACGAGTTAGGCATCAAGTTTGACAGCAAGGAAGCCTTTAATGATGTGTTTGTTCGCTTTAAAGCCCTTGCCGATAAAAAGCGCGAAATTTATGACGAAGATTTGCAGGCCCTCGTCTCCGATGTTCATATGGGAGCAGAAGAGGACGCACTCACCTTGGTTGATCTTGAGGTTTTGTCCAAGTCAGGCCAGCTGCCTGAGGCGAAGTTGACTATTCGCTACCAAAACAAAGAGCACAGCGCAGATGGCACCGGCGATGGCGCCGTCGACGCCATTTTTAAAGCTATCGAAAAATTGGTCAATAGCGAAACGCAGTTGCAGCTCTACTCGGTTAATGCAGTTACACAGGGTACCGACTCGCAGGGTGAAGTGACTGTGCGGTTGGAGAAAAATGGCCGCATTATTAATGGCATGGGTGCCGACACCGATATTCTTGTGGCCAGTGCCAAGGCGTATTTAAATGCGCTGACATTGATGCGCAACCCCGGTCGACTGCATCCGCAACTGGGTGGCGTGTAATGGATTCGGCTCTGCAACAGGACTATCTCAAAAGCCTTGGCATCGTTCAGTATGTGCCGAGGGAGTGGGCAGTTGCAGCGTCAGAGAGTTCTGAGCGCGAACAGATCGGCAGTGAATCCAGAGCTAAAGCGCCGGGTCAGCGCGTCGAGGTTTCCGCACAAACAGCCTCACCTTCAGCGGCGGAGGCGTTCTCTGCCGCAATGACCGCAGCTATGCCCGCCAGCAAAACCACACAAGATAAGCATGTGGCGGCGTTGGTCAGTCTGACGGAGTTAAGTGCTCGACCCGCTGGGGCCAAGAAGGTCCCAGTGCGCCCAGTAGCGGCTGTCGAAGAGTTCGCTCAGGCCATTGAAGTCAAATTCTCCCTCTGGCAGATTTCGCCGGAGTTGTTGGTCTGCACCATGGTAGAAGGTGCGTTGGCAGACAGGGATGAGATGCAGTTGCTGCGCAATTTGCTGAACGCCATAGGCTGTGGTTTCAACAGTTTGCCGTCCCTCGAGTTAGTTGAGTGGCCCCCTTATCCTAAAGCGCAGGGCGATGAGGCGGAGGTGAGAGAGTTTCTGTCCTCGCTATTGCACGCTCGGTTTAATCGTCAACCGGTCAAGTCGATGCTGGTATTGGGTGAGCAGGCTGCGCGCTGGTTGCTGGAGCCGGCAGCACTGGATCATATCGACAATGGTCGTGTGGCATTCTCTGAGCAGACAGTCGCCATAACGCTGCCATCACTTAAGCAGATGATTGAAGTGCCGCAACTGAAGTCTGATGCCTGGCAAATATTGCAGCCGCTTTTGCCGTCGCTACCGATCAATCCATCGTCGTAGTGCGATCTTGACAGTTTCCACTGGACGAATTCAGATTTGCCCCATGTCTTTTGAAGATATGGCAACGGTTGTTGCTATTGATCAAGCATCAACGCCCGACCCTTGGAGTCGTGGGCAATTTCAGCAGAGCCTCGATGAGCATCACTGTGTTGTCATGCGTACAACCTCGGCAGAGGGTGAGGAGATACTCGGTTATGCGATTATCTCGACAGTTTTAGATACGGCAGAAATCCTCAATATCACCATTGCACCGCAACATCAGGGCAAGGGTTTGGGGGCTCAGTTGCTCGCCGCACAGTTGGCCGCCTTGCCTTCTGCTGTCACTGTGGTTCATCTCGAAGTGCGGGTGTCTAATATTCCCGCCATCTGCCTTTATCACCAGTATGGGTTTGTTGAGGTGGGAAGGCGGCGAGACTATTATTTGACAGAGTATGGTCGGGAAGATGCTATTCTAATGAATCTAGCGCGTGTTTGATGGCGCGATGGGCCAGTAAGGAGCGAGTATGGGTATTCAATTGTTGTATTGGCATTGGTTAGTGCTGGGTATGTTGCTAGTGGCGGGGGAGATCTTTATCCCGAGCTTTACCATTCTTTGGTTCGGTTTGGGCGCGTTCTTGGTTGGGCTGCTGCTGTTGGTGGCAAACCTTAGTTTTGCTTGGCAAATACTGCTGTGGACGGTCTTCTCTGTAGCGTTCACGGTGTTGTGGTTCAAGTATTTCAAACCCAAGATGGTTGATCGAACCACTGCGGGCATCACGCGCGACGCGGCGATAGGAGAGTCTGGTCAAGTGATCAAAGTACCGACAGAGCACAGTCGTGGTAAGGTGCGCTTCACAACGCCAGTGCTGGGTGATGATGAGTGGGATTTTATCTGCGAGGCAGAGGTTAGCCTCGGTGATCGTGTTTTTATAAAAGAAATATCCGGCAATACATTAATTGTCGTTAAGTTAAGCTAGCGATTTCGTCGCTGGCATTCACTCAATGGAGGAAATCTGATGGAAGGTTCTATCGTTGTTGTTGTCTTTTTACTGCTCGTCTTAGTCACGCTGCTCAAAGGTATTCGGCTGGTGCCTCAGGGTTCTAAATGGGTTGTCCAGCGGTTAGGTAAATACCACATCTCACTCAGTCCAGGGCTGAATATTATTATTCCTTACATTGATAACGTGGCCTACAAAGTCACCACCAAGGATATCGTGCTCGACATTCCCTCGCAGGAAGTGATTACTCTTGATAACGTCGTGATTGTAGCGAATGCGGTTGCCTACATTAATATTGTCTCTCCTGAGAAGGCCGTTTATGGGGTTGAAGATTACGAATTAGCCATTCGCACGTTAGTGCAGACATCGCTGCGGTCGATTGTGGGCGAAATGAAGTTGGATGATGCGCTATCGTCCCGGGATCAAATAAAAGCCAAGTTGAAAATGTCCATATCGGACGATATTGCCGACTGGGGTATCACTTTAAAGACCGTTGAAATTCAAGACATTAATCCATCTGGTACCATGCAGGCGGCAATGGAAGAACAGGCCGCCGCTGAGCGTCAACGTCGCGCCACAGTAACCCGTGCCGACGGTGACAAGACTGCCGCTATCCTTCAGGCCGATGGTCGTCTGGAAGCCTCCCGTCGCGATGCTGAAGCGCAGGTGGTACTGGCTGAGGCGACTAAATCTGCATTGACCAAAGTGAATGAGGCGATCCAGGATAAAGAGCTCCCCGCTATGTACTTGCTGGGTGAAAAATATGTTGAGGCGATCCGTCAAATGGGCAGTTCAACCAATGCTAAGTTGGTTGTACTACCTGCAGATATTCCTGCTGCCGTGCGCGGTATTATGAATAACACTAAGTAGGCATAGGCGCGGACGTTTTATTATCAGAGAGAGACAAGACGTCAACCGATAGCGTGGGTTGACGTTCCTGCTCAGGGACATTTTTCTATCTAATGGAGTTACCTATGATTAAACGCAGTTTTGCACTGTCAGTTGCGGCTTTTTCGCTGTTGATCTCGACAGGTTGTGCCAATGGTTTTGGCGGTTACGGTGCACCAAAACAAATTATCATCGATACCCGCGGCGTCAATATGGACGACTACTACGGTGATTTGGCCGATTGTGAAGACTATGCGCGGCAGATTGATGTGAAAAGTGAGACCACCCAAGGCGTTGTTGAGGGCGCGGTGGTGGGTGCGGTGATCGGTGCCGTGGCCGGTAATCACAACACGGCCCAGCGCGGTGCCGGTGCGGGTGCGATTGTGGGTGGCTTGAAAGGTAACAAACAGGCGCGTCTTGAACAAGAGCGCATTGTTCGACGCTGTCTCAGCGGTCGTGGTTACAACGTCCTCAATTAATAAACTCCACTAGTGGTTACTGAAATCCTCTGTGGCGTTGTTAGTGCCATAACAAATAGCGCGCGTGATCTGGTGGCCCGACCTTAAAGCGGTTACCATGCGCGCTTAACCTACTGCCAAAGAGTGAACACCGTGGAACCACTATCCGATGACCTTCAAGAAAATCTCGACAGAATGATTGTTGAGTCGCTGGAAAACGGCTGCGTGTGGGGTTTGCAGGACGCCGAAGAAAATTGGGCGCTGGTTGGCTCAACGGACAGCGATACCATCGATGTGATTCCTTTTTGGTCGAATGAGGAATTTGCGCAGGCTCTGTGCAACGGCGACTGGGATATTTACAAGCCTGTCCCCATTGAAATGGGCGAGTTTCTCGATGAATGGCTGCCAGGCATGCACAGCGATGTGTTGATGGTTGGCGTCAACTGGACCCCCGATCTTGAGGGTCAGGAAATGGAGCCCTTAGATTTGCTGGAAGAGTTCGAAAGCGAGTTGGATTAAGGCATGTTTTTAGAGCAGTTCTGCGACCAGCAGGAATCCGCTGTCTCCATCAGCGCTGAGCAGGGCAGCCGCTTTGCAAAGACGATCAGCAATGATTTCAACCCTATTCATGACGCGGACAGCAAGCGCTTCTGCGTGCCTGGGGATCTCTTATTTGCGCTAACCCTTGCCCGTTATGGTGTCAGCCAGACGATGGCGTTTCGCTTTATGGGTATGGTTGGTGCGGACACACCACTGCGTTTTCCCACTGCACCGAGCGATCATTTTCAGATTGTTGATGACCGTGAAAAGTGTTATCTCGACGTCCAGCGCGAGGGTCCTGTTGTTCAGCATGCTGACGCAATTGAACGCTTAATCAAAGCCTACGTTTATTTCTCTGGGCAAAATTTTCCGCATCTTTTAGTCCCGTTGATGGCGAAAAAAAATGTCATGATCAACCCCCAGCGTCCACTGGTGATTTACGAATCGATGGCGCTTCGATTTGACACGCTCGACCTGCAGAAGCCTTCGGTGGCGCTGGCTGATACCCGTTTAACGGTAGATGGCAAGCGCGGTGATGCCGAGTTTCGGTTCGATCTTCTCAATGAAGGCATTGTCGTTGGGCACGGTGTGAAAAAACTGATTCTCAGCGGTCTGCGCGACTATCAGCAAGACGCCATCGACGCGATGGTGGCGGAGTACGTCGCCAGCCAGAGCCGCTACTCCGTTTAAATTCCCTTCTACTGGTCTCGGCCTCATGCGATTATCGCGACGGGCTGCTTCACACTCCCAGAATAGTTTTCAAAAAATGCCCGGTGTGCGAACCCTCTGCTTCAGCGACCTGTTCGGGCGTGCCCTGAGCAATAATTTGACCGCCGCCAGAACCGCCCTCGGGGCCTAAATCCACTATCCAATCAGCGGTTTTGATCACGTCGAGATTGTGCTCAATCACCACCATAGTGTTGCCCTGGTCGCGCAAGCGGTGCAGTACCGCCAGTAATTGCTCAATATCGTGAAAGTGCAGGCCGGTCGTAGGTTCGTCGAGAATATACAGCGTCTTGCCCGTGTCGCGTTTAGAGAGCTCTTTTGATAGCTTGATTCGCTGCGCTTCACCGCCAGACAAGGTTGTCGCTGACTGGCCGAGCTTGATGTAAGAGAGACCGACATCCATTAACGTTTGCAGTTTGCGTGCGACGGCGGGAATGGCTTCAAAAAATACGTGGGCATCTTCGACGGTCATATCCAGGACTTGGTGAATATTCTTGCCCTTAAAGTGGATATCCAAGGTTTCGCGATTGTAGCGTTTGCTTTTGCAGATATCACAGGGCACATAAATGTCCGGCAAAAAGTGCATTTCCACTTTTGTTACACCATCGCCTTGGCAAGCCTCGCAGCGCCCACCTTTGACGTTAAAGCTGAAGCGGCCTGGCGAATAACCACGCGAGCGGGCCTCTTGAGTAGCGGCAAAAATTTCGCGAATGGGGGTGAAAATACCGGTGTAGGTCGCGGGATTTGAGCGTGGCGTGCGACCAATAGGGCTTTGATCAATATCGATGCACTTGTCGAGCTGATTGAGGCCAGTAATACTTTTATGCGGCGCAGATTTAAGCGTTGTGGCTTTGTTCAGCGCAATGGCCGCAGCAGGGTAAAGCGTTTCATTGATCAGTGTGGACTTGCCGGAGCCTGAGACACCTGTGATACAGGTGAACAGGCCAATAGGAATCTGCAGATCAACGTTCTGCAAGTTATTGCCGCAGGCACCAGTGACATTAATCGACTTGCCTTTTGGCTTGTTGCGCACCTTGGGCACGCGAATACCGCGCTTACCCGACAGAAATTGACCAGTAATGGAGTTTGGATTATCGCGAATTTGTTGAGCAGTGCCTTGGGCGACGATTTGGCCACCGTGAACGCCAGCGCCGGGGCCAATATCGACAATAAAGTCTGCTGCGGCAATGGCTTCTTCATCGTGCTCAACCACAATGACGGTATTGCCGAGATCGCGCAAACGCACCAAGGTTTTTAGCAGTCTTTCATTGTCCCGTTGATGCAGGCCGATAGAGGGCTCGTCGAGGATGTACATCACACCGACTAAGCCAGCACCGATCTGACTGGCCAGCCGGATACGTTGCGCTTCGCCGCCGGAAAGGGTGTCGGCGCTGCGATTGAGGGACAGGTAATTCAGGCCAACATCCACCAAAAAGCGAAAACGCTGGCTGATTTCTTTAATTATTTTTTCGGCAATTTCGCCCTGTCTGCCGGTAAGTTTGATCTGATCGAAGTACTCGCAGCAATCGCCAACAGGCATGCTTACAATATCTTCGATGCGACGATTATCGATAAATACGTGACGCGCAGATTTTCGCAGCCGTGTGCCTTCACATTCAGGACAGTGGGTGTTTGCCATATATTTGGCCAACTCCTCGCGCACCGAAGATGACTCAGTCTCGCGATAGCGCCGCTCCATATTGTTAATCACGCCCTCAAAGGTGTGTTCGCGACGAAACATGGTGCCGCGATCATTGACGTAACTAAAGGTAATTTCCTCGTCGCCGCTGCCATAGAGAATTTTATTGCGATGAAATTCTGAGAGATCTTTCCACGGCGTATCAATATCAAAGTCGTAATGCGCCGCGAGGGAGGTCAGAAGATTGTAGTAATACAGCGTGCGCCGGTCCCAGCCGCGGATAGCGCCTTCGGAGATCGATGCCTCTGGGTGATGAATGACACGGTCAATATCAAAATACTGGTGCATACCCAAGCCGTCGCAGGTCGGGCAGGCGCCAGCGGGATTGTTAAAGGAAAAGAGCCGTGGCTCCAACTCATTGAGACTGTAGTTACAGACCGGGCAGGCGAATTTTGCCGAGAGCATTTGGTCGGGTTCGTCTGAGTCCATATGGCTGATGCAGACCAGCCCTTCGGCCAAGGCCAGGGCGGTTTCGAAGGACTCGGCCAGCCGCAAGCCCATATCTGCTTTCACTTTAAAGCGATCGACGACCACCTCAATGGTGTGTTTCTGGTTTTTAGACAGCGCGGGTGCTTCGTCTAGATCGCAAACTAGGCCGTCAATTCGCGCGCGAATAAAGCCCTGCCGACGAAGGCTTTCGAAGAGGTGCAAATGCTCCCCTTTGCGCTCTTTGATAATGGGCGCTAACAGCATCAATTTGGTGTCTTCAGGCATGGCGAGCACTTGATCGACCATCTGGCTGACGGTTTGCGCATTCAGAGGCTTATTGTGGTCAGGGCAGCGCGGTTCTCCCGCACGGGCAAATAGCAAGCGCAGGTAGTCGTATATCTCAGTAATAGTTCCCACCGTAGAGCGCGGGTTGTGAGATGTTGATTTCTGCTCGATAGAAATCGCTGGTGATAGACCTTCGATATGATCTACATCAGGCTTTTCCATCATCGACAAAAACTGTCGCGCGTAGGTTGACAACGACTCTACGTAGCGGCGCTGGCCCTCGGCATAGAGGGTGTCAAAGGCGAGGGATGACTTGCCCGAGCCGGATAGCCCTGTTATCACCACCAGTTTGTCTCGAGGGATATCGAGATCAATGTTTTTAAGGTTGTGGGTTCGTGCGCCGCGTACCTGAATGGTATCCATGAAAAAGTCTTGTAGTTGAATTAAACGATCGATTATAGAGTGCTGCAGCTGTGCGCGGCAAAATGAATTTTCGTATAACGACAACTGTTACGTTAGCGGTGAATTTCCAGACTGCAAAGCGCTAAAAAATAGTTTCGCCACGGGCCATAAAACCCGCCCAAAAAAGGGGTGAAATTGCGATAAGTAATTGCACTGTCTAGCAGCGCTGTTAAGATGTTTCCCCCGACAAATACCATGACACTCTCTTGATCGAATCCACACTATTTTCCCCCATAGAGAAACGCGCAACAGCCTCGTTAGCGACGCTCTATGGCTTCAGAATGCTCGGTCTTTTTATGGTGCTGCCGGTACTTGCGCTGCATATCGATGAGTATCGCGGCGCGACTCCGATGATGCTCGGCATTATCCTCGGAGCCTATGGTTTGGCGCAGGCTATTTTGCAAATACCTCTCGGCATGTTGTCCGACAAGATTGGCCGCCGCCCGGTTATTTTGGGTGGCTTGGCATTGTTTGTACTGGGCAGTGTCATTGCGGCTAATGCGGAAAGTGCTGTCGAATTGGTGGTGGGGAGAGTGGTGCAGGGGGCGGGCGCTATTGCCAGCACCTTGATGGCGTTGGTCAGTGATTTGACTAGTGAAGAGAATCGCACCAAAGCGATGGCCGCCATTGGCGCCAGTATCGGGATGTCATTTATGCTGGCAATGATTTTGGGGCCGCTTATTTCATCAGTCATGGGCTTGGCCGGTGTTTTTTGGGTGACAGCACTGCTTGGGTGTCTCGGTGTGCTGATTTTTCTGCGCTTTGTCCCGCGGCGCGTGGCCCTGCAATCGAATCGAGAAACCTCAACGGATCTGAGTCAGATGAGCCGCTTGCTGCAGGATCCCAATCTGCTGCGTCTCAATATTGGCATCTTTACCCTCCACTTAGCGCTTATGGCAGGTTTTACTGTTATTCCAAGATTACTCTCTGACGAACTTGGTATCACGGGTGACAACCTCTGGTGGGTCTATTTGTGTTTACTCGGTGGCGGTTTTATCGCGATGCTGCCGGTTATGATCTTAGGTGAAAAATACCAGCGTCAAAAAGTCAGTTTTATCTCTGCCATCATCACTATGGCCTGCACGATGCTGATGTTGAGTGTCTACCGTGGCGCCCTAGTGACGCCAATGATGCTATTACTGTTTTTTGCTGCATTTAATTTACTTGAAGCGTCGCTGCCATCGTGGATGAGCAAAGTCTGTCCCCCGGGTCAGCGCGGCACGGCTATGGGTATTTATTCCACTAGTCAGTTTCTTGGTGCTTTTTTTGGCGGCCTGCTGGGTGGTTGGAGTCTGCAACAGTTTGGTGTCGAGGGGTTATTTTTACTGGTTGGACTGGCGCTGATGACCTGGGCTATTTTGGCGCTGGGTTTACAGGCGCCGCGGCCATTGCAAACGTTGGTTTTGCACGTTGGTGAGAGAGACCATGCAGATTTTGCGAAATTAATATTAAAAGTTCCCGGCGTAGAAGATATACTCATCGTCGAAGGTGAACCGTTGGCCTATGCGAAAGTCGATAAAAAGACCATCAATATGCTCGATTTGAAACCTTATTTTAACCGTTAACATAACAGGGGAAAGACAATGGCGCGCGGAATTAACAAAGTCATCATAGTGGGTAACTGCGGACAGGACCCAGAAACTCGCTATTTGCCTTCAGGCGGTGCGGTCACCAACATCAGTATCGCTACGTCAGAGGCATGGAAAGACAAGACCAGCGGCGAGCAGCAAGAGCGCACTGAGTGGCACCGTGTTGTCTTTTTTAACCGTCTCGGCGAAATTGCTGGGGAGTACCTGAAGAAAGGCTCAAAGGTGTACGTGGAAGGTTCACTGCGTACGCGCAAGTGGCAGGGGCAGGATGGCTCTGATCGCTACACAACAGAAATTGTTGCCAGTGAGATGCAGATGCTCGACAGCCGCGGCGGTCAGGAAGGTGGTTATAGCCCGCAGCAGGACAGTGGTGGTTATCAGCAGCAGGCGCCCCAGCAACGTCAGGCGCCTCAGCAGCAAAATCAGGCTCCGCAACAGCAGGCGCCACAAGGCATGGACAGCTTCGACGACGATATTCCGTTTTAATCTGCGGCATATCCTCTTACGATAAATTTTTCGGTGGCATGGTCTCAATCGTGCCAAACATAAATGATAAAAACTGAGGTTGTTATGACGATTCAAGTTGGCGATAAAATTCCCCAAGGTTCATTTGGAGTGATGGGCGAAAAGGGCCCAGCAGGTATTACTACTGCAGAACTTTTCGACGGTAAAAAAGTAGTCTTGTTTGCGGTGCCTGGTGCGTTCACACCAACCTGTTCTATGGCTCACTTGCCCGGTTTTGTGGTGCATGTCGATGCGATAAAAGCGAAGGGTGTAGATACAGTGGCCTGTATGTCAGTCAATGACGTGTTTGTAATGGATGCGTGGGGCAAGGCCTCTAACGCTGAGCATCTGTTGATGCTTGCCGACGGCAACGGTACTTTCACCGCGGCGCTGGGTCTGGAATTGGACGGCACTGGTTATGGCATGGGCACGCGCAGTAAGCGTTTTGCTATGATTGTTGAGAACGGTGTTGTGACATTGCTGAATGTGGACGCTGGTGCTCTAGAAGGTTCGAGTGCAGAGGCTATCCTCGCGGCTCTTTAAGTCGTTTAGCTTAAGACGGTTAGCGCGAGTTTGTGAGTCGAAAAGGAGCTACTTTGGTAGCTCCTTTTTTTGTCTTTTTGGGGCAGGCTGGATAGCATTTTTTGTCTGGGCGCCGATCGAAAAGTCAACGTTGTGGCGTATTTTCGCGGGCACAAAAATTACGGGCACAAAAATTACGGGCACAGAAATTACGGGCACAAAATTTCCCGGCACAAAAAAAGCGGCTTCAGCCGCTTTTTTTGAATCTAGGGTGCTATCAGCCAGTGTAGCGCTCCATGACCAATGTTGCATTGGTGCCACCAAAACCAAAGCTATTCGACATAATACGATTGAGTTGCTTTTCTTTGGTTTGTAGCAGAATCGGCAAGCCAACCGCATGGTCATCCAAGCGGCCAATATTTGCCGAGGCGGCGACAAAATTATTTTGCATCATCAACATGCAATAAATCGCTTCATGAACACCGGCTGCGCCAAGGCTGTGGCCAGAAAGTGACTTTGTTGAGCTGATATCGGGGCAATTGTCGCCAAAGGTGTTGCGAATGGCGCCCAATTCGGCGATGTCGCCCACGGGGGTGCTGGTGCCGTGAGTGTTGATGTAATCGATTGGCCCGGAAGCTGTTGCCATAGCCATCTTCATGCAGCGCTCAGCACCTTCACCGGAGGGCGAGACCATGTCTGCGCCGTCGGAGGTGGCGCCGTAGCCGGTAATCTCACAAATAATATTGGCGCCGCGGGCTAATGCGTGCTCGAGCTCTTCAACCACCACTGTCCCAGCGCCCAATCCTGGGGCAAAGCCGTCTCGGTCTGCGTCATAGGCACGGGATGCGACTTCTGGGGTGTCATTGTACTTGCTGGTTAAGGCACCCATGGCATCGAACATGCCGGCCATTGACCAGTGCATATCTTCAGAGCCGCCAGCCAGCAGAATATCTTGCTTGCCGAGTTGAATCAGTTCGACAGCGTGGCCAATACAGTGCGCACTAGTCGCACAGGCTGACGCTATAGAGTAGTTGACGCCCTTGATTTTAAACGGTGTGGCAACACAGGCAGAGACTGTGCTGGCCATAATTTGTGTGACGCGATAGGGGCCGGCACGCTTGATGCCGCGCTCGCGCATAACATCGATTGATTCAGTAAACATTTCGCCGGAAACGCCGCCGGAGCCCATGACGAGGCCGGTGCGAGGATTGGAGACCATTTCCTCGGTCAAGCCGGCGTCAGCGATTGCGCGCTCGGTGGCGATGTAAGCATAGGATGCTGAGGGGCCCATAAAGCGGATAATTTTGCGATCGATGTGATCTCTGGGGTCTATATCAAGCACTGCGCCAACGTTGCAGCGCAGACCCATTTCAGCGAAATCGTCACGACGGCGAATGCCTGAGATTCCCTCTCGTAGAGAGCGAGTTACGGATTGTTTGTCGTTGCCAAGGCATGAAACAACTCCAAGCCCCGTAATAACAGCACGTCTCATTGGTAATCCTCTTGAATTAGAGATAATTGCGGTGTTTTTAGCTGATCTTAAAAGTTGTCTGTGCTCTCGAAGAGCCCCACTTTTAAGTCTTCAGCGGTATAAATTTCGCGTCCATCGACTTCAACCGACCCGTTGGCGATACCCATGACGAGCTTGCGTTGAATCAGTCGAGTCAGTTCTAACTTGTAGGTCACTTTTTTAGCAGTTGGTAAGACCTGCCCAAAGAATTTCACATTGCCGGCACCCAAGGCGCGACCGCGGCCACTGTTGCCGTTCCACACTAAGAAAAAGCCCACCAGCTGCCACAGGGCATCCAAACCTAAACAGCCCGGCATAACGGGATCGCCTTCGAAGTGGCAGCCGAAGAACCAGAGGTCAGGATTGATATCCAGTTCAGCGATAATTTGTCCCTTGCCGTGGGCACCGCCGGTATTGTTGATTTCAACAATACGGTCAGCCATTAGCATGTTGGGGGCGGGTAGGCGCGCGTTGCCTGGCCCGAACAGCTCGCCGCGAGAACAGGCAAGGATTTCTTCACGGTTGTAGGATGACTTCGGTTGAAATGACATAGGATCCCTGACAATGGTGTCTTAAAGGCCTGCATCGTACCCAGTTATCGGTTTTGCGGCAACTTTAAAGCGCTCCTGAAGCCTTTTTTATCAATAGAAAAGGCTTCGATTTGTCTGCGTATTTCCTTTTATAGTTGACAGTTTAGCGGCGTCTGCCTAGCATGCGGCCTGTTTATCAACCATAGAACTAACGAATTCTCAATGCTTTCATTCCACAAAGCTGTCGAACACGACTTAGCAGCAGTCAACAGTCTCATTATCGAAAATCTGCATTCCGATGTTGGGTTAGTGGAAAATATTGGCCACTACATTGTGGGTTCGGGTGGGAAGCGTTTGCGTCCAGTGGTGGTTTTATTGAGCGCGTTGGCCAATGGCTACAAAGGTAAGCAGCACATTGCTGTGGCTGCGGTGATTGAGTTTATTCACACAGCTACGCTGTTACACGACGATGTTGTTGATGTTTCGGCTCTGCGCCGTGGCCGCGAAACCGCTAATCAGCAGTGGGGCAATGCTCCGAGTGTGCTGGTCGGTGATTTCCTCTATTCGAGAGCATTTCAGATGCTTGTGGCGATTAGCAATATGGAGATGATGGGGGTGATTGCTGATGCCACCAATTTAATCTCTGAAGGTGAGGTCCAGCAGATGGACAACGCAGGTAACGCTGAGATTGATGAAGCTGTTTACAATCAGGTGATCTATCGCAAGACTGCAAAGTTGTTTGAGTCGGGGTGTGCTATTGGCGCACTGCTTGCCGAAGTGGATTCTCAGCCTATGCGCGAGTATGGCGCTCATCTTGGTTTAGCGTTTCAGATTATGGATGATGTGCTCGACTATCAGGGTGACACTGACTTGATGGGTAAAAATGTTGGCGATGATCTCGCCGAGGGCAAGATGACTCTGCCCTTAATCTACGCTCGCGATAACTGCGATGCGGAGAGCAGAGCCCTTATTTGTCAGGCAATCGAAAATAAGAGTTCAAGCAACTTTGAAGCCATTTGTGGCCTCGTTCAGGCCGCTGGTGGACTGGACTACAGTCGCCAAAAGGCACTCGAGCATGTCGTCAAGGCCAAACAGGCCATCGCAGGTTTAGAGGATTCTGTTTATAAAACAGTACTTTGTGATCTCGCGGACTTTTCAGTAACTCGTTCAGACTAATAAAATACCAAGCGTAGCGATGGCAGCCATTCTTTCAGCTGCTATGCTTAGTCGCGTCACATGAAATATGGTCGAGGCAAATACCGGCTATCAATATCAAAGTGTCGTTGATGAGTAGATATTTTGCTAGCATCTCACTTTACTAAGTATCCCCCCCCAACAAGATAAGGAGAATTGAGTGATTATCGGGATTCCGTCGGAAATTAAAACCGGTGAGCGTCGTGTCGCCATGTCCCCTGTCAATGTTAAGTCGCTGACTGACAAAGGCATAAAAGTACTTTTCCAAGCCAATGCTGGCGATGCATCGGGTTATCCCGATGCTGAGTATGAGCAGGCGGGAGCGACTATTACCACTGACCGAGCTGAGATATTCGCCGCCGCAGATATTTTGCTGCAAGTACAGACCTTCGGTTCGAACAACGATAATAGTGATGGCGACTTAGCGAGCCTGCGCTCTGGTCAAGTCGTGATTGGTATGATGGACCCACTGGCGACGCCCAGCGCTGCACAGGCTGTGGCTGGAACCGGCGCAACGGCAATTGCTCTTGAGCTGGTGCCGCGTATTAGTCGGGCGCAAAGTATGGACGTACTGTCGTCGATGGCGACCTTGGCCGGTTATAAAGCCGTGCTGATGGGCGCGTCAGCGTCGCCGCGCATTTTCCCTATGTTGATGACAGCAGCGGGTACCTTAAAGCCCGCCCGCGTCTTAATTATGGGCGTTGGCGTTGCAGGCTTACAGGCTTGTGCGACGGCTAAACGACTGGGAGCACTGGTCGAAGCCTACGATGTTCGTCCCGCGGCCCGTGAGCAAATTATCTCTGTTGGCGCTAAGCCGGTGGAGTTAGACCTAGACACGGGTGAGTCTGAGGGAGCCGGTGGATACGCCAAGGCTCAGGGCGAAGACTTCCTTCGTCGCCAGCGCGAGCTGATGACTGCGGTGATCGCCGAGCAAGATATTATTATTACCACAGCCGCCATTCCTGGCGCGAAGTCGCCGATCTTGGTGACCGAAGATATGGTTAAGGCCATGAAGCCTGGATCGGTGATTGTTGACTTGGCCGCCGAGCGCGGTGGCAACTGCGATTTAACCCAGCAGGGGAAGACCATTATCGCCCATGGTGTCACCATTATTGGGCCTGAGAATGTGCCGTCTGAGTTGGCGTATCACGCAACGCAAATGTACGGCAAAAATCTTCAGACGCTGCTTGAACTTATTATCGATGGTGAAGGCAATCTGAATCTTGATTTTAAAGATGAAATTGTGGCTGGCACCGTCGTCGCCCATCGGGGAGACGTGCCGCATCCGCATATGCGCAAGCTACTGGGCTTGCCCGAGCTGGCTGCATCAACCGACACTATTGACGTGAAAAAAGGGGCGTAGATCAGATGGAAATTTTAATTTTATTGTTGGCACTGTTTGTGCTGTCACTCTTTCTCGGCGTGGAGTTGATCACCAAGGTTCCACCAACACTTCACACGCCTTTGATGTCAGGCACTAATGCTGTCTCGGGTATCACACTGGTCGGCGCGCTGTTGGCTGCGGGTGCTGAAGGTTCACCACTGTTGGTCAATGGGTTAGGCTTTGTAGCAGTGACTCTCGCGACGATCAATGTGGTGGGTGGATACCTTGTTACCAACCGCATGCTTGCCATGTTTAAAAGGAAGTAAGCGATGAATCCTAATCTGGTTAATTTTATCTATTTAATTGCAGGTGTCCTTTTTATTCTGGGTATTAAAGGGCTAACAAAACCAAAAACTGCGGTGCGCGGCAACATGCTATCGGCCCTAGGAATGTTGTTGGCGGTAGTGGTTACGCTGCTCAGCATTCATCATGTGGACTTTGCTTATATTATCGCCGGACTGATACTGGGTACTCTCGTTGGCGCGGTAATGGCTCTGCGCGTGCAGATGACCTCTATGCCGCAAATGGTTGCATTGCTGAATGGTTTCGGTGGTGGTGCGTCCCTCGCCATTGCAGTAGCTGAGTACTTCTCTAAATTGGGAATGGTTCCTAGTTCCTTTGCTGATGCGCTGCTTCCAACTGAAGCGAACAGCAGTTTATTTGGTGCCGGTATTGAAGGTGAAGTCGCGCTTATTGCGATTGGCCTCACGGTGATGATTGGTGCGGTAACGTTGACTGGTAGTTTGATCGCCTTCCTAAAGCTGCAAGAGGTAATGAAAAAGAGCTATGGACTGCCAGGCGGTCCTGTAGGTAACGCGATTTTGGCACTGGCTAGTTTGGCAGCGGTGGCCTTTTTGGTGATCAATCCTGGCCATGTTGGCGTGATGTTAGCGATGATCGTTCTCGCTCTTGCGCTGGGGTTATTCCTCGTGATGCCAATCGGTGGTGCGGACATGCCGGTGGTGATTGCTCTACTTAATTCCTATTCTGGGATTGCAGCGGCACTGGCTGGATTTATCTTGGGCAACACCGTGCTGATTGTGGCGGGTTCACTGGTCGGAACCTCTGGCCTAATTTTGACGCAAATTATGTGTGTGGCGATGAACCGCTCTCTGGCTAATGTGCTGTTTGGCAAGATGGCCGCTGGCGGTGAAAAGATTGATGCCGATGAAATTTACGCAGGAAAAGTCACCAGTGCGCAACCGGACGAAGTGGCGATGATACTAGAGACTGCCAAACGAGTTGTGATCGTCCCAGGTTACGGTATGGCGATGGCACAGGCCCAGCACGCCGTGCGCGAGCTCGCCAATGCCATGGAAGCGAGAGGCATTGAGGTAGAGTATGGCATTCACCCTGTGGCAGGCCGCATGCCAGGTCACATGAATGTGCTTTTGGCTGAAGCGGAAGTGCCCTACGACAAATTGGTTGAAATGGAGCGAATTAACCCTACCTTCGAAGAAACGGATGTCGTGATTGTAATTGGTGCCAATGACGTGACTAACCCCATGGCGCGAGATGTTGAGGGCAGTCCGATTTACGGTATGCCGATTCTCAATGTGGATAAGGCCAGAACGGTTGTGGTGATCAAGCGCTCCTTAAGCCCTGGATTTGCTGGGCTGCCCAATCCGCTATTTGCGATGGATCACACGCTGATGGTCTACGGCGACGGCAAGAAGGCGGTGATTGAGATGACTACCGCGCTCAATCAAAGCTAGTGCATTAAAACGCTGTAAAAAAACACCTCGCCATCTGCGGGGTGTTTTTTTATTGGCAGGTCGACATTGCTTGGGTTCAAAAAGGTGCAGCTCAACAAACTGTGATCTAATAAATAAAAAGTGAGGACCAAAAAAAACCGGCGATAGCCGGTCTTTTTTGCTGCTGGATGATAATATTTATCAGTCAAGCGCCTTAACTTTGGTATTCAAACGGCTCTTGTGACGAGCGGCTTTATTCTTGTGAATAATTCCCTTGTCAGCCATACGGTCAATCACTGGAATAGCAATGTCGTAGGCTTTTTGAGCAGCTGTCTGATCGCCAGAGGCGATTGCAGCGTCAACTTTTTTCAAATAGGTGCGAACCATTGAGCGCAGGCTGGCATTATGCTGGCGGCTTTTCTCGTTCTGGCGTGCGCGTTTCTTAGCTTGGGCTGAATTTGCCACTTAATTGTACTCCTCTCAAAGGGTCTCACTGAAGGCGCGGAAATATACAGGGTTTAGGATGCACATTCAACCCAATTTTCATCGCAATAGAATTGTTGTTAAGCGCCTCTGATTCGGCGTCTCGCCACCCATAGGAGAAAAGGATGGAGCAGTGTCGATCAGTATTCGCTTGGCGATCATCCGGCGGCCCGTTAAACTGCCGATAGTGATAAATTATATCGCCCTTTTTTTCTGCAGAGACCCCAATTGACTGATCATCCGACCCCGAAAAAGCCTGAACCCGATAGCACCGTGAAAGGTGCGTTGAAGGCTAAGATCGATAGCGGCTTGTTGCGCTCGAGTGGTGTGGTGAGCTTCTTTACCATGCTCTCGCGGGTCATGGGGTTGATTCGGGATATTGTTTTAGCGCGAGTGATCGGCGCTGAAGCGTTGGCCGACGTATTCTTTGTCGCGTTTAAGATTCCTAACTTCTTTCGCCGTCTCTTTGCTGAAGGTGCTTTTGCTCAGGCGTTTGTGCCTGTGCTGGGAGAATATCGCGAGAAGGGCACGCAGGCTGCGCTTAAAGAATTGACGGATCGTGTGTTCGGCACACTAGGATTGTCGCTGTTCCTGCTGACCCTGGTGATTATACTGGCCGCCCCTTTAATGGCTGGCCTCTTCGCGCCGAAATGGTACTTGAACGATCCCTTCAAGTTTAATGCGACGGCTGAAATGCTGCGCATCACCTTCCCCTATTTGATGTTTATTTCAATGACAGGTGTGGCCGGCGGCATTTTAAACAGCTACGACCGCTTTGCAGTTCCCGCATTTACACCAATTCTGCTCAATATATCGATGATCTTTGCAGCGTTAATTGCGGCGCCCTGGTTTGATGAGCCAGCCTATGCTCTGGCTTGGGGTGTTTTTGCGGCGGGGCTATTGCAATTTATTTTTCAGCTGCCATTTTTGGCGCGTATTCATATGCTGCCTCAGCCGCGTATCGACTGGCGGCACCCAGGTGTGCGTAAAATTCTGGGGTTAATGGGGCCGGCAATCTTTGGCGTGTCGGTGAGTCAAATTAATTTGCTGCTCGATACCATGTTGGCCACCTTTTTGCCGACCGGCAGCGTCTCTTGGTTGTACTACTCTGATCGTCTCTCGGAATTGCCACTCGGGGTTTTTGCTGTTGCGATTGCGACTGTGTTGTTGCCGAATTTGTCGCGGCATCACGCCTCAAGTTCCACGGAGGCCTATTCGCAAACCCTCGACTGGGCGCTGCGCATTGTCTTATTCATTGCAGTGCCTGCCGCGGCCGCTCTGATGCTGCTCGCTGAGCCGATTCTAAGTACGCTGTTCCTCTATGGCGAAGTGATGACGCCGCGGGATATGGCGATGGCCACACTCAGCTTGCGCGCCTATTCGTTGGGTCTGATTGCCTTCATGCTGATCAAAGTCTTGGCGCCTGGCTTTTTTGCCCGGCAAGATATGCGCACGCCTGTTCGTATTGGCGTGATTGCGATGGTGTCGAATATGATTCTCAATCTGTTGTTTGTAGTGCCGCTGCACTTTTACTGGCAGGTGGGGCACGCTGGGCTTGCGCTGGCGACCTCGGTTTCCGCTTTTATCAATGCGTCGATGCTATTTTTCGCGCTGCGGGCAAAGGGGATTTATGCGCCAAGTCGCTCTTGGGTGCGCTTTTTCATCAATTTAGGTTTGGCCGTGACACTGATGTGCACAGTGTTGTTTTTCTTTTCGCGGTATCTTGGCGCGCTGGATAGCGAACTCTGGCAACAGTTCAGCTGGTGGCAGCGCAGCGGCGGTATGGCGGCGGTTTGCACAGCGGGCCTAGTGGTTTATGCAGCGACATTGTGGCTTTGTGGTGTTCGCGGTGCCGACCTGCGCGGTCCAGCCAAGGCAACGGCTCGCGAGCATTAATGCCGAGGTATAAAACTGCTTGGTCCTACCTTTTTTGACGGGCTTAATTCGCCGCTAAGCCTTACCTTTAGTGAGTTTGCTAGGTATACTCGACACTCTTCAGACCTGAGTGAAATAACACCTGTGCAGCGAGGCAAACTGACCTTTATCCGTGAATTGCATCACTTGCAGTCGCTGGGCGAGAAATCCGTGGTGACCATTGGCGCGTTTGACGGTGTCCATAGGGGTCATCAGGCGATTCTGCAGCAAGTTAAAGACGCGGCTCGGCGATTACAGCTACCCTCTGTGGTGATGACGTTTGAGCCACAGCCGAGAGAGTATTTCTCTGCGGAGCGGGCACCAGCGCGGTTGATGCGGCTGCGAGAGAAAATTGACGTTCTGCTGGAAATGGGTATCGACCGCGTTGTCTGTCTGCAGTTTAATCGCCAGTTGCGCAATCTCTCGGCTCGCGATTTTATTGACGTAGTATTGGTGCAGGGTCTTGCAGTTAAGCAGTTAATTGTTGGCGATGACTTTCGCTTTGGGTGCGACCGCAGTGGTGATTTTACCATGTTGACCGAGCAGGGCTTGAGCGCTGGCTTTGAGGTCAATGACACGGCGACCCTTGAAATAGACGGCCAGCGCGTTAGTAGCACGTTGGTAAGAGAAGTCGTTGAAAGCGCTGATTTTGAACGTGCGGCGCAGCTACTGGGCAGACCATTCTCGATTAGTGGCGTGGTTGGCTATGGTCAGCAGTTGGGTCGCGAGCTCGGTTTCCCCACCGCCAATGTCCAGCTTAATCGCTTTCGGGCACCCTTGTCGGGGGTCTTTGCGGTCAAGGTAACGGTCGCGGGTAAAATTTATCGTGGCGCGGCCAATGTCGGTGTCCGGCCCACTGTGGGCGATTTGGTAAAACCGATTTTAGAAGTGCATCTGTTGGATTTTTCCGGTGATCTCTATGGTCAGCGGATTGCGGTTGAATTTGTTCACAAGATCCGCGATGAGAAAAAATTTAATGGTCTAGACCAGTTGGTGGCCACCATTACCCAAGATATTGAGCTGATAAAGCAGTGGTTTGCGAAAACCGAAGGTTAATTATTTTATTCATCTACAAGGCTGGCCACAGGGTCAGTGAAAGAGACTAATGACAGACTATAAAACAACATTAAATCTCCCTCAGACTGAGTTCCCAATGCGTGCCAATTTGGCGCAGCGCGAACCCGGAATGCTCAAGGAATGGCAAGACAGCGATCTCTACCAGCAAATTCGTCAGGCCCGTGCAGGGCGTGAAAAATACATTCTTCACGATGGCCCGCCCTATGCTAATGGTGAAATTCACCTCGGCCATGCGGTGAATAAAACCCTGAAAGATATTGTTGTAAAGTCTCGTACGCTGAGCGGTTTTGATGCGCCTTATGTGCCGGGTTGGGACTGTCACGGCTTGCCTATCGAGCACAATGTTGAGAAAAAAATTGGCAAGGCCGGCGTCAAAGTGGAGTTTTCTGCCTTTCGTAGGAAGTGCCGTGATTATGCAATGACCCAAGTCGAAGATCAGCGCGCAGGTTTTGTTCGTCTTGGTGTTTTTGGTGATTGGCATAATCCCTATTTGACCATGAATTATAAGGTTGAGGCAGATACCATTCGCGCCCTCGGTAAAATCGCTGCAAATGGACACTTGGTCAAAGGCTACAAGCCGGTCTATTGGAGCGTGGTCGGTGGGTCTGCTTTGGCGGAGGCGGAAGTTGAATATCAGGACAAGACCTCTTTCAGCATCGACGTTGCCTACACGGTCACCGACGCGGAATCCCTCGATCAACTGGCGAGCGCGTTCTCTGGACTGTCCGGTGAGGGCAGTATTAATTTATTAATCTGGACCACAACTCCGTGGACAATCCCCAGCAGCCAGGCGATTTCTGTCAATCCTGAAATGATCTATGCGCTCGTTCAATGCCGCAGTGAATACGGGCCAATGCGTTTGATCTGCTCGCAGCTGCTCCTCGAATCGGTGATGCAGCGCTTAAAGATTGACGACTATCAGGTGCTTGCGTCCTGCGCGGGGCACGCGCTAGAGCATGTTAAGGCCAACCACCCGTTTTATACCCGTGAGATTCCTGTTTTACTCGGCGATCACGTGACTGCTGATGCAGGTACGGGATGTGTGCATACCGCGCCAGATCATGGTACGGAAGACTTTGTGGTGGCCAAACAGTACGGTATTGGCACGCTCAATTACATTATGGACAACGGTCTTTTCCGTGACGATGTGGAACTGTTTGCGGGACAGCATGTTTACAAAGTTGACGAGCCTGTTATCGAAGTTCTGCGCGAACACAAACGCCTCATGAGCTGCGGTCAGTTTGTTCATAGTTATGCACATTGCTGGCGCACCAAGACGCCGCTGATCTATCGTGCGACGCCGCAGTGGTTTATTTCAATGGAACAAAATGGTCTGTTGGCCAGCGCCAAAGAAGCGGTTAAACATGTTCGCTGGCACCCAGATTGGGGTCAAGCGCGCATTGAGAGCATGCTCGACAACAGTCCCGACTGGTGTATTTCGCGCCAGCGCACTTGGGGTGTACCCATTGTCCTGTTTGTTCACCAGCAGACCGGTGAACTCCATCCGAGAACCCCGGAGTTGATTGAGCAGGTGGCACGGCGGGTCGAAAAAGACGGTATCGAGGCGTGGTTTGATCTTGATGCTGCGGACTTAATTGGTGCAGACACCGCCGATTACCAAAAAGTGACGGACACTCTCGATGTCTGGTTTGATTCGGGCGTCACCCACGAATCAGTGCTCAACGCTCGCGATGCACTGCAGTATCCGGCAGATCTTTATCTGGAAGGGTCGGATCAACATCGCGGCTGGTTTCAGTCTTCGCTGAAAACCGCGATTGCCATCAATGGCACGGCGCCCTACAAAGCCGTATTGACCCATGGTTTTACGGTTGATGAGCACGGTCGCAAGATGTCAAAGTCGATTGGCAACGTTATATCACCGCAGAAAGTAATTAACGATATGGGCGCCGATGTGCTGCGTCTTTGGATTGCCTCGGCTGACTTTAGCGGCGAGATGACGGTGTCTGACGAAATCCTCAATCGAGCGGGAGATTCTTACCGCAGAATTCGCAACACAGCGCGCTACTTTCTCTCCAACATCGATGGCTTTGATCCGCAGCAAAATGCCGTGGCACATGGCGATCTGTTAGCGTTGGATCGTTGGGCAATTGATTGCGCAGCGCAGTTGCAAGATGAAATTATTGCCGCTTATAACCAATTCCAGTTCCATTTAATCTATCAGAAGCTACACAACTTCTGCGTGCGGGATATGGGCGGTTTCTATTTGGATATTATCAAAGACCGCATTTACACCTGTCCTGTCGACAGTTTGCCGCGACGCTCTGCGCAGACCGCGCTGTACCATATCGCCGAGGCATTCACGCGCTGGATTGCACCGATTTTAAGCTTCACCGCCCATGAGATTTGGGGCTTTATGCCCGGCCAGCGAGAGAGCTCGGTGTTTTTGGCTGAGTGGTATCCGCTGCCGCGCTTGATGGACGGCGAGGTCATCAACAAGCAGGATTGGATGGCTATTTTGCAAGCCAAAGAAGCGATTAATAAGGTGATTGAAGATCAGCGCAACAAGGGTCTGGTCAAGGGCTCACTGGGCGCGGATATTCAGCTCTTTGCTGCGCCGACGCTCTTTAAGTCGCTGGCAAAATTGGGTGATGAGCTGCGTTTTGTCACCATCACGTCAAAGGCAACCTTGTCCTCACTACAAAGTGGTGGAGAGGTTAGCGGTGAAGGCGCAAGCCCCTCGCTGCTTGATGGGTTGAAAGTGACGGTCGCTAAATCGACCGCTGAAAAATGTGTGCGCTGCTGGCATTTTATTGCCGATGTAGGCAGCCATGCAGACCACCCTGAAATTTGCGCGCGCTGTGTGACCAATCTCGCCGGTGCCGGAGAGGTTCGCCACTATGCCTAAACTTGACGATACGCTGCGCTGGTACGCGCTCGCGGCAACGGTATTGCTGCTGGATCAGGTGACTAAGCTGTTCATTATGGATGAGTTTTTTCTCGGTCAGAGTCAGTATGTCACGAGCTTTTTTAATCTGGTGCGCGCCCACAATGAAGGCGCGGCGTTCAGTTTTTTGAGCGACGCGGGCGGTTGCCAGCGGTGGTTCTTTAGCATTATCTCAGCTTCAGTCAGCATTGTTATCGTTGTCTGGCTGGCGCGACTTCCCAAACATCGCTTCCTTGAAGGTTTGGCGCTGTCGCTTATTCTCGGCGGCGCTGTGGGTAACTTGTACGATCGATTGACCCTTGGTTATGTGGTTGATTTTCTCGATTTCCACTGGGCTGGTTGGCACTTTGCGGCATTCAATGTGGCCGATATGGGTGTTTCCGCCGGCGCCGGATTGATGATTGTGGATGCATTGTTTTTTTCTGACGATGCGGATGAAAAAACACCAAATGCATGATGGCCGCAGCGTTTGCTGTCGCCCTCTTGCTGTCACACGAAATAAATAAGGACACCAGAATTTAGTGATGAGTATAGCCATAGATGCAGGAACCACCGTAACCCTCCATTTTGCCCTGCTGCTGGAGGATGGGTTAGTTATAGACTCCAATTTTGAGGGTGATCCCGCGACATTTTCCGTGGGTGATGGCAATCTTTTGCCCGGTTTTGAAGAGACCTTGTTGGGCCTTCGTCAGGGTGATGAGCGAGAATTTGTTATTCCTCCAGAAAAAGCCTTCGGTCAGCACAATGAGCAAAATGTTCAACGTGTTGATATGGATAATTTTGCTGATCTGGAGATTGAGCCGGGTGCCATGTTCTCGTTCCAAAATGGCGATGGAGAGCTGCCTGGCGTGATTACAGAAATTGTTGATGGTGAGGTAATGGTTGATTTCAATCATCCCTTGGCCGGTAAAACTATTGTTTTTCATGTCAAAATTATCGACGTTTTGCCCGAAAGTCTGCACTGATTGTGAGCTGCCGTTATGGATATTAAATTAGCAAACCCGCGCGGCTTTTGTGCGGGCGTGGATCGAGCCATCGATATTGTCAATCGTGCGCTGGACCTCTTTGGCGCGCCGATCTATGTGCGTCATGAGGTTGTCCATAACAAATTTGTGGTTGATGATCTGCGTTCGCGAGGAGCAGTGTTTGTCGACGAGCTCGATGAAATTCCCGACGATGTGACGGTGATTTTTAGCGCCCACGGGGTTTCGCAAGCAGTCCAGGCCGAGGCGCGGCGCAGAAGTTTAAAAGTCTTTGACGCGACTTGTCCGCTAGTGACAAAAGTGCATCTCGAGGTATCCAAGTACAGCAATGAAGGTATGGAATGCATTCTTATCGGCCACGCAGGGCATCCTGAAGTGGAAGGCACCATGGGGCAGTATGATTACTCCCAGGGCGGCGATATCTATCTTGTGGAAAATGAGCGCGACGTTGACGCTTTGGCGGTGAAAAATCCTGCACGGCTCGCCTTTGTCACTCAGACCACACTGTCGATGGACGACACGGCCCGAGTTATTGACGCCCTGCGCCTGAAGTTCCCCTTGATTGAAGGGCCGCGCAAAGATGATATTTGCTACGCCACACAGAACCGCCAAGATGCGGTTAAACAGTTGGCGATTGAGACCGATTTGATTTTAGTGGTGGGCTCCGTTGCCAGCTCCAATTCCAATCGCTTGCGAGAGTTGGCAGAGCACTGTGGTTGCCGCGCTTATTTAATTGACGGCCCCGTGGATATTCGCCCTGAATGGCTTGAGAACACCAAAGTGATTGGTATCACCGCCGGTGCTTCTGCCCCCGACATTCTGGTTCGCGATGTGATTAACAAGTTGGTTGAGATGGGTGCCAATACGCCGCAGGAATTAGATGGCGTGAAGGAAAATGTCAGCTTCTCTCTGCCAAAAGAACTGCGCTCCTAGATTATTCGCGCTTAGATTATTCTCACTTGGGTCATTCGAAACTCGACCAAGCGCACCCAGACAAATGGGTGCGAAGTATGTCTAGCGTCTAATCACAGGCGTCGATGTAGGCAAACAGCGCGGCGGTCGAGGCATCCATTGGGGCCTTGTTGTCAGCATCATCTGCCAGTAGTGCGTTGGCCATTTTCTTACCCAGCTCCACGCCCCATTGATCAAAAGAATTGATATTCCAGATCGAACCTTGAACAAACACCTTGTGCTCATAAAGCGCAATCAGCGCGCCGAAATTTTTCGCCGACAACGTTTTGAGCAGCAGAACATTGGAGGGTTTGTTGCCGGCATAGTAGCGGTGCGGTTCCTCGTCGGGAGCGCTCTGGCCAAACATCAGTGCACTGGACTGCGCGAGCATATTACCGAGTAATACGCGGTGATGTTCGTCATTGCTCAGGTGATCCACGGCGGCAGCGATAAAGTCGATCGGCACAAGGCGCGTTCCCTGATGCAGTAATTGGAAAAAGGCGTGCTGTCCATTGGTGCCGGTCTGACCCCAGAGAATAGCGCCGGTGTCATAACCTACAGATTGTCCGTCTCGTGTTACTGATTTGCCATTGCTCTCCATATCCAACTGCTGCAGGTAGGAGGGCAGCAGTAAAAGCCGTTCGCAATACGGGATGACGGCGGTTGACTGCGCGCCAAGGAAGTTGTTGTACCAGATGCCTAGCAGAGCCAGCACTACAGGCATATTTTTTTCAGCCGGTGCCTCCTGGAAATGCAGATCCATCTCGCGAGCACCCGCTAGCATATCCTTGAACTTGTCGTAACCAATAGCAATGGCAATCGATAGGCCGATGCTCGACCACAGCGAATAACGGCCACCAACCCACTCAGCAAATTCGAGAATTTGCGCATCAGGTATGCCATAGGCGAGGGCGTTCTCGCGGTTGGCCGTCAAGCCGACAAAATGACGGCTGCTCTGCGCATTTTTAAGCCCCAAGGTGTTGGCAAACCAATCTCTCGCGGTTTTCGCATTGAGCAGTGTTTCTTGTGTGGTAAAGGTCTTGCTGGCAAGCGCAATCAGCGTTGTCTCAGGGTTAAGCATCTTTAATAACGACAAAATCTCTGCGCCATCAACATTGGAGATAAAGTGCAGGTTGATATCGGGGTGGGCAAACTCTTGAAGGGCGCTACAGGCCAATTTTGGGCCGAGATCAGAGCCGCCGATGCCAATGTTGATGACATCAGTTATCGCCTTACCGGTGCTGCCCAACCAGTTGCCGCTGCGAATTTTGTCACTGACCTGCTTGACCCCCTCAAGTTGCTGCTTGACCAGGGCAACGCGCTGATCCGCTTCGCTGCCGGGCTGGTCGCCGCTCTCAGCGCGCAGCGCGGCATGCAATACAGCGCGACTTTCCGTGTTATTAATCACATCGCCACTGAACATGGCGGCGCGGTGAGCATTTAGTGGTGACTCAGCGGCCAGCGCGAGCAGAGCCTGCCACGTTTTCTGGCTGATAAGGTTTTTGGAGAAGTCTAAGAATAGTTCGCCGCTCTGCACTGACAATTGGCTGACACGGTTGTTGTCCTGCGCAAAATAGTCACTGATAGTCTCATGCTTTGCGTGAATGGCTTGCTGTTCCAACTGTGCCCATGCTGCGGTCGATGTTGGGGAGTAAGTTGTGGTCATGGTTAACGGTTCCTTGAAGGCAAAGGCCTTTTTCTTCAGCGCAGAGAGCGCGTAAACTGGCGGCAGGCCTCTGTCGATATTGCGGTTGGATTTTTGGCAACCTTAACGTATTTGCAGGGGATATGCTGTAGGAAAATAGCAATGTAATAAAATTACATTTATAGCGAGAATAATACATTATTTATGGCGTAAAGTCGTAATTTTGTTACAATTCACGCTTCGTCTAAACGGAGCCTTTATGCGCCAGTTAAACCCCACAATCGCTGAAGTTACCCAGCGAATTATTGATAGAAGTCGTCCTCTGCGGACAGATTACTTGCGTCAAATCCGCGAAGACTACAGTAATCGTCCCGAGCGTAGAAAGCTCAGCTGCGGCAATCTTGCCCATGGCTTTGCCGCTTGTGGCGCTGACGATAAACACAGTCTGAGGTTGATGGAAGCGGGCAATATCGCAATCGTAACCGCTTACAACGATATGCTGTCGGCGCACCAGCCCTACGCTGTGTATCCCGACAAAATAAAGCAAGCGATGCGTGAAATAGGCTGCACTGCGCAGGTGGCTGGGGGTGTTCCGGCGATGTGTGACGGTGTCACTCAGGGTCAAGACGGGATGGAGTTGAGCCTGCTAAGCCGTGATTTGATTGCACAGTGCACGGCGCTGTCACTGTCCCACCAAATGTTTGACGGTGTGCTTGCGTTAGGGATTTGCGACAAAATTGTCCCGGGCTTGCTGATGGGCGTGTTGAGCTTTGGCTATTTGCCGGCCATGTTTGTACCTGCGGGCCCCATGGAATCTGGGTTGCCAAATAAAGAAAAAGTGCGTATTCGACAGCTGTTCGCGGAAGGAAAAATTGGCCGCGAAGAGTTATTACAAGCGGAGTCTGACTCTTATCACAGTGCCGGTACCTGCACATTTTATGGCACCGCTAACAGCAATCAAGTGGTGGTAGAGGCGCTTGGGTTACAGTTGCCGGGAAGTTCCTTTGTCAATCCGGATACCCTGTTGCGTGAAAAACTAACCGTTGAAGTCTGCCACCAAATTGGCCGTATTACTGCGCTGGGCAATGATTATCGTCCGGTAGGTGAAATCGTTGACGAGCGGGCGATGGTCAACGCCACCGTTGCGCTACTGGCCTCGGGTGGCTCGACCAATCACGCGATTCACCTTGTGGCGATTGCACGCGCGGCCGGCATTGTGATGAATTGGACAGATATTTCTGACTTATCAGCTGCGGTACCTCTGTTGGCGAAGGTCTATCCCAATGGTCAAGCCGACGTCAATCACTTCCACGCCGCCGGCGGCACTAGCTGTCTATTCCGCCAGCTTTTAGAGGGTGGTTTGATGCATGCCGATGCGAAAACCGCGTGGGGAGGCTCTTTTGCTGACTTTACCCAAGAGCCCTTTTTGGTCGGTGAAGGACAGAGCAGTAAAATTCAATGGCGCCAATCGCCGAACACACCGCTTGATATGACGGTGTTGACCACTGTTGAACAGCCCTTCTCGCCTGAGGGTGGACTGCGCTTGCTGCAGGGAAATTTGGGACGTGGGGTGATTAAGGTCTCTGCCGTGGCTGCTGAGCATCAGGTAGTCGAAGCCCCTGCTGTGGTGATCGATGGTCAAGATCAGTTGGCGGCGCTGTTTGAGTCCGGCGTGTTAAATCGCGACTGCGTGGTGGTTGTCCGCTATCAGGGGCCGAGCGCGCTCGGCATGCCTGAGTTGCATAAGTTGACGCCGATGCTCGGTATTTTGCAGGACAAAGGTTTCAAAGTGGCCCTGGTGACTGATGGGCGTATGTCCGGCGCGTCAGGCAAGGTGCCTGCAGCGATCCATCTGGTGCCTGAAGCGGCCAAAGGCGGTCTGCTCTCTAAGGTGGCAAATGGTGATATTATTCGCGTCGATGCGGTGCGCGGTGAACTGTCGTTTATGGGTGATCTGGCGCAGCTGGAAGCTCGCGAAGTGGCGGCAAATCCGAATGTTGGGCAGCGCGGTTGTGGCCGAGAGCTGTTCGCGGTGAATAGAAATAATATAAGCAATGCAGAGCAGGGTGCGTCATTCCTGTTTGGCGAGGGATAAGCATGGCGGGGCAAGCGTGGAATTTGGTTGCTGATATCGGGGGTACTAACGCTCGATTTTCTGCAATTTTGGAAGGTCAGTTAGAGAGTGAATTCGAGTTCCATCACTCCGTCGAAGAATATCCGCAGTTCAGTGATTTGATCGTCAAGCTACGAGCCGAAATTATTGAAGCAACCGGTCTCACTGGCGCGCCCAAAGGCGTCTGTCTCGCCGTGGCCTGCCCCGCGGATGTCGAACACATCGCGTTCACAAATAGCCATTGGCAATTTACCAAGACTCAGTTGCTGCAGTGGTTTGGCTGTCAGCGTTTGGTTGTGATCAATGACTTTGAAGCGGTTGCCCACGGTATTACCGAACTCTCTGATGACGACTGCATAAAAATCGGCGGCGGCGAGCCTGTCACCCACAAACCTATCGGCATTTTAGGGGCAGGAACTGGCTTGGGGATGGCAGCATTAGTCTTCCATAGCAACGGTTATCATGTATTGGACACTGAGGGCGGGCATGCAGATTTCGCGCCGGTTGATCAGCGGCAGATGGAGGTTTTGACCAATCTGCGCAAAAGCTACAAGCGTGTTTCGTTGGAACGCGTCCTTTCCGGTAACGGCATCGTCAATATCTACAAAGCCATCTGCAGTATTGAAAATGTCGCCGCTGTCTTTGACACTCCGCCCGACGTCGTCAGTGCAGCGCTCGATGGCAGTAATCCGCAAGCGTTGACCGCCTTGAATACCTTCTGCGAATCGATGGGCGCCGCAGCGGGGAACTTGGCTCTGACGCTAGGCGCAAAGGGCGGTATTTACATTGCGGGCGGCGTGATTCCGCGGTTTAGCGAATTTTTTGTCAACAGCGGATTCCGTAATAAATTTGAGGACAAAGGTCGCTTTGTCTCCTACCTACAACCGATTCCTGTCTACTTGGTTATGCGCAATAACCTCGGGCTGCTGGGCGCGGCGAAAAAACTTAAAGAGATCTAAGGAGCTATTTGTGCGAGACCTTTTGACCGGAAAATCGGTTATTCCTGTAATTGTGATAGAGCGTGAAGAGGATGCGGTGCCACTGGCACAGGCGTTAGTGGCCGGCGGTTTAAACATTCTTGAAATCACCCTGCGCACACCGGCAGCGGTGGGTGGCATTAAACAAATTATTCAACATGTGCCTGATGCGATTGTTGGTACGGGCACTGTTTGTACCCCTGAGCAAGTGACTTTGTCAGAGCAGTTGGGCTGCCAGTTTATGGTGTCCCCTGGCGCAACTGACCGTCTGCTGGCTGCGGCCAAAGCCTCTTCTGTGCCTCTGCTGCCCGGTGTTTCCTCGGTGAGCGAGATGATGCGCTGTATGGAATACGGCCATCAAGATTTTAAATTTTTCCCCGCAGAGGCGTCAGGTGGCGCGGCGAAGATCAAAGCCCTGTCAGGGCCCTTTGCCGATGCCAGATTTTGCCCGACGGGCGGTATCGGCTTGAATAACGTGATGGACTACTTGGCGCTAGCCAATGTCCTCTGTGTTGGCGGCTCTTGGATTTGTCCGCCTCAGCTAGTGGAGCAGAAGCGTTGGTCTGAGATAGAGCAGTTGGCTCGTGAGGCAAGTGCGCTCAAGAGATAAAAAAATAAAGTACGCTTCGGCGTGATTTGAGGGTTTTCATGAACAGTAATATCGATTTAGTTTTATTCGGCGCTCGCGGTGATCTCTCCGCGCGTAAATTATTTCCCGCGCTATACCAGCTCGATCGCGCTGGATTGTTAGGTGACAGCGTGCGTATTGCCGGGCTCGCACGGGAAGCTATCAGCAGCAGCGAGTTTATTGAAAAAACCCATGAAAACTTAAAGAAAGTTGTCTCTAAATCAGCCTGGGACGAGGCTGCTTGGCAGCGATTTAGCCGTCGGTTGACCTACATTAAAGTCGACTTTTCGCAGAAAAAAGACTTCTTGGCCTTGAAGGGCTGGTTGGTCGAAAAGCGCACAGTAATTTACTACATGGCAACACCGCCCAGTCTTTATGGCTCGATTTCAAAGCACTTAGATGCCGCGGGCTGTGTCGATAGTCTCTCGCGAATCGTGCTGGAAAAGCCGATTGGTCACGACCTGAAAAGTTCTCGCGACGTCAACAGCACTGTGGGTGAGTTTTTTAGCGAGCGCAATATCTACCGCATCGACCACTATCTCGGTAAAGAGACAGTGCAGAACTTAATGGCACTGCGTTTTGCCAATCGCATGATTAATTCGCAGTGGGACAACACCTGTATTGATCATGTGCAGATTACTGCTGGAGAAATTGTCGGTATTGAGGGGCGTTGGTCCTACTACGACAAGGTTGGGCAGTTACGCGACATGATTCAAAATCACTTGCTGCAGCTGTTGTGCATGGTAGCAATGGAGCCGCCAAACTCCCTGCAAGCGGATGAAATACGCGCAGAGAAGGTCAAAATACTGCGCGCGTTGAGTCCCATAGATCGCGATAACGTGCTCGATCAGTCTGTGCGTGGACAGTACTCTGCCGGCTGGATAGACGGACAGCCCGTGGTCGGCTACATGGAGGAGCAGGGCAGTGAGAGCAATAACAGCGACACTGAAACCTTTGTTGCTCTCAAGGCCTACATCGACAACTGGCGTTGGGCAGGGGTTCCGTTCTACTTGCGCACTGGTAAGCGAATGAAGGCTAAAGTGACGGAGGTTGTGATTACCTACAAAGATCATCCGCACGCAATTTTCCCAGACAAAGACAGCGGCGCCAAAAATCGCCTGATTATCCGTCTGCAACCAAACGAGGGCATCGAGCTTGAGATGTTTTCGAAAAAGCAGAGTTTGAAAGAACGGTTAAGCTTGGAAAAGCGCACCCTCAATCTTGATTTCTTTGACTCGTCCGGTGAATCGCGCATTGCTGACGCCTATGAGCGCCTGTTCTTAGAGGTGATGAAAGGGGATCAGTGGCTGTTTGTGAGTCGTGAGGAAATCGAAGCGTCATGGCGTTGGTGTGACACGCTTATCGACGCCTGGACCGACAAAAAAGTGGCGACCAAGTCCTACGGCGCTGGCACATGGGGGCCGTCCAAAGCAGATATGCTGATTGAGAAAGATGGCCGCAGCTGGCATGGATCTTGAGGATATCGGCATGGGCATGATTGAATTCGAAAATCCATCGGCACTCGATATCGCGCTCAGCGAAAAAGTCAGCGGTATGTTGCGCAGCGCTATTGAAACTGACGGCAAGGCGTCGCTGGTTGTCTCGGGCGGGCGCACTCCGGTGGGTTTTTTTCATTTGCTCTCGCAACAAATTCTCGACTGGACACAGGTGACCATCACCTTGGCCGACGAGCGCTGGGTAGATGCCGATCACCCCGATAGCAACGAAAAGCTTGTCTGCGAAAACTTGTTGATCAACGAAGCCCGCAGTGCGCACTATCTTTCCCTTAAAAACAGTGCTCCGACAGCCGAAGAGGGTGAGTCGGCCTGTCACAGGGCTTTTGCCGATATGGGTCGCTTCACGGTTGTGATTCTCGGTATGGGCGATGACGGCCATACCGCGTCATTATTTCCAGGGGCGCAAGCCCTTGAAAAGGGTCTCGATATGACGTCTGGCCGCAACTGTGTTGCGGTCACACCGTTGCACGCACCCCATCAACGTATGAGTTTAACGCTGCCGCGGTTGCTGAACAGCCAGCAAATTATTTTGCATATCAGCGGCCCCAGCAAGCAACAAATGTTGCTAAGAGCCAATAGCGGCACTGACAGTTTGGAGTTGCCAATACGCGCCATACTGCAGCAGCAGACAACGCCGGTGGCTATTTATTGGGCCCACTAAGATTCAGTGTTTAGGCGAGAGATGGGCAAAAAAGTGGCGGGGTAAATAAGTTGGCCGTCCGTGGCCTGGAAGAGACGGTTTATCTTGCTGGCTACTGAATAACGTCGCCAACACGAACAATTTTTAATGTATTGGTGCCGCCGTGCACATTGACAAAATCTCCTTTGGTAATCAGCACTAAATCGCCATCAGCGACGACGTTGTGCGCGCGCAGTGTTTCCACGGCGCGATGATTAACTTCTTTTGGGTCTAAATTCGACGCGCAAAACGGCACTGGAACAACACCTTTGTAAAGAGTGGTTACTTCACAGGTACCGTGTTTCTCAGCCATGGCATAAATTGGCAGTGAGGACGTGATGCGAGACATAATGAGCGGTGCAAAACCTGTCTCGGTCATACAAATAACAGCCTTAACGCCAGTCAAGTGGTTGGCCACATACATGGCAGCCAATGCTAGCGATTCATCAATACGCGAAAAGGTTTGGTCGATGCGGTGCTTTGAGCGCTGTGCCAGTGGGTGCCGTTCAGCGCCTTCGATGACCCGCGCCATGGCTTTCACTGTATCGATAGGGTATTTGCCGGCAGCGGTTTCTGCCGACAGCATGACAGCGTCTGTGCCATCTAACACAGCGTTGGCCACATCAAATACCTCAGCGCGGGTTGGCGTTGGGGCGGTGATCATCGACTCCATCATCTGTGTTGCAGTAATCACCACTTTGTTTGCGGTATTGGCTGCTTCAATCAACTGCTTCTGCACGGCCACTAAATTAGCATCGCCAATTTCAACTCCGAGATCACCGCGAGCGACCATAATGCCATCGGCACTCGCAATAATACCGGGCAGAAACTCTTCCGTAATCGCCTCTGCGCGCTCAATTTTAGCGATAATATGCGCGCGACTGCCCTCAGCCAGAAGGAGTTGACGGGCCTCTTCGACATCGTCTTTTGAGTGTACAAAGGAAATTGCTAAATAGTCGGTGCGCAGTGCGGCTGCTGTTTTAATGTCGGCCTTGTCTTTTTCTGTCAACGCTGGCGCCGATAATCCACCGCCAAACTTATTGACGCCTTTCTTACTCGACAGAACACCGCCCTGAACAACTAAACAGGTGACGGAGAAGTCGTCTCTCGAGGTCACGTTGAACGTCAGGCGTCCGTCGTCGAGTAGAAGGATGTCGCCGACACTAATGTCTTTCAGCAGGTCGCTATCAATATGAACAGCGTCTTGGTCGCCGCCGCCGATAGCAATCTTACTGCTAAGACAGAAGGTCGCGCCGTCCTGCAGCTCAATTTTCATATCGTTGCGGAAAGCGCCGATACGAATTTTAGGACCCTGCATATCACAGAGAATCCCCACGGGCGTATGCATTTCATCAGCAATTGCACGCACGGTAGCTGCGCGCAAAATGTGCTCGTCAGCGCTGCCGTGGGAAAAATTCAGACGGAATACATTGACCCCCGCTTTAATTAGCCCGCGAATCGTTTTCTCATCGTTACTGGCTGGCCCCAACGTGGCTACAATCTTGGTTCTACGCGGCATTTTGTTGTTCCGCAGCTGCACTGAGTAACGCCAGAGAGTTATCTAACATACGGTTGGAAAAGCCCCATTCGTTGTCATACCACGCCATCACTTTAACCAACGAGCCATTGACGCGGGTTTGTGTAGCGTCGAAGTTGCAGGAAAAGGGGATGTGATTAAAGTCTGCAGAGACAAGTGGTTTATCGCTGTAAGACAAAACGTCTTTGAGGTGACCTTGAGCCGCTTGTAACAGAATCGAATTGACTTCAGCCGCGGTTGTTTCGCGCCCAGCATTAAAGGTTAGGTCAACCAATGAAACATTGATGGTGGGGACGCGCACAGCGAGCCCGTCGAGTTTTCCGGCAAGCTCAGGCAGCACCAGCCCGATAGCCGCCGCGGCACCCGTTTTAGTGGGAATCATTGATTGTGTGGCTGACCTAGCTCGGTACACGTCGGAGTGATAAACATCGCTAAGGTGCTGGTCATTGGTATAAGCGTGCACAGTAGTCATGTAGCCACTTAAAATCCCGAGAGACTCATGAAGAGTTTGTACCATGGGCGCTAAGCAATTTGTGGTGCAAGAAGCATTGGAAATAATCGTTTGTGAGCCGTCGAGCACGTTGTCGTTGACACCGAACACAACAGTGGCATCGACATCGGCGCCGGGGGCAGAAATCAGCACTTTCTTGGCGCCGGCGGCGAGATGGAGTGCAGCTTTTTCCCGAGAGGTGAATACACCTGTGCACTCACAAACCAGATCTACACCGAGCTTGCTCCAGGGCAGATCTGCTGGATTGCGCTCACTCGACCAATGAATAACATCACCATTAATGACAATAGTGTTGTCAGTGACTTCTACCTGCTGATTGAAGCGACCATGAACACTGTCAAATTGCAGCAGATGGGCATTAATCTCGAGGCTGCCGAGATCATTAATGGCGACAATTTTAATTTTGTCTTGCAACTCAGGTCGCTCGTAGAGTGCACGGACAATGTTGCGGCCGATACGGCCAAAGCCATTAATAGCAATTTTATACATTGTGACACCTTGATAGTGTAGTAAACTTACGTAAAGTATAAGCTTTAAGCGTTTAATAGGCAATTTAGTTTACTTTTAATAGGTAAACTTACCTATTTTTATGTGGTGATACCGCTTTTCTACGATAAATGTGAAATATAATTACCGTTATAGAGGAAAATCGGACTTTTCTGTGTAAAAAATCTAAAATACGCGGCGTTAATAAGGAATATTACGAACAAAAAGGCTAAATACTTATGCATGCGCAAAACTTGATTAATATTATTTCTGATCAGCTGCCCAGTCTGAATAAGTCTGAGAGCAAAGTTGCCCGAGTGATTCTGGCTGATCCTGATCGCGCAACCAGTTCGAGTATCGCGGCGTTGGCAAAAGCCGCGGGTGTCAGCGAACCCAGTGTCAATCGGTTTTGTAAGCGCTTTAATGCCTCAGGATTTCCCGACTTTAAGCTGCGCTTGGCAAAAGCGTTAGTCAGTGGCGTGCGTTTTGTGAACCGCAACGTGGAGCCCGATGATGACGTTGTCAGTTACACGCCGAAAATTTTTGATAGCACTATTAATAATCTCGCCATGGTGCGCGATCGCATCAGCCACAACCTTGTCAATCAGGTGGTTGATAAGCTAATTCAAGCTAAACGCATCTACTTCTTCGGCTTGGGCGCCTCAGGTTCAGTTGCTCGTGACGCAGAAAACAAATTCTTTCGTTTTAATCTCCCCGTGTCTTTTCACGACGACGTGTTGATGCAGCGCATGCTAGCGTCTACTGGCAGTACGGGGGATGTGTTCTTTTTTATCTCTCACACCGGCCGCACCAAAGAAGTGGTCGAGGTGGCGGAAATTGCCAGAAACAATGGTGCTACCGTTATCGGTTTAACCGCGCCCGGTTCACCGCTGGCCCTGGTTAGCAGTGTAACGCTGGATGTTGAAGTGCCAGAAAACACCGATGAATACATGCCAATGACCTCGCGCATTGTCCATTTGGTGATTCTTGATGTGTTGGCCACCGGTGTGACTCTGCGTCGCGGGCCGGATTTTTTGCCGCACTTAGAGCGAATCAAAAATAGCTTAAAGCCGACCCGTTATCCGCGCGAGTAGCACTGTCAAACGAGGTCGATTCACGGCCCGCGCTTGAGTTGTTGCAAGTCTTTCCTCTAGACTAGGATCATGAACTTATTTCTCGCGTTGAAGGATCTCTAGTCATGTCCGATTTTCCTGTTCACCCTGTTCCTCAAGCTTGGTCCGACACTGCCTGGATCGATCGGCAGACTTACCAATCCATGTATCGTCAATCGATTGACAACCCCGAACAGTTTTGGGCCGATCAAGCGACACAATTTCTCACTTGGAACAGTCCTTGGGACACTGTCTGTGAGAGCGATATAAGCCAGGGCGCGGCCAGTTGGTTTAGTGGCGGTAAACTCAATGTGGCGGTTAACTGTATTGATCGCCACTTATC
Source organism: SAR92 bacterium BACL16 MAG-120619-bin48 (assembly GCA_001438605.1). GTDB lineage: Bacteria > Pseudomonadota > Gammaproteobacteria > Pseudomonadales > Porticoccaceae > HTCC2207. The sequence goes on along the minus strand of LIDE01000006.1, from coordinate 25,375 downwards.
GAAGCGAGCGCAGCAGACTGCCATTATTTGGGAGGGTGATGATCCAGCCGACGACGCGCAGATTAGCTATTCTGAGCTGCACGATCAGGTGTCGCGGTTGGGCAACGTGTTGCGCGAACGCGGTGTGAAGAAGGGTGATCGGGTGTGCATTTACATGCCCATGATTCCGCAGGCCGCCTATGCGATGCTGGCTTGCGCGCGGATTGGAGCGGTGCACTCGGTTGTCTTTGGTGGGTTTTCTCCGGATGCATTAAAAGATCGTATTCTTGATTCCGACTGTCAGGTGGTGATTACCGCTGACGAAGGCCTGCGCGCTGGCAAGCCGGTTCCACTAAAAGCCAATACAGATCAGGCACTGTCAAAGTGTCCTAATGTCCACACCTGCATTGTGGTGAAGCGCACCGGCAATGCCATCAATTGGTCAGAGGGGCGCGACCACTGGTATCACGACGTTACTGCCGCCGCAGCAGAGGAATGTGTGCCGGAAATTATGGACGCTGAAGATCCCCTCTTTATTCTGTACACCTCGGGTTCAACCGGAAAGCCCAAAGGCGTCTTGCACACCACGGGCGGCTACCTACTGATGGCGGCCATGACGCACAAATATACCTTTGACTACAAAGAGGGCGATATCTTTTGGTGCACGGCGGATGTTGGCTGGGTGACAGGTCATAGCTACAGCGTTTACGGGCCACTTTGCAATGGAGGTATCACCCTGATGTTTGAGGGCGTGCCCACCTATCCGGACGCATCGCGTTTTTGGCAGGTTGTCGACAAACATCAAGTAACACAGTTTTACACAGCGCCCACGGCGATTCGCTCGCTGATGGGAGCGGGTGATCAATGGGTGGTGGGGACCTCACGCCAATCGTTGAAATTGCTCGGCACAGTGGGTGAGCCGATTAATCCGGAGGCCTGGGAGTGGTACTTCCGTGTGGTAGGTGATTCCCGCTGTCCGATTGTTGATACATGGTGGCAAACTGAAACCGGAGCGCATATGTTAACACCGTTGCCGGGCGCCACCGATCTCAAACCGGGCTCAGCTACGCTGCCATTTTTCGGCGTTCAACCCGTGTTACTTGACGCGGACAACAATGAAATCGATGGCGAAGGTGCAGGCTTGTTGATGCTTAAAGCGTCTTGGCCAAGTCAAATTCGCTCGATTTACGGCGATCATCAGCGCTTTATCGACACTTACTTTAAACCCTATCCCGGCTATTATTTTACCGGCGACGGCGCGCGACGTGATGCCGATGGTTATTATTGGATTACCGGCCGAGTGGATGACGTCATTAATATTTCGGGACACCGCATGGGCACGGCCGAGGTAGAAAGTGCCTTGGTATTACATGAGAAAATTGCCGAAGCGGCGGTGGTAGGGTACCCCCATGATATCAAAGGCCAAGGTATCTATTGCTACGTCACGCCAATGACCGGCGTCGAGCCGGACGAGCAGTTGCGCGCTGAGTTAATTGCGCTCTGCGCCAAAGAAATAGGGCCCATCGCCAAGCCGGATATTATTCAATGGGCGCCAGGATTGCCGAAAACACGATCTGGAAAAATCATGCGCAGAATTTTGCGCAAGGTGGCGGCCAATGAGCTGGATAATCTTGGCGACACTTCAACATTAGCCGACCCTTCAGTGGTGCAGCAGCTCATTGATAATCGCTTGAATCACTAGCGCTGTCCGGCCCAGTGTTGCTACTCCATTTGGTTAGTGGCAACAGCGCTCTTTGTCTGATATGCTGCAGTATTAGAAATGGCGAAGATCTTTATGCGTAAACTGGCTATTTCTCTGATTTCAGTTGTTCTTGGTTACGGAATTTTGTTAATGCTGCCAGTTTATGGCCCAGTAAAAACAATTCCTTTTTATCAAAATCAATCTTTTAGCAATATTGCCCATGGTACTGGCCGCGAGCTATTGCCGGGCAACACACTAGAGGCTGCAGTGAATGCGGTTGCTGTGGGTGCCGACGTAATTGAGCTTGATGTCCACCTAACAAAAGACAATGTTGTTGTGCTCAGGCATGACGCAACCATTGACTCAACCACAAATGGCAGTGGCAACATTGCCGAGATGACACTCGCTGAATTGCAGGAGTACGAGGTAGGGTTTCATAAGGAAGACTATCCAGACAAAACGGCTCCGGCGGGTATTCGTATTTCAACCTTGGAATCACTTTTCGAGGCCTTGCCTGGCGAGCGATTTCTCATTGAGCTAAAGCCAAATGACGATGCAACCGGTGAGGCGCTCTGTCAGTTGGTCACGCAGCACAACAAAGTAAATCAGGTTCTAGTAGGATCTTTCCACACCAATGTACTGGAACGATTTCGTAAAATATGTCCCGAAATCCCCACGTCTTTAGGGGAAACGGAAGCGCGTACGTTTGTGGTTTTGGCATGGCTAGGTCTCGCGCACTTATACAACTCTCCAGGATATTCTGTGCAACTACCTGCTGAATTGAATGGGACTAAAGTAATAACAAAATCCTTGGTAAATGTCAGTAAACGACTCAATCTCAACGTAGATGTCTGGACTGTGAACGACCCAAACACAATGCGCGAACTTATGCAGATGGGCGTCAGTGGAATTATTACTGATCGTCCTGATGTGTTGCAGGCTATCATTAAGGAAAACACAGATTAACAATGCGATTTCTACCCAATGCTCAAGCTAGAACTGGCGCGGCGCTCATATGTAGACTAAAAATACTGCAGTCTATCCGCTAAATAGTCAGTGATGTGCCCAGATTTGTGAATTTTTTGCACAATTTTTATTTTGCAAATAAATGTAAAAGTGAATTGCCAAAGTAAGGATAATGCGGTGATAAATTGAGCAGGACCATGGGTTACACAGGTTAGGCAGTTAGGCGAGAGGTTTAGATGAGCAAAGAATTAGCAAGATTAATGAAGCAGGAAGGTATTTCCCAGAGCGCGCTGTCCCGCGCGACGGGTGTCCCGCAGCCGACCATTAACAGAATTCTTAGTCAAGTGACGCAGGATCCTAGACGTGATTCTATGGCGCGTCTTGCCACCTATTTTGGTGTGCCCATTGATTCTCTTTACAGCCAGCCTATTGCACCTATCAAAACTGGCAAAAAAGCAAATATTGTTGCGGATATTTACACAAGAATTTTATCTTTGTCGGATGCTGATCGTAAAGCGCTGTTCGCTAGAATCGAGCAAGACTTAGAATAATCCGGTAAATTTCAATCCCCATCTTCAATCCCCATCGTTTTTCATATGCGATAACAGTAACTCAATCAATCGTTCGCGATCTGCCTTGCTTAACTGTGCTATAAAGGCGTCAAAGCGATCAAAGCCAGCCAAAAAAGACTCCTCAAGGAAATTAGCCGCGCGTTTTTCTAGTGGGGATGAAGTCATTTTGTCCATACCATCGTTACGTTTGTAGTGGAGGTTGAGCTCTAGTAGAAACGGACTGCTTTTTTAGGCCTATTCCAAAACCAAAACCAAAACCAAAACAAAAATCTAAAAATCTAAAAATCTTAACGCCGCTGGTATATAAGTGTATTTGTGCGCCTTGGCAGTTAGTGTCAGGCATTTTAGAGTTTTGACAAATAGCTCTTAGGTACTAATACTTTAGTATTAGTTGATATGAGAATTTATTTTGCAATCAATTGATGCTGCCACTAAAAACACATTTTCTTATCTTCAATTGCCCTGTATAACAGCATGGGTTCAATTCCGGCGGATACACTATGGATACTCAGTTTTGGCTCTCAGTCACTTTAGCCTGTTTGTTTGGGGCAATGTCGCCTGGGCCTAGTCTGGCGGTAATCATTGCCACCTCTGTCACTCAAAATAGGGCCGCTGGGCTGCTGGCCGCGGTGAGCCACGGCTTAACAGTGGGGCTCTATGCGTTAACCACGGCTCTTGGATTGGCCTTTGTCCTCAGTCACTATGAGGGCCTGTTTTTTGTTATCCAACTCGCGGGCTGTCTATTTCTTCTGCATTTGGCGGTGAAGTTGCTTCTTACAAGTAGGCACGGGCCTGTTCCACCAACCCAAGTACCCTCAGGTGTTAGGGTGATTAACAAATGGTGGGCTATTCGAGATGGCTGTTTGATTGCGCTGCTCAATCCGAAAATAATGTTCTTTTTTACAGCCCTGTTCAGCCAATTTGTGTCAGAGGGCAGCTCATTATGGCAAAAAGTGGTGATGGCATTGATTGCCGCGGTGGTTGATATGGGCTGGTATAGTTGCGTCGCTGTGCTGCTTTCCCAGCCGCATATGGTGCGGCGCTATGAGGAAAAAAGTCACTGGTTTAGTGCGATTTTTGGTGTTTTTCTGCTTGCACTGTCGGTCCTATTTACCCTAAAAATTATCAACGATTATTAATATCGCGCAGCGGCGATTACAGATGTGATTGCCGGTTTTTAGTAGATTACTCCTCTGTCTAAAATGAGGATGAGGGAGAAAAGCAGTGACTATGACCTACAACAGCCTCTATACCTTGGCAGCTAACAATCGAGGCGGTATCGATGAGCTAGAAGCGTCCTTGCCGAGGGCCAAAACATCCGCGCAGCTGTCTGCCATATCCGACGACCGCTATCTCTCGATGATGACTCGGTGTATTTTTCGCGCGGGCTTTGTCTGGCGTGTTATTGATAATAAATGGGCGGGCTTTGAAGAGGCGTTTTCTGCGTTCAATCCTCTTGCTATAGGTTATTACAGCGATGAGAAGTTAGAAGAGCTGGCGCAGGATACACGTATTGTGCGCAATTTCACCAAGATAGTTGCAGTGCGAGACAACGCCGTATTCGTTTTGGACAAACAGCGCAGTCACGGCAGTTTTGCGCAGTTTATTGCTGATTGGCCTGAAGACGATATCGTTGGGCTGTGGTTGGAGCTGAAGAAAAAGGGTTCTCGGCTCGGCGGAAATACGGGGCCTATTATGTTGCGCAGTATGGGCAAAGATACGTTTATTTTAAGTAAAGATGTCTGTGATGCGCTGCTTCATCATGGGTTGATGAAAAAATTTAGTCCGACAGCTCAGAAAGATTTACGGTTGGTGGCGGATGTTTTCTCTGACTTGCGCGAGCAGTCCGGCCGCTCTCTCTGTGAGCTCAGCCGGATGCTTGCGTACACGGTTTAAGTTATTTCGACGCTCTGCTGAGGATCCATGCGTTGATGCGCTGCTCTAAAATATCCAGTGGCAAGGCACCTCTGTTTAACAGTTGGTCATGGAATTCCCTCACGTCGAATTTATCACCTAGCTTCTCTGTTGCTTGGGCACGCAGCTCTTTAAACTTCAGTTCGCCTAATTTGTAGGCAAGTGCTTGTCCTGGCCATGAAATATAGCGATCAATTTCGACTTCTATATCGTGCAGACTTTTCGCTGTGTTGCTGGCAAAGAAGTCGATAGCGCGCTGTCGATCCCAGCCAAACATGTGCATGCCGGTGTCGACCACTAAGCGCACGGCGCGCCACATTTCATAGGAAAGCTGGCCAAAACGGTTGTAAGGGTCGGTATAAAACCCCATTTCAGTGCCCAAACTTTCTGCGTAGAGTCCCCAGCCTTCAACAAAACCGGTGTAGCTGAGGTTTTGTCGCAGCGGATGGGTTTCGGGTAACTCTTGAGAAATTGAAATTTGCAGATGATGCCCAGGCATGGCCTCGTGCAGTGTCAGTGCTTCCATCTCCCAGGTCGGCCGTGTGTTCAGCGCGTAGGTGTTGGCATAGAAGTAGCCTGCTCGCCCTGTCTTGTTCGAGCCACCCCAATAGTAGGCGGTTGTTTGAGATTTAGCGGCGTAGTCGGGTATGGCAATTACGCCATAGGGGAGACGCGGTAGTGTGCCAAATAGCTTGGCCAGCTCTGGGTCGGCACGTTTGGCAATATCTCGGTAGCCACGCAATAGGTCTTCGGCGCTGGTCATGTAAAACTGCTTGTCTGTGCGCAAAAAGTGGGTGAATTCGCTGAAGCTGCCTTCAAAACCCGAATCGGCAATGACCTTGTCCATCTCTGCGCGAATCCGTTTGACTTCGCTCAGCCCGAGTTCGTGAATCTCCTTTGCCGTCAGTGAGGAGGTGGTGAATTGTTTTACGCGATGGTTGTACCAGTTTGTCCCGTCGGGCATATCTGACAGCGCGATGGACGATGCTGCATTCGGTATATAGTCAGTTTCCATAAACACGAGTAGCTGATTGAACGCGGGGTAGAGTTGTTCGGTGATAATGCGTTTTGCCTCGGCAATGAGCGCGGCTTCTTCTTCGTCGCTGATGCTGTCAGGGAAATTTGTGAAGCTGCTGAGCAGCGGCGACTGATTTACATCCTCTGGAATTGTATTGCGAATTTGTTGTGGCACATCGCGCAGGGTGATTTGTGGCGGAGTAATTCCTTTGGCAAGACCCTCTCGCAGCATGGCGATATTTTGCTCGATGTAAGCGGAGGCGTTGGTCAGTCTGGTCAGCTGATCTTGGAAGTCTTGCCGATTGCGTTGCGGCATCATTGAGAGCGTCTCTGCTATGCCTTGCTGCACGCCGCCGCGCTGGTGGATAAGAATATATTGGTCGGGAAATTCGGAGGAGTCGACTTGGCCAGCAAGATTTTTCTCCACGAGCTGCCAGTCGAGTAGGCTGTCATCGCCCAATCGTTTGCGATTGATTTTGCGCAGTTTGGCGAGAAATTCGCGACGTTTTTCAGTATCCGCTGCAACTGCTGCTTGAGAGACATCTGGCCACAGGCCGTTTTGTCCGGGGTATCCAACATAGGTGGCATAGGTTGGGTCACGGGTCATATCGTACTGCCAGATTTCGTCGAATATGCGCAGTAGTTTCTTTTCCTCGGCATTATTGGCAAAGGCTAGGGCAGTACTAAAACCCGAGACAACTAGCAATAGGACTATCGTCAATCGTTTAAACATCGCGTATTTCCTCTAAGATTTGTTACGTCTAGATGGCTTGTCTAGACGGCACGTCCGCAGGCAGAGCGAGGGGTTTCACCGCCGCTCTGCCATTTATTGTTAGTGGGCTTGGGTTTCTACAATCCACTTTTTCACGTTATTCTCAAGAATTGAGAGTGAGACTGAACCGTCCCGCAGAACCACATCGTGAAATTGCCGAATATCAAATTTATCACCCAGTGCTTCAGTGGCTGTAGCACGCAATTCCAGAATCTTAAGCATGCCAATTTTGTAGGCGGTGGCCTGGGACGGCATCACAATATAGCGCTCGATCTGGCGGACGTTGTAGCCTTCTGAATGGGGGACATTGTCAGCCATGTAGGCCAGTGCTTTCTCTCGTGACCAGCGTTTTGCGTGAATGCCAGTATCGACCACTAGGCGACAGGCGCGGTAGAGTTCGCCGGAGAGTCGGCCAAAGTCTGCGTAGGGGTCTGAATACATACCGATTTCTTTGGGTACCAGTTCAGAGTAGAGTCCCCAGCCTTCGCTAAATACGGTGTAGCCGCCAAACAACCGAAACTTCGGCATATTTTCCAGTTCTTGGGCAATCGATATTTGCATGTGGTGCCCGGGAATACCTTCATGATAAGCAAGAGATTCCATTTGGTACTTTGCCATGTCGCTCATTCGGTAGAGGTTGGCGAAGTAGGTGCCGGGGCGGCTGCCGTCGGGTGCGGGGCTTTGGTAGAAGGCTTGACCTGCGGACGCTTCGCGAAAGGGCTCAACCGCTTTTACCAATAGATCGGCTTTGGGTTTAGTGATAAACAGTTCGTCGAGACGCCCCTTCATGGTATTGATCAGGGCGGTGGCTTCGTCGATGTAGGCTTGTTTGCCCTCTGCTGTCTCTGGGTAGTAGAACTGTGCGTCGTTGCGTGTGAAGTCAAAGAACGCTTTTAAATCGCCAGCAAAACCAACTTTCTGCATAATCTGGCGCATTTCATTTTGAATGCGTGCTACTTCGGCAAGACCAATGTCGTGAATTTCGTTGGCGGTAAGATCTGTCGTGGTGGTGCGTTTTAGCGCAAAATTGTAGAACGCTTCGCCCTCGGGGAATTTCCAAACACCGTCTTTGTCATCGGCACCGGCCTCTAACTCAGTCAGATAGCTGCGCAGTTTTTGGTAACTCGGCGCTAAATTATTTTGCAGTGCTGCTCGCGCATCAGCGATCAGCTTGTCGGTCTCATCAGCCGAGAGGTTGATGGCGCGCACTTTTTGGCTAAAGTCAGCCAAAATAGTGCTGTCGTCACCCTCTGAAAAAGGCGCCCCAGAGATAATATTGTCTATCGCTTTAAGAACCAGTGGAAAGACAAATTTAGGTGGCACAATTCCTTTCTCTTCACGCACCTTGAGTTGTTCTAACAGTTGATCGATTACGCCGGTTGAGTGCGCTATGCGACCAATATAGGCCTGAGCTTCCGCGCTGTCGGCAATTAAATGCTGATTGATCAGGAATGACGGAATCATACTGTGAACGCCGCGCATCTGGTTGATTGGGTAGCTGTGGTAACGCCACTTGTCCGCTTCAATCTGCTGCTCTGACTGCTCGATAAACATTGCGATATTTAGTTTGGCAGCGTCATTCAAATTTGATTGGTCAATCGCCTTGACTATGGCCAAGTGTCGTTTGGTCATCTCTAACTGCTTGTCGCGTGCGGCATCAGAGCGGTCGTCCCACTCGTCATAGCGTTCGCGCATACCCAAATACGTCATGTACTCAGGGCTTTCTTTTAGCTCTTCCATAAACAGTTCATCGAGCAGTGATACAACTGCTTCCGATGTCATAGGATCAGTCGGTTTTGCTTCCTGGGGATTGCAGGCAGCGAGTAAAAAAACGGCTGTGAGCGTGACAAGTATTTTTGAAATGGAGGGGGTCATGACGGTGCCTTTTGTTTATTTTGTGTTATCTCTATGAAACGTATAGGAGATGATTTGCATCAATTTTTCGCGATATTCTCTGCTGAAAGTTAAAAAATTATCACGTTTTTTGCTTCTTTTTTTCGCGCGGTGTTACTATGCCCTCGTTTCCTAAGGGGCGGCCGTGGAATAGGCCTGAGATGCACCCTTTGAACCTGATCCGGATTATGCCGGCGTAGGAATAGGACTAGTAGCTCGTTTGCCTTTCACCACGTCTTTTGACTCCGGGTCTCCTTAACTTTTATTTAATGTTACTGAGGCTCACCATGAACTTTTTCGACTCGCTTTTCCCCGATAACTGCTCGCAGTTTGCCCTTGCCCGATTGGCCAAAAAAATTGTCGTTCCACTTCTGTTGGCTTGCGCACTGCCGCTCTCTGCGGCGGATTTAAAAGATTCTCCCCCTACAAATGGTCTTATCGACGAGATCATTGTCAGTGCCGATTTTCGCGATACGGCGCTCTTGGAAACGCCCGCAAGCGTCACCGTCATGGATAGCAAGACAATTGTTCGACGTCAGGCGCGGCATCTTGAACAGCTGCTCAATTTAGCGCCGAATGTCAATTTTGCCAGCGGTGCGTCGCGTGGGCGCTTTATTCAAATTCGTGGCATTGGTGAACGCAGTCAGTTTATCGAGCCACTCAATCCATCGGTCGGCACCATTGTTGATGGTATCGATTTTACCGGTATTGGCGGTGCTGCAACGACTATGGATATTGCTCAGGTAGAAATACTGCGCGGGCCACAGGGTACGCTGTACGGTGCTAATGCACTGGCGGGCATGATTAATATTAAGGCGAATCAGCCCACCGATGAAACCCAAGGTGCTCTGGAGTTGTCTGCCGGTGATTATGGCACGAGGACAGTCAGTGGTGCTTTGAGCGGCGCCTTGGGCGAGGAGGTGAATGGTCGCGTTGCAGTTCAGCAGCATCGCAGTGATGGTTATATTAGCAACGATTTTCTCCGTCGCGATGATACTAATAATATCGATGAGCTCAGTGCTCGCGCTATTTTCGATTGGCGTGCCAGTGAGCGTTTGGATACAAAACTAACGCTTTTTTATGTCAATGCTGACAACGGTTACGACGCCTTCTCACTCGACAATACCCGCCACACGCTGTCTGATTCGCCAGGTCAGGATCGCCAGGAATCCACGGCTGCTGCGCTTGACAGCCGCTGGCAGCTCAATGATCGGATTGAACTGGTGACGCTGGTCAGCTATGCCGACAACAACCTCGAATATGGTTACGATGAAGATTGGGCCTACACCGATATCTGTGCCGGCCAACCTTGTGACGGTTGGGAATACAGTTCGGTGGATAATTATTTGCGGGACCGCAAGAACGGTACAGTTGATGTAAAACTGGTGTCACAGCCTGAGGGCAGACTCTTAAATGACAGCACGGATTGGGTTTTTGGCGTCTATTGGCGTGATCAGGATGAGCAATTACTGCGCCAATACACCTATGCTGCGGGCGACTTCACCAGTGATTTTGATACGAGTAATCGAGCTGTCTATGGGCAATTGGACTCGGAGTTATCACCTAGCCTCAGGTTGACAACCGGACTGCGTTTTGAAAATCGTCGTGCTGATTACGCTGACAGCGATACCGTTTCTCACAGGGTTGATGAAGACCTTTGGGGCGGTCGGATTTCGCTTGCCTATCAGATGAATGATGACACTATGCTTTACGGACTCGTGTCGCGGGGCTACAAGGCCGGCGGCGTAAACAGTGACCCTAAGCTAACGCCTGATAAACGCAGTTTTAACACTGAAGTAATGTGGAATATTGAAACAGGAATTAAGGGCAACTGGTTGCAGGATAGGTTGCAGACACAGGTGGCAGCGTTCTATCAAAAGCGCGATGATATTCAAATAAAACAGTCGCTGGTTCAGCCTCGCGATAATAGCAATGCCTCCGATTTCACCGATTATTTTAGCAACTCCGCAAGGGGCAGCAACTATGGGCTTGAAGCAGAGTTTAATTGGTCTACTACTGAGTCTTTGGCGGTGTTTGGCAGTTTGGGTTGGCTCGACGCCACATACAATATTCCGCTCTCAGAGACTCTTGACCGTCGTCAGCAGGCCCATGCTCCGCGCTACCAGTTTGCCCTCCGCAGCACCTTTCAAGCGACTGACCGATTGGGCATGACTCTTGAAGTAGAGGGTAAAGACAAGTTTTATCTTTCCTCCAGCCACAGTGAGCAGAGTGATTCCTATGTCTTGCTTAATGCGAGTATGGTGTACAACGTAGAGGATTGGCAGCTTTCGCTGTGGGGGCGCAACCTCACGGATGAAGAGGTTATTGTGCGTGGGTTTGGCGGCTTTGGTAACGATCCCCGTAAATTTTATGCTACCGAGGCCTACTATCAATACGGCGAGCCGCGCGCATTGGGTATTAGCGGTAAATACAGTTTTTAAAAAGGATATTTAACAGGCATTTGTGTGATGCCGCTAGGAGACTAACCATGCAAGTAACCATTGATATTAGTATGTACCCTAATCGCGAAGATTTTATTCCTCCGATTGATGGTTTTATCGAAAAGATTAATCAGTTCGATAATTTAAAAGTCACCACCTTTCCAACCTGCACTGTGGTTCAGGGCGAGTATGAGCATGCCATGAATGCAGTTCAGCAGACCATTGCCGCCTGTTATCGCGAGTTCAATATGGCGGTTTATGTGGCCAAGATTATTCCAGGCTACGAGGCCCTCAATGTTTGATTGGGTGACGCTGGAGACGGTAGCGGTCGCACTCGCGATCGCTTACCTTCTGTTCGCCATGAAAGAGAGCAGCCTGTGTTGGTACTGCGCTTTTTTTAGCACGGCCATCTATGTGTGGATATTTGGCGATGTCAGCCTTTATATGGAGTCTGCCCTCAATGTTTATTACATGGCCATGGCCGTGTATGGCTGGTACCAATGGCAGCGCGGCGGTGTGGGAAGCGAGACGTTAAAAATTGCTCGCTGGTCGCTGCTCAATCACAGCTATGCTATTGCGTTTATCTTGATTGCCACATTGATATCAGGTTATTTATTGGCTGAAAACACAGATGCAAGACTGCCATACTTGGACTCATTTACAACCTGGGCTAGTGTGGTGACAACGTTGATGGTGGCGCGCAAGGTTCTCGAGAACTGGCTGTATTGGGTTGTTATCAACATCATTTCGGTTTATCTCTTTCTCGATCGCGAGCTCTATCAAACCGCTGGGCTCTTAGTGCTGTATGTGATTTTAGCGATAGTGGGTTATGCCATTTGGCTAAAGCGCTATCAGCAAGAGCTTAGCTTTTCCCATACCGGTGCGTCCGACTATGACAGTGTTGCAGCAGACGCTCGCTAACTGGCGCCAGTGGCAGACCAGCTCTGAGCGGCTGGTCAGTATGCCCTTAGTGGTGCGCGAGCTGTTGGGTGGAAAAACCAATCGCTCTTTTCTGGTCGCTTGCGATGAGTTACGCGCGGTGGTGCGGGTTAATGCTCAGAACAGTCAGCGCTTAGGCATTGACCGACAGCGTGAACGGCTAATCTTGCAGCACCTGCAGCCAACAGGATGTGTGCCAGAGGTGCTTTACTCGACCGATGAAGTGCTGGTAACCCGTTATTGCGAGGGGCGTCATCCCACCGCCGACGATATTCAATCACCGGTATTCCGCAAGTTGCTCAACGATTGCTTGCAGAAAATACAGGCTGTGCCCGCGGCTGATTTGCCTCGACGCAACTATCAGGCCTACTGCCAAGCTTATCTTCAACAGTTACCGCAGACGGATAAGATCGCTGCCCGCGCTGAACCCATTCTGGCGGTGGCGGCGGCTATAGATGGGCACCAGTGGCCTGCGGTGGTCTGTCATCATGATTTGGTTCCCGAAAATGTAATCATTACGCCTCAGGGTCTGATGATTTTGGATTGGGAGTATGCTGCGCTGGGGCATCCACAGTTAGACTTTGTGCGTTTTTATGGAACCGATAGGGGTGGCCTGAACGTAAGGGGATTATCCAGCGATATCGAACGACTTGCGGCATTACAGCAAGGTATGGATGATCTCTGGTTGTTAGTCCAAAACACATGTTTAGAGGTGAGCTATGAGTAAGCAGTTGAATCCGTTAACGCCAGATGAAAAATACGTTATTCAAGGCAAGGGTACCGAGCGACCCTTTATGGGTGAATACACCGATACGACAGCAGCGGGGCTGTATATTTGTCGGCAATGCGACGCACCCCTTTATCGCTCTGAGCATAAATTTCCGTCTCACTGCGGCTGGCCGAGCTTTGACGATGAAATCGCCGGTGCTGTGCGCCGTGAGATCGATGCCGATGGCAGGCGCACTGAAATTTTGTGTGCGGAGTGCGACGGTCACTTGGGGCATATTTTTGAGGGAGAGGGTTTTACCGCGAAGAATATTCGTCACTGTGTTAACTCTATTTCCATGAAGTTTGTCCCGCTGCCCTGACTGCGCTGGGAGTTTTGGCAAAACAGTGCCGGTTGAGGGGTGGCGCACAGCGGGCTATTTATTGATAAGGGCTATCTAACCCATTGATAAAAATAGCTTTTAGGGGGTGAATCCTGTACCCTGCGCGCCATCCAAAAGGGCCACTCACGGTAGAGTGATCCCCAACACTCAAAGACACTCACAAAAAAGACTCCTTATGACCTTTAACGACCTGGGCCTTTCAGCCCCGATTCTCAAAGCCATTGCAGCACAAGGCTACGAGACACCCTCACCGATTCAAGAAAAAGCGATCCCAGCGATTTTGCAAGGCCACGATATTATGGCTGCAGCGCAGACCGGCACCGGTAAAACCGCTGGCTTTACCCTGCCCATATTGCAGCGTTTGGACGGTGGCCGCCGCGCCCAGCCCAACCATATTCGGACATTGATTTTGACCCCCACCCGTGAACTTGCTGCGCAAGTGGGCGAGAGTGTTGCTCTGTATGGCAAACATTTGTCGCTTACCTCCGCTGTGGTTTTCGGTGGTGTAAAAATTAATCCGCAGATGATGAAGCTGCGCAAAGGCGTTGATATCCTTGTGGCGACACCGGGCCGTTTGATGGATTTGTACAGCCAAAATGCAGTCAAATTTACCTATGTCGAAGTGCTGGTTCTGGACGAAGCCGACCGCATGTTGGATATGGGTTTTATTCACGATATCAAGCGTATTATTGCGATGCTGCCAAAGCGCCGACAGAATTTGCTGTTCTCGGCAACTTTTTCGGATGATATTCGCAAGCTTGCCAAAGGGCTGGTGAGCAACCCCATCGAGATCTCCGTGACTCCGCGCAATGCCGCGGCGCCGTCGGTGACGCAGTCCGTTTACACGGTGGACAAGAAGCAAAAAGCCGAGGTGCTGACGCGTTTAATACACGATCAAAGCTGGAGTCAGGCACTGGTCTTTACTAAAACAAAGCATGGTGCCAATAAGTTAACCAAGCACCTCGAGTCTGAGGGTATTGTGGCTGCGGCGATTCACGGCAACAAAAGTCAGGGCGCGCGGACCAAAGCATTGGCAGATTTTAAAGCGGGTGAAGTGCGTATTTTAGTGGCCACTGACATTGCGGCGCGCGGTCTTGATATCGAGCAACTCCCGCAGGTCGTCAACTTCGATTTGCCAAACGTGCCGGAAGATTACGTACACCGAATTGGTCGTACGGGTCGTGCCGGATCGACAGGGAAAGCGATTTCATTGGTCAGTGCTGACGAAGTTGATCTGCTCTCTGATATTGAGCGATTGATTCAGCAATTGTTGCCCCGAGAGGTGATGGATGGCTTTGAGCCCACTCATGATGTGCCCGAGACGACATTAAACCGACCAGTGCGTAGCAATAAGCCAAGAAAGCCGCTGAACAGCGAGACCAACAGTCGCGGTAACAGTAGACCTGATCCGAAGCGCGTAAGCACCTATTCCCATGGGCCTCGGTCTGGCAGCAAGGACAAGTCCAGCGCTGGACGAGGGAAGGATGACAGTCGAGGTAGTCGACGCGAGGGCCCAAAAGAGAGCGGTCGCGATGCTGTGAGAGAGCCTGCTAAGGGTCGACCGCCTGCACGTGCAGAGGCATTGGCTGGTCGTCGGCCGTCAGGTCAGGACAGTCGCGGCAATTCAAGTTCAGCGGGCGCTCGCGCTGATGGTCCCTATGCAAGAAGTCCTAGTTCTAATCGCAACAGTAAGCCCGGTTCGTCAAGACCTGGTGCCCCGCGAACGGGTGCGCCGAGATCTGCGTCACCGCGCTCTACTGCACCTCGCGGGTCATCCAGACCGTCGCAGAGAAGTCCTCGCGACTAAACGCAGGCGCCGAGTGGGCATCGTCTTTTAATAAGCGATGCCCGCTGAGCAGTTGATCACTCTCCCACCACAGCCGCAGCCCAGTCTGTTGCGGTGTCATTTGCTTCACTCAGTTAGGTAATTTAATGTTTGAACTCCGTGCTAGCCGTGTCATTTCTTACAAGAACGATTTACTCTCGGGCCTCACCGTGGCCTTGGCACTCGTCCCCGAAGCTGTAGCCTTTGCTTTTGTCGCTGGGGTTGCCCCTCTGGTCGGTCTCTATGCGGCCTTTATGGTGGGTTTAATTACCGCCTGTATTGGCGGCCGTCCGGGTATGATTTCGGGTGCCGCTGGTGCGCTCGCGGTTGTCATGGTCTCACTCGTGGCAGATCACGGTGTTGAGTATCTGTTTGCGGCGGTGGTGCTCATGGGTATTCTGCAAATTACCGCTGGTGTACTAAAGTTGGGTAAATTTATTCGCATGGTGCCCCACCCCGTGATGTTGGGGTTTGTGAATGGCTTAGCCATCGTTATTTTCCTCGCTCAGTTGAGTCAATTTGGTATTGCAGGCGAGGCCGGTTGGCTTGAGGGCACGGCCCTGCAAAATTCGATTATCGATGTCGCGTGGCTGCCGGGTGAGCAATTGTCTAAGCTGGTAGGTCTGGTGTTCTTAACCATGGCGATTATTTACGTGTTGCCGCGCTTTACCAAGTTAATACCGTCTTCTCTCGCGGCGATTGTCACGGTCACGCTGCTCGTGATGTTCTTTGATCTCGACACCCGTGTGGTGGGGGATGTCGCCTCTATTGCGGGCGGCCTGCCGAGCTTTCATGTTCCTGTGGTGCCGTTTAATCTTGAAACACTGGTTATTATTTTCCCTTATGCGGTTATTTTAGCGGCCATTGGTTTGATTGAATCGCTGCTGACCCTGCGTCTGATCGACGAGATCACCGAAACTCGCGGTCACGGCAATCGTGAATGTGTGGGGCAGGGTGTAGCCAATACAGTCACGGGTTTGTTCGGTGGTATGGGTGGTTGTGCCATGATTGGTCAGAGCATGATCAATGTAAATTCCGGCGGTCGCGGGCGGCTATCGGGTATCACTGCTGCCGTGTCACTGCTGTTATTTATTCTAGTGGCGTCACCACTGATCGAAAAAATTCCATTGGCGGCGCTGATCGGTGTCATGTTTATCGTTGTGATTGGCACATTTGAGTGGAGTAGCTTTCGCATTATAGGGAAGGTGCCCCGCAGTGACGCGCTTATATTGGTGTTGGTGTCAGCGGTTACTGTTGCTACCGATCTTGCCGTCGCTGTGATTGTCGGTGTGATTGTGTCGGCGTTGGTATTTGCCTGGGAGCATGCCAAATATATTCGTATCGAAGCACGTAAAGATCATAAAGGATCCACGGTCTATGCGGTGACGGGTCCTTTGTTTTTCGGGTCAGTAACCTCCTTTTTAGAGGGTTTTGATCCACAAAAAGACAACGATGATGTGGTTATTGATTTTGCCCGCTCACGGGTGGCCGATCATTCCGGCTTAGAGGCCATCGATTCGCTGGCTGAGCGCTATTTAAACGCAGGTAAAACACTGCATTTAGTGCATCTCAGTGATGAGTGCCGCCGATTGTTGAAGAAAGCGGGCAATTTGGTTGAAGTCAATGTGATTGAAGATCCGAAATATTTTGTCGCCGAAGATAGCTTAGGGTAGTGCGCCTGCAAAATGCACTTGAAAAATGCGCCTGTAAAAATAGCGACACACTTTATTTGCTCGCTTTGCTAGGGGCTGGTGACCACAAGGTAGCAGACCAGTTCGTCGTCGCCTCTATTCTCAATGCTGTGGTTTAGGTCGCCGCGATAGTGCGCTGAATCGCCCTGGTCGAGTTCGCAGTTGGTGTCGCCCGAGACCACACGTGCCCGCCCGCGGGTAATGGTGAGCAGCTCTTTAGTTCCCTCAAAGTGAGGGGCGCTGGTAAGGCTTGATCCCGCCGCAATTCTCACTTCATAAAATTCAATATTCTTCTCAATATGCAGTGGCGATAGCGTGCGGATTTGGCACTCTTTGTCGGCGCGAAACAGATTGCTTTTATCCTCTCCGTGCACCACTTCGATAGTTGATGACTGCCATGGTTGGTCAACCAGCTCCCCGATACTCATACCAAATGCCTGAGCGATGCGGAACGTAACTGTGAGCGTCGGGTTTGCTTGACCGCGCTCAATTTGACTCAGCATTGAGCGACTGACACCTGACGCGGCGGCCAGCTGGTCGAGGGTGAGTTTGTGCTTTTTGCGCAGCTCGGTCACGCGGCTGCAGAGTGCGTGACTCGTCGGGTCGTTGCTGTCGGCGGGAGGGTTGCTCATGGTTTTACACCTGTCTGTTATCTGTCCAGTTCACTGCGTCGGTACGATTTGGTCGTCTCTCGTTTCGACTAGTACCCAACTGTTAGCGGACTGAATTGTTACACTATATAAGAAATAAATCTTGCATATCGGAAATTAGACTTCTACGATACTGGACAAGTTTCTCTTATAGTAAAAGTTTGTCTATCTTAAACAAAGATTAGGAAAATAACAGCATGAAAGCACTGGTCAAAAGGAATTCTACTGTCGGGCTGTGGTTGGAAGATGTGCCTGAGCCAACAATCGGTATTAATGATGTGCTGATTAAAGTAAAGCGCACGGCAATTTGTGGCACTGACATGCACATTTATAACTGGGACAAATGGGCCCAGGCCACTATTCCAGTGCCGATGATTGTTGGCCATGAATTTGTCGGCGAAATTGTTGATGTTGGCTCCAATGTGAATGCCTTCAAGAAAGGGCAGATAGTCTCCGGCGAGGGCCATGTAGTCTGCGGCCGCTGCCGCAACTGCATGGCAGGCCGCCGCCATCTCTGCGCCCACACCAGTGGCATTGGCGTTGATCGCTCCGGTGCTTTTGCCGAGTACGTTGCCTTGCCGATGTCGAATGTCTGGGAACACCATGCAGACATTGACCTCGATATCGCTGCGCTGTTCGATCCGCTGGGCAACGCTGTGCACACGGCGCTGCAATATGACTTGCTTGGGGAAGATGTTCTGATCACCGGCGCCGGCCCTATTGGCGCCATGGCCGCGGCGGTGTGTCGTCACGCGGGTGCGCGGAATGTCGTTATTACCGACATCAACCCTCAGCGTCTCGAGCGGGCCAAAAAGCTTGGCGCTACCTGCACCGTAGATGTTCGCACAGAGAAACTCGCCGACGTGCAGCGCAAATTAGGCATGTCTGAGGGTTTTGATGTGGGTCTAGAGATGTCTGGAAACCCCTCCGCTTTTCGCGACCTGTTGGCCAATATGTGCCACGGTGGCAAGGTCTCGATACTGGGTATTCCGTCGGAAGAGATGGCCATTGATTGGAGTGTGGTGATTTTCAATATGCTTACACTGAAGGGTATCTACGGGCGAGAAATGTATGAGACTTGGTACAAAATGTCAGTGATGATTGAGAGCGGCTTGGATATATCCTCAGTGATCACCCACCGCCTTCACTACACAGATTTTCAGAGTGGCTTTGATGCGATGAACGCCGGAGAGGCGAGTAAAGTTATTTTAAATTGGGATTAATTTACGTCACAGTGGGACTTACTTATGTACGGAAAATTTCAGGATCATCTGCACGCCGAGCTGACGTCAATTGTCGCAGCCGGTCTCTACAAACACGAGCGTGAAATAACCACTGCGCAGGGTGCGCGAGTGGGAGTGAGCAGTGGCGCCGAGGTGCTGAATCTGTGTGCCAACAATTATTTGGGGCTGGCGCAGCATCCTGAGGTTAAAGCGGCAGCGCAGAAGGGGCTCGATCAGTGGGGCTACGGTCTTGCGTCGGTGCGCTTTATCTGTGGAACACAGAGTTTACACAAAGAGCTTGAAATGAAACTCAGCCAATTGCTCGGCTGTGAGGACACCATTCTCTACCCATCCTGCTTTGATGCCAATGGCGGGCTCTTTGAAACACTGCTCGGCGCCGAGGATGCAGTGATCTCTGACGAGCTCAATCACGCCAGTATTATCGACGGTATTCGGCTCTCGAAAGCCCAGCGCTATCGTTATCGCAACTGCGAGATGGCTGACTTAGAAGCGCAGTTGCAAGCGGCGGATAAGGCGGGTGCGCGCTTTAAGCTAATCACAACCGATGGCGTATTTTCCATGGATGGCACCATCGCCCGTTTAGACGAAATCTGCGACCTAGCGGATAAATATAATGCCCTTGTCCATTTTGATGACTGCCATGCCACTGGGTTTATTGGCGCGCAGGGACGCGGCACCCACGAATACCGCGCCTGCATGGACCGTGTTGATATTGTTACTGGCACCCTGGGCAAAGCCTTAGGCGGGGGTAGCGGTGGTTTTACCAGCGCCCGGCGAGAGGTTGTTGAGCTGCTGCGCCAGCGGTCGCGCCCCTATCTGTTTTCTAACACGGTTGCACCACCGGTGGTTGCCGGCGCGATTAAAGCGCTGGATCTGGTGGCCCAGTCCAATCGACTGCAACAACAACTGATGGACAATACTGCGTTCTTTCGCGAGGGCTTGGCCGAGCTTGGATTTAGTCTGTTACCGGGCGAACATCCCATTGTGCCGGTTATGCTGAATGATGCAGTGCTCGCGGCTGCGTTTGCGGCGAATATGTTGCAGAAAGGTGTTTATGTGGTGGCGTTTTCGTTTCCCGTCGTCGCGAAGGGCAAGGCGCGTATTCGCACACAGATGTCTGCGGCGCACAGCCGAGATGATCTCGAGTTTGCGCTGGATGCCTTTGGCGCGGTTAAACGGGAAATGGGAATCTAATCCAGTGCCGACGGCGCAGATTAGTGTGCGCCGTCAGTGCAGGCTGGGCGTCGCTAACCCGCAACTTGCCCGTTACCGTAGCGGGCATAAATCGCGTCGCGCTTAGAGGGATTGATATTAACCTTGCTGAGATCGCCCTTGATATGGGGAAGATCGAGTACCCGCTGATCCATTACGCGGTACCAGAGCCAGGGAATATAGGCGAGCAGATACATACCGTAGTACCCGTTGGGTAACTCTGGAATATCTTTGAAATTGCGCAGAGTTTGGTAGCGGCGAGTCGGATTGGCATGATGGTCTGAATGACGCTGCAAGTGGAACAGCGCCAGATTGGTCATAATGTAGTTAGCGTTCCATGAGTGGTGCGGCTGACAGCGCTCATATCGACCGTTATCCAAACGCTGGCGCAGTAAACCATAATGCTCGATATAGTTTGCCGAGGTTAATTGAAACCACGCCCAGAAATTATGAATGGCGAGAAAGGGCAGCATAATCCAGCCAAACAGGTAAATAAGGCTGCCTTGCAGAACGGCGCTGAAGAAATAGGACTGCATAATATCGCTGTGGATTGACCAGACCGGCAGACCTTTTTTGGCTAATCGCTCTTTTTCTATTTGCCAGCCGCGCACCATAGTTCCTGGAATTTCGCGGAAAATAAAGGCGTAGATAGATTCACCCATGCGCGAGCTCGCCGGATCGTCGGGCGTCGCGACCAAGGTGTGGTGACCGCGATTATGTTCTACACAAAAGTGGCCGTAGGCGGGCACAGCGAGGGCGAGTTTTGCCATCCACTTCTCTAATGCCGTTTGTTTGTGGCCCAACTCATGGGCCGTGTTGATGCCCAAACCGCTGTAGCTGCCTGCCACAATAGCGGTGATTAAAATCGACAGTGGGCTCAGGTCATTGTTGGCGACCACGGAGGCCAAAATAATTAACACGACGAAGTGCATGGGAACAGTAATACAGGTAAGCACGCGGTAATAAATATCGTCTTCGAGTTGCTGAACAAGCTGTTCAGGGGGGTTATTTTCGTCACTGCCGATAAGCCAGTCGAGCACTGGCATGACCAAATAACTTGTTAGCAAAGGAATCGCAAGGGTCCATTCCATGCCTGTACGGTAAAAAAAGTACACGCCCATGAGCGGAAAAGCAGGCATTAAAACCGATATCAGCCAAAGGTACCGTTTGCGGTCACTATAGGAAATAGTGCCAAGGGTTGGGTCTTCAATTTGATATGTTTTCATAAGGATTTACTTTTTATTATTATTTTTTAACAGCTTACACCCGTGCAGCAACAAAAATCCAGTTTTTGGAATAACTGCATGGGCAAGGCACGTTGGCTCGATGAGCGTTGCATTTTGCGCCGCTAAATCCATGAGTCGCAGCTATACTGATGGCTCCTGACTATTCACTTGAGGGTGATCGAACTTTTATGGCAATCAGCACATTTGACTTGTTTACGATAGGCATTGGTCCTTCTAGCTCACACACCGTGGGTCCCATGCGGGCCGCGCGGCTGTTTGTCGAAAGCCTTAGCGACAGTGGTGCACTGACCTCCGTCGTGCGTGTGAAGGCAGAGATGTATGGCTCGCTGGGAGCAACAGGCAAGGGCCACGGCACGCCCAAGGCGGTGTTGCTAGGTCTTGAAGGAGAACAGCCAGAGTCGGTCGATATTGCCTCGATCCCCAGTCGCGTCAAAGCCATTAGAGAGGGGGGGTCGATCAACCTCTGCGGCATTCACAGCATTGCCTACGACGATGCCATGGATGTTGTGTTGTATCGCAAGACGGTGCTGCCGTTTCACTCTAACGGCATGGTATTCACCGCCTACGCTAAAGGCACTGAAGTGGTTAGCTGCAAAACCTACTATTCAGTGGGCGGTGGTTTTGTGGTTGATGAAACGGCGGCGGGGAAGGATATCTTGGTGGAAGATAGTCGCAAAGTGCCCTATCCCTTCGACTCAGCCAATCAGCTTTTGGCGCTGTGCAGCGAGCACAATCTCAGTATTTCTCAATTGATGATGGAGAATGAGAAGACCTGGCGCAGTGAAACTGATATTCGCGCTGACCTGCTTAATCTTTGGTCGGTGATGCAGCTCTGTGTGAAGAATGGCATCACCAATGGTGGCATTTTGCCCGGCGGCTTAAACGTTCGCCGCCGTGCGAAAGAGCTGCATGAAAAATTGCTGCACAAGCCGGAAGCGGCTATGGCTGATCCGCTGTCAGTGCTCGATTGGGTGACCCTTTACGCCTTGGCTGTGAATGAGGAAAACGCTGCCGGCGGGCGTGTGGTCACTGCGCCGACCAATGGTGCTGCGGGGATTATTCCCGCTGTGTTGCACTATTACACGCGCTTTATTCCCAGTGCCAATGATGACGGGGTGGTTAAGTTTTTGCTGACCGCTGCCGCTATCGGCATGCTCTACAAAAAGAATGCCTCCATCAGTGGTGCTGAAGTGGGTTGTCAGGGCGAAGTGGGCTCTGCCTGTTCGATGGCCGCGGGTGCATTGGCAGAAGTGCTGGGCGGCACGCCATCTCAAGTTGAAAATGCGGCTGAAATTGGAATGGAGCACAACCTTGGACTGACTTGCGACCCGATTGGCGGGCTCGTACAAGTGCCCTGTATTGAGCGCAATGCAATGGGTTCAGTGAAGGCTATTCACGCAGCGCGCATCGCCTTGCGCGGTGATGGTTCGCATTTTGTGTCGTTGGATAAAGTAATTAAAACCATGCGTAAAACCGGCAAAGATATGCATTCGCGGTACAAAGAAACATCGAGAGGTGGTTTGGCCACCCATGTGTTAGAGGTGCCGGTGAATATTATTGAGTGTTAGTGTCACGGTGAGTGACCAGCTTGGTTAAGTAAGTGCTTAACCAAGCTGGCCTGTTCAAGCGCCAGTGAAAAACTGGGTAAATTGAGCGTAGCTAAAACGAGCGTTAGTCGATAAGCCCGTATTGATCGCGAAGAATCGCAATAATTTCACCCTTCGGATCGTCGGACAAAACCAGTTTTTCGCCGGTGATCTTCTCAGCAATACCCACATAAGTGTCCGACACTGCCATCATAACTTCTTCTGGAAGCGCATTATCTCGCGCCAGCGCCGAGCGCTCAGCCATACGGTTTTTATTGAGTAAAATATCGGGATCGGGGAAGTGGTTAAGCAACAACTGGCGGAATCCCTCCTTAGAATTTTCGATAATCTTACCTTCCGCGTAGCTCGCACCATCCCAAATACGCGATGAGTCGGGTGTTCCCACCTCGTCCATATAAATCAGTTTTTCGTTACCCTGCTTGTCTGTGACGTAGCCAAATTCGAATTTGGTATCGACAAACACTTGGCCAATTGCCGCCAGCGCATCGCTAATTACTGCAAATCCCTCGCTGAGGAGCTTTTCGTAGACGTCGATATCGCCTAGAGAGCGGAACTTAAAGCTCTCGTAATTGTTTTCAATATCGGCCCGTGAAACGTTGACGTCGTCTGCTTCTGGCACGCCGGGGATACCCTTCAGAATGCCTTTAGTAGATGGCGTAATAAGGAGCTCGGGCAGTCGCTGGTCGCGCTTCAGACCGTCGGGTATCTCGATGCCACAAAAATTGCGCTCGCCTTTTTCGTAGGCGCGCCACATGGAACCGGTGATGTATTGACGACAAATCGCTTCGATCATCACGGGCTTGGCTTTTTGCACGATCCAAACCAGCGGGTGGGGCACGTCGAGGATGTGGCTGTCCGCTAAGTTGTGCTCGCGAAATAATTTAAACCAGTGGTTGGAGATAGCATTCAGTGCCGCGCCCTTGCCGGGTACGCCTTGCATACCCCCCTCGGCGTGCCAAATGCATTCAAACGCTGAGATGCGATCGCTGATGACCATGATGGCCAACGGCGCATCGGCGGCGACGTTGTAGCCCTTTTCAGCAATCAGTCGGCGACTGTCAGCGTCGGTTAACCAGTAGACCGAGCGTACTTTGCCGCTGTGGACGGGTTGCTCGGTGCGAATAGGAAGATCATTGTTGGAGGCCAACACTTTTTTAGCAAGACTCATAATTGTGCCTAGAACGGTTGTGGTGAATTAACGGTTGCTGTTTATTAACGGTTGCTGTGAATTAAGAGTGGTACGATGCTCTTGCACAAAAATGATCCTCTGCAAAAGCATTTCGAAGGTCGGAATTCTAGCAATACTCCTTGTTGTGGGCAAAGGAAACATTGCGACCGTGGGTTGTATTTTGTACGCTGTCTGCTCGTCAAAATCACTGTTCCACTCCTCCTCAGACCAATAAGGTATTAGCTCCATGAGTTCAATTTTAGTGACCGGCGGCAGCGGCTTTATCGGGCGTCATTTCTGTCGCAGTGCAGTTGATCGCGGCATGTCAGTGACTGTTCTCACCCGCAACAAAACTCAGGCGGTGCGGCATCTTCCGGCCTCGGTTACCTCAATTGAGCGACTAAGTGAATTAGACGGTCTCGCGGCGCCGCAGACTGTGCTTAATTTGGCCGGAGAAGGGCTTGCCGATGGTCGCTGGACTCAGCGGCGCAAGCAAAAATTTTATGACAGCCGCATTGGCACGACCGAGCGGTTGGTGGCCTATTTCAGTCAGCGACAAGACCGGCCCGAACAAGTCATCAGCGGTTCCGCGATTGGCTATTATGGCAGCGGTAACGCGCCGGTCGACGAGAGCGGCGCACCTGTCGATGGATTCTCTCATCAGTTGTGTGACACGTGGGAGCAGAGTGCGCAGCAGTTTGCCGCTTTGGGATCTCGAGTCTGCTATCTGCGCACTGGCATTGTGTTGGGTGATCAGGGCGCTCTGGCGCGGATGTTACCTGCATTTAAGCTGGGTCTGGGCGGCCCGATGGGCAGTGGCGAGCAGTGGATGTCGTGGATTCATATCGACGATATGATCGCAGCGATTCACCATTGTATCGAAAACAGGGATATCACCGGGCCGGTCAACGCTACTGCGCCAAACCCTGTGACCAATGCTGACTTTAGTGCGACTTTGGCGGCTGTCCTCAAGCGCCCTGGGTTTTTGCGCATGCCTGCCGTTGTCGTGAAACTGCTCTTTGGTGAAATGGGCGACGAGCTATTGTTGCACGGTCAGAATGTTGTGCCGGCAAAACTGCTTGCCTCGGGATTTACATTTACGCAACCCGAGCTTCATTCGGCATTGGCAGCGCTGCTGAGCAATCCCACTTAGCGTGGATAACCGGTGATCGCTTTAATGGCACGGTAGCTCGGCTTTAGGCGATTGTAGAGCCCTGCGTAAACATCTGAGTAGAGCTGATCGTAGATCTTTTGGTTATCTGCGCTGGGGCTAAAGGATCCTCCGCTGTGGGTCATTGCCGCGACTGCAGCATTAAAATTGGCGTAGGTGCCGGTGCCCACAGCGGCAGCAATCGCGGCACCCAGTGCGGACGTTTCATAGGTGTGGGGTCGCTCGACGGTCATGCCAAAAATATCGGCGGTGATCT
>LIDE01000005.1 GCA_001438605.1 SAR92 bacterium BACL16 MAG-120619-bin48 | reverse complement strand
CCCGCCATCTTTTGTTGGCAAAGTTGGGCGCGCTGGTCGCGGCGGGTCTGATTGTCGCGAGTTTGTCGCTGCTGGTCTGGGCCAAACTGCTCGCGCTGGCGATGCTGATTTTTCTGGGGTTTGCCTCTGTGGTCGGCTATTGGCGCCACCCCCGTGAACTGCTCGTTCTGGTGGATAGCGCGGCCAATACATGGCAGCTTCTAATCACTGATTGCAATGATCAGACTAAAGTGCTTGATCTCTCGCTTGCAGAAACGCAATTTGTCACGGGGCGCTTGGTGATTCTCTATTTTAAAACAGCCGGTGGTCGACAGCTGATCCGTGTGATTCCCCACGACAGTTTGCCGCCGTCGCAGCATCGATTGCTGCGGCTGGCTGCACTGGCGCGCACTAACTCCGGTTAATAATTATGTCCTGCCCAGCAAAGTTGTTGGGCACAAGAATCGTGTCTTTCGCGATGGGAGAGAGTTCTGGATAGTCGAGGGTAAAGTGCAGTCCGCGACTTTCTTTGCGCTGCATGGCACAGCGGATAATGAGTTCTGCTACTGTGGCAAGGTTGCGCAGCTCCAAGAGATCGCGGCCCACCTTATAGTTGCTGTAATACTCTTGGATTTCTTTTTGCAGTAATTTGATGCGGTGCTGGGCGCGTTGCAAGCGTTTATCGCTGCGCACAATGCCAACGTAGTCCCACATAAAGCGCCGCAGTTCATCCCAGTTGTGAGAGATAACAACATCCTCGTCAGAGTGAGTCACCATCGACTCGTCCCATTCGCGAATAAAATCAGGCTCTGGAATCTGTGATTGTAATTGGTTGATTTCAGTGGCCGCCGCTTGCGCATAGACCAAGCACTCAAGCAGTGAGTTACTCGCCATGCGGTTGGCACCATGCAGCCCTGTAAAGGCACTTTCACCAATCGCATAGAGATTGAGTAGGTCTGTTTGCCCCTTGGTGTTGACCAAAATGCCGCCGCAGGTGTAGTGCGCGGCTGGAACAACGGGAATCGGGTCTTTGGTGATATCAATGCCAAACTCTAGACAGTGCTTGTAAACCGTCGGAAAGTGTTCAGTAATAAATTGTGCCGGTTTATGGCTGATATCGAGATACAGGCAGTCGCTGCCCAAACGTTTCATCTCATGGTCAATTGCCCGAGAAACAACATCGCGCGGGGCTAGCTCGGCCGCTGGATGAAAGTTGTGCATAAAATGTGTGCCGTCGGGCAATTTCAGCACAGCGCCCTCACCGCGCAGAGCTTCGGTGATCAGAAAAGATTTCGCTTTTGGGTGATAGAGGCACGTCGGGTGGAATTGATTAAACTCAAGATTTGCCACACGACAGCCACGCCGCCAAGCCATGGCAATACCATCACCGCTCGCGCCGTCTGGATTGCTGGTGTACAGGTACGCTTTACTCGCACCTCCGGTTGCCAACACCACGCTTTTTGCAGTGAACAGACACACCGTTTCGCTCTTCATATCGAGTATATAAGCACCGGTGCAGCGGATCTTGCGCGACCCGCGATCGGCTTGGGTAACAAGATCAACCGCGCAGTGGTGTTCAAAAATATCAATATTCTTTGCCGCAAGAACCTGCTTGATCAGCGTTCCAGTAATTTCTCTGCCGGTGGCATCAGCCGTGTGCAAGATGCGGCGATGACTGTGGCCGCCTTCCTTGGTGAGGTGGTAGCTCTGCTCACCTTCCTCGCGTGTAAAATCCACCCCTTTGTCGATGAGCCACTGCACAGCGGCGGGGCCATTTTCAACAACAAAACGCACGGCGTCTTCATGGCAGAGGCCAGCGCCTGCAACAAGGGTGTCGGCAATGTGAGACTCGGCGCTGTCATTTTTATCAAATACAGCTGCGATTCCACCTTGGGCTAACCATGAAGCGCCGCCCTGAAGCTCAGTTTTGCTTATTATTGCGATGCGTAGATGGCTGTTTAGCTGCAATGCAGTGGTTAAACCAGCTGCACCGCTGCCAATTATTAGCACGTCGTAAAGGTGTGTTTGTTTCATTTGTTGCCCACAATCAATTGACTGGCATAATAATATAAGCTCAAATCGCAAGCGAACTAATTTGCTTACAGGCTGTCTTCCCTAGATCATGGTAAAGGTCTTGCTTGCGTGAAAAGCACGTATAACTTGGAATTAAAAGATAAATGGATTGTTAGATGATAGAAAAAAAGGCAGAAGCAACTGACTATGAGTTAGTTGTTAGAGTGCAAAAAGGTGACAAGCGAGCCTTTGATCTTCTCGTTCTAAAATATCAGTACAAAGTTCACTCGATTATTGCGCGATTTATTCGCGACAGTGACGAAGTGAAAGATGTCGTGCAAGAAGCTTTTATTAAAGCCTATCGTGCGCTGCCTAATTTTCGCGGCGATAGTCAGTTTTACACGTGGCTTTACAGAATAGCTGTTAACACCGCGAAAAATTACCTGGTGGCGCGGAGTCGCAGGCCGCCGTCATCAGATGTTGATTTGGACGACGCTGAATTTTACTCAGGCAGCGAGCAGCTCAAAGATGTCAGCTCTCCAGAAAATGAGCTATTTCGCGATCAATTAGAATCGGTAATCAATGGCGCGATCGCCGAATTACCCGAAGATTTGCGCACTGCAGTCACCTTGCGTGAATACGATGGTCTGAGTTACGAAGAAATTGCACAGATTATGGAGTGCCCAGTGGGTACGGTTCGTTCGCGTATCTTTCGGGGTCGCGAGGCAATTGATGCCAGGGTTTTAGCAATAATTGATGGTGTGTAGTAGGGTAGTGAACTTTCCTGATAAACACATGTCATACACTCGGTAATGAATTTAAGTGATATCTATGCTATTAAAAATGAGTGCTAATGGGGTAAATCGATGACTGATCACAAGGAACGCTTGGAGGAGTCTCTTTCCGCTTTGATGGATGGAGAAACCACTGATATGGAAATGCATCGCCTTTTAAAAGAGATCGCCAGCGACACTAGTCTGCGTGACAAGTGGAAACGCTATCACATGATCTCTGCGACAATTAAAGGGGAAACCGTCAGCCCGTCAATGGATTACTCTGCGTCAATAGCCGCAGCCATCGATGCCGAACCGGCCTACCGTTCAAAAGGTTTCACACTGTTTGCCGGCGCCGCAGGACGATTTGCCATTGCTGCGTCCGTCGCCATGCTTGCGGTGGTGGGTGTTCAGCAGCTCAATAGCCCCTTAGACAGCAGCCCCGTGGTATCTGAATTTGCGGCGATGGATGAAGATGATCAAAATAATGGCCCTCCAATTCAGTTTCCCTCAGGCTTCCAGCCAATTATCAATGCTCGCACAGTCAGTGTTGGCGGTGACAATAAAACATCTCGCTATGTCACCCCTCTCATGCAGGTTCGCCAGCAGGAAAAACAGCAATACTCAGAGGTAAAACTGCGTGCGTACCTCAATAACGCCATGCTCAAACACTCGAATAATGCCGCTTTAAATAGCAACCAAGGCATGCTTCCTTTTGCGCGCTTAAACGATAGCCAGAGCTCTCCAGAGTAGGAGTAAGGGAGTCAATGGCGTTATTTGGTTCAGTGCGTTTCATCAAAGTGGCGACTCTAGCAGTCGCCGTTTTCGTTAATGGTCCGCTCTTTGCAGGCGATTTGGAGTCTGCCCACGATCTGATGGCGAGGATGGCCAAAGCTTCGAGAGATTTAGATTATCGCGGGCTATTTACCTATGAATATCGTGGCAATCTAACAAGCGTTAAAGTGATGCACAGTGTTCGCGATGGCAAAACCTATGAGCGCGTCGTGCATTTAGACGGTCCCAAAAGGCAAGTGTTGCGGCGTACGGATAATGCCGAATGCCTGCGCACTGGCGATATGTTACTGCGAGGAAATGCCTACAAAATCACCAAAGACAGCTACGCGCGCTTGGAAGATTTCTATGAATTCCATATCAAAGGCGATGACCGCGTTGCTGATAGGCATGTATCTATGGTGCATGTCATCCCCAAAGATAAAAACCGCTACGGCTATATTGTTGCCATCGATAAAGAGTCGGGTCTTTTATTGCAGTCAGTTTTGATGAATCATTTGGGCAAGCCACTAGAGCGCTTTCAGTTTGTGGAAATCGCCATTGGCAACGCTATGTCGGATGACGAGTTTGCAAGAGAGGCTGAACAGTTTGCCAAGGCCGGTGTCGATCAAAGTAATTGTTTAGATGCCGATGGTAAAGTCGATACTGAAGGCTCGCGCTGGCAGACAGGGTGGTTGCCCCCAGGCTTTGTGTTGGCCTCTTACCAGCCAGCAGACGCTAGTGGTCAGGAGTCGATGATATTCACAGACGGCTTAGCTGTATTCTCAGTGTTTATCGATTCTACCCAAGGAAATATGCTGCCCCCAGTGGATGCCAAGCTTGGCGCGACAGTGGCTGTTTTAACCAACATTGAGATTAATAAAAAGCTCTACACAATTTGTGTGGTTGGCGAAATTCCCCGCGCCACCGCCAGTCAAATCGCCAGCGCGATTACCCAGGTGCCGCTGTAATGGATTGCTATGATTCTTGAAACTGGAACAGTTGTTGCCATAGAGCCTGACGGTCTTTGGGTCGAAACTATTCAAAAATCCGCCTGTGAAGCCTGTGTCGCTGAAAAGGGCTGCGGGCATAAATTTTTGTCTAAATTGGCGGGTAAAACCGCCAGTATTCGGGTCCTCCGCAATCAGGCCGCGCAATCCAATGTCGCTGTTGGGCAGTCGGTCACCATTGGTATTCCTGAGGATGTGATTGTTCTCGCGTCTCTTTTGGTCTACCTCATGCCGATTGTGCTGGCTGTGGTGGCCGCTGCTATTGTTGGCGGCAGTGATGCTCAGAGTGCGGCCGCGGCCGCGGGCGGTCTCGCTATCGGCGCAGCATTGGTGTACATGCACAGTGCCGCATCACGCAACGATAAGCGCATGCATCCTATTTTGATTGAGCCAAACAGCTCCCTAAACAACGCCCTAAATAACGATCCTAAGGTTGTTCAAGTTCGCTGATTTATTGTTAGGTATTCTTTTTCAATACTGTCATTTATGCGTCTAGACTTAAGTTAATTGATCAAACTCGCTGG
Source organism: SAR92 bacterium BACL16 MAG-120619-bin48 (assembly GCA_001438605.1). Lineage (GTDB taxonomy): Bacteria > Pseudomonadota > Gammaproteobacteria > Pseudomonadales > Porticoccaceae > HTCC2207. Next base: position 67,065 of record LIDE01000005.1, on the reverse strand, counting down.
CCCAGTGCGGCCGGTTAGGCCGGATTCTTTATAACGTTTATTGCTGGAGATATTTCCGTGTTTAAAAAAGCTATAGCTGTTACATCGTTTACTTTTTTCGCTCTGCTCTCTTTGGCTGCTGCCGCCCAGCTCCCCGATTTTACTCAGTTGGTAGAGGATGCGTCGCCAGCAGTGGTCAAAATAAACACCGTTCAGAAAGCGCCAAAAGCAGGGATTTCTCAGAGGCAGCAGATGCCCGATATTTTTCGTGAGCTATTGCAACAGCGCCAGCAGCAGGCGCGGCCTGTTATGTCGATGGGTTCAGGCTTTGTTATTTCAGACGATGGCTATATTTTGACGAATCATCACGTGATTGATGCGGCGGATGAGATTGTGGTGCGATTTTCTGATCGACGTGAGTTCTCAGCGACCATTGTTGGCACCGACAGTCGTTCAGATCTTGCATTGTTGAAGATCGACGCCAAGGGGCTGCCCACGCTCAAGCTTGCTCAGCCGGATGCGCTAAAAGTGGGTGAATGGGTGTTGGCGATTGGCTCGCCCTTTGGGTTGGACTATTCAGCCAGCGTGGGTATCGTGAGTGCGATTGGGCGAAGTATTCCCACCGATAAAGGCGAAAATTATGTCCCCTTTATCCAAACCGATGTGGCCATTAACCCGGGTAATTCTGGTGGTCCGCTGTTTAATCTCAGCGGCGAAGTGGTGGGTATTAATTCACAAATTTACTCTCGCTCGGGCGGTTCGATTGGTCTCTCGTTCGCTATTCCTGCAAGTGTTGCGATAGATGTTGTGCAGCAATTGAAGGACAGTGGGGAAGTGAAACGTGGCTGGTTGGGCGTTGTTATTCAAGATGTCGATAAAGATCTGGCAAAATCCCTTGAGCTGGATAAGCCGCAGGGTGCGTTAATTAATGCGGTCGAGCCGAAAGGTCCGGCCGACAAAGCTGGAATCAGTCCCGGTGACGTGATTGTTCGTTTCGCCGGTCAGCCTATTTTAGATTCTGGCGACTTGCCGCACGTGGTTGGTTCGTTGGCGCCGGGCGTTAAAGCCTCTGTTGAAGTTTATCGGAAAGGCAAGCTGAAAAAGCTTACCGTCGAAGTTGGTAGCCTCGACAGTGCTGATCAGCGTGTAGCTGGCACTGTCGATGGCAGTGATAGGCTCGGACTGGTGGTTGAATCGTTGGGCGACCGTGAGCTGAACGCGATGGGTTTGCGTGGGGGTGTCGTGGTGACTCAAGTTTCTCCAGACTCTGCGGCTTCGCAGTCTGATCTTCGCAGTGGCGATATTATTTTGCAGTTAGGGTATAGCCGCATCGATGATATTGATGAATATGATCAAGTGGTCAACGAGCTGCCGCAGGGAACGCCGATTCTCATTCGTTTTTACCGTCAGGGAAGGGCAATCTCGAGAACGATTATCCTTAATCAGTAGAAGTGTTACAAAAAGCGCGCCCCAACTTTTATCTGCGCTAAATGGGGCGCGCAGTTGATGGCGTAGGGGCGACAAATACGCTAAACTCCGCACGCATTTTTTAACGGTAGCAAAAACACTTTGTCCGATCTCAGTCATATTAGAAATTTTTCCATTATTGCCCATATTGACCATGGCAAATCGACTATTGCAGACCGCTTTATTCAGGTCTGTGGCGGTTTGTTAGAGCGAGAAATGGCCGCCCAGGTTCTCGATTCGATGGATATCGAGAGAGAGCGTGGCATTACCATTAAAGCGCAGAGTGTTACCTTGCCTTACACCGCGCTGGATGGGAAAACTTACCAGCTGAACTTTATTGATACGCCAGGCCACGTTGACTTTTCCTATGAAGTGTCTCGCTCGCTGGCGGCCTGTGAGGGTGCGTTGCTAGTTGTAGACGCTGCGCAAGGTGTCGAAGCCCAGTCCGTGGCCAACTGTTACACGGCGATCGCCCAAGGACTTGAGGTTATACCTGTTCTTAATAAGATGGATCTGCCACAGGCCGAGCCAGAAAAAGTCATCAACGAAATTGAAAATATTATCGGTATTGAAGCGACCGATGCAGTGCGCTGTAGTGCCAAAAGTGGTGAGGGGATTATTGATATCCTCGAAGAACTGGTCAAAAAGGTGCCTGCGCCAGTAGGCGACACCGAAGCACCTCTTCAAGCGCTGATCATTGATTCGTGGTTCGATAACTACCTCGGCGTTGTGTCGCTAGTGCGTGTCATGCAAGGCACGCTGCAAACCAAAAATAAGATTGTCTCTAAAACCATCGGTAAGGCCCATGTGGTTGACAGCGTTGGCGTGTTTACACCCAAGCGCAAGGAAACAGGGGTGCTCCGCGCAGGCGAAGTGGGCTTTATGGTTGCCGGTATCAAAGATATTTTGGGCGCGCCAGTGGGTGACACCATCACCCATTTCAGTACCTCTGATGTCGATGCACTTCCGGGATTCCAGCGTGTAAAGCCACAAGTCTACGCGGGTATGTTTCCAGTGGACTCCGATGATTTTGAAGATTTCCGCGAAGCTCTGTCAAAGCTGGCCGTGAATGATGCGTCGCTTTTCTATGAGCCTGAGAGTTCTGACGCACTTGGCTTTGGTTTCCGCTGTGGTTTTCTCGGCATGCTGCACATGGAAATTATTCAGGAGCGTCTGGAGAGAGAGTATGACCTCAATCTGATCACCACGGCCCCTACGGTTGTTTATGAGATTTTCACGACCACAGGTGAAACGCTGCATATTTCAAATCCGTCAGCATTGCCTGATCCCAGCTATGTTGACGAAATGCGCGAACCAATTTGTGAAGCAAATATTCTGGTTCCCAACGCCTATGTCGGCAACGTTATTGCACTCTGTGTTGAAAAGCGCGGCATTCAAAAAGATATGCAGTTTATTGGCACCCAAGTTTCCATCCGCTATGAATTACCCATGAGCGAAGTGGTTATGGACTTCTTCGATCGGCTAAAGTCAGTCAGTCGCGGTTTTGCCTCTCTTGATTACAGCTTTGTGCGTTTCCAGGCTGCCTCGCTGGTTCGTTTAGATGTGCTGATTAATGGAGATCGTGTGGACGCACTTGCTGCGATTGTCCATCGCGAAACCTCTCAGCAGAAAGGTCGAGTACTTGCCGACAAGATGAAAGAACTTATCCCGCGGCAGATGTTCGATGTGGCTATTCAAGCTGCCATTGGCGGTCAAGTGGTTGCTCGAACAACGGTAAAAGCGTTGCGTAAAAACGTTATTGCAAAGTGTTATGGCGGTGATGTGTCGCGAAAGAAAAAGCTTTTGGAAAAACAGAAAGCGGGTAAAAAGCGAATGAAGCAGGTGGGTAATGTTGAAATTCCGCAGGAAGCATTCTTAGCCGTGTTAAAAGCATGATAGGCATAACGCTTGTCAGCCTAAAGGGGGCATGATCCCAATGGACCTAAATTTTGAATTAATATTGACGGTACTGTTTTTAGTCGCCGGACTGTTTTGGCTGTTGAACAAATTTGTTCTGAAACAAGCAGAAGGGCTGGCCGAGTTTATGGGGTCATTGGCTCCGGTGCTCGGATTTGTCTTAATACTGCGGTCATTTATTATTGAGCCCTTCCAGATACCGTCCTCGTCGATGGTGCCCACGTTAAAAGTAGGCGACTTTATATTAGTCAGCAAGTGGACCTACGGTCTGCGTCTACCCGTTTTGCGCAGCAAGATCGTTGAAGTAGACTCACCCAAGCGCGGCGATGTTATGGTGTTTTTCCCCCCACACGTTGACCGCTACTTTATTAAGCGGGTAGTTGGTTTGCCGGGTGACGAAATTCATGTTCTCAATGGTGTGCTATATATTAATGGCGAAAAAATGACACAGACAGCGTCTCTTGAAGAGGCTGTTGATGACCGCTCAGTGGCCATGACTGAAAATCTGATGGGTGTTGAGCACGCTATCCAAAAGCGGGTGTTACCCACGCGTCTGAGTCAAAACTTTACCGCGGTCGTGCCGGAAGGCCACTACTTTATGATGGGTGATAATCGCGACAACTCCAGTGATAGTCGTGTCTGGGGCCCGGTGCCGGAAGAGCGTATTGTGGGTAAGGCATTTGCGCGCTGGATGTTTTGGGATAAGTTTTTTAGCCTGCCAAGTTTTGATCGCGTCGGCAATATTGAGTAGTGATGTCAGTTAGAGCGCCAATATCCGCTGCTTTACAGAGTGGGTTGTTTTAGAAGGAATTATCGAACAGTTCAAGGAGAGAGAAATGCGCAGTGATATGCAAAAGGGTATGACATTCACATCGGCACTGATAGGTGCCTTTATAGTCGGTTTTTTTCTAACCATTATTTTTAAACTGGCTCCCCACTACATGGATAATCGAATTATTCAGGGCGCGATGGACCAAGTGGGTCAGTCTGGAATCGAGAATAAGACTGACAGTGAAATACGCCGTAAACTGGCTGATTTTTTTGTTATTAATAATATTCACGATGTGGATTTAAGTAAGATTGAGATTAACCGAGACAAAGCGGCAATCCATCTTGAACTGAACTATGAAAAACGTTTCGCTATGTTTGGTAATGTTGATGTAGTGCTGAAATTTAGCAATCAATTCGACGGCCAGCGGCAAACGTATTAACCTGAGGATCATACGTGGCGAGTAGTGCTAAGCAACTCCAGGAACGTTTGCAGTACACCTTTAGCGACCAACAGTTGTTAGTGTTGGCGCTCTCTCATCGCAGTCGTGGTAGTCAAAATAATGAGCGTCTTGAGTTTCTAGGTGACGCTGTCCTTGGCTTAACTATCTCTAACTTTCTCTATCGCCGCTTTAGCCATGCCAGTGAGGGTGATCTCAGTCGTATACGCTCACAGATCGTGCGCGCTGAGTCACTTGCAGAGATTGCCCGCAGTCTAGAGTTGGGGCCAGAATTGTTGCTCGGACAGGGCGAGATGAAAAGTGGTGGGCAGCGTCGTGATTCAATTCTTGGTGATACAGTCGAGGCTTTAATTGGCGCTATTTATCTAGATGGCGGTATCCTCTCCGCAGAGCGCTGTATTTTGAGCTGGTTTAGCGAGCAATTAAACGCGGTCGCTTTGGACGTACCTGTCAAAGACCCAAAAACTGCGCTACAAGAGTGGCTGCAAGGCCGCGGCCGAGCCCTACCAGAGTATCAGCTTGTAAAAACGGAAGGAGAAGATCATAGTCGTCTCTACACCATGAGCTGCATAATTGATGAGCTAAAATCAGCGGCCACGGCCACTGCAAGCAGTCGTCGTCGAGCAGAGCAACTGGTCGCCGAAAAAATATTAAAAGAATTGGAGAATAAGTAGTGACAGACGCGCCAAACCGCTGTGGTTACGTGGCAATTGTCGGCCGCCCCAATGTGGGTAAGTCAACACTGCTCAATCACATCCTAGGGCAAAAGCTCTGCATTACATCGCGTAAGCCGCAGACCACTCGGCACACACTTCTTGGTATAAAGACCGAGGGAAATTTACAGGTTATCTTTGTTGATACGCCCGGTATTCACACCAATCAAGAGCGTGCGATCAATCGTGTAATGAATCGTTCTGCTGCCAGTGTCATTGCTGATGTTGATGTGGTTGTGTTTGTTGTCGACCGTTTTGAGTGGAGTGAGGCGGACGAGTATGTGGCGAAATATATCGGCAATTACGATGTGCCAGTGATTATTGCCATCAATAAAGTCGATCTTATTGATGACAAACAGGCTCTATTGCCCCATTTGCAATTTCTCTCAGAAAAGCTCAAGGCTGCCGATTTAATTCCTCTCTCGGCGTTGCGCAAGACTAACTTCGATCAGTTGGAAGAAAAAATTCACAGTTTTATTCCTGAGGCTGATCATGTTTTCCCTGAAGACCAAATTACCGATCGCAGCGAGCGTTTCTTAGCGGCTGAAATTGTCAGGGAAAAAATTATGCGTCAACTGGGCGCAGAAGTTCCCTACCAGGTCACCGTTGAAATCGAAGAGTTTCGAGTAGAGCGCAATGTCACTCATATCGGCGCGTTAATTTTGGTGGAGAGAGAAGGCCAGAAAAAAATTATTATCGGCAACAAAGGGGAGCGAATTAAAAGTATCGGCCAGCAAGCGCGTGCTGATATAGAGAGCCTTCTCGATTGCAAGGTGATGTTGACGACCTGGGTGAAGGTGCGCAGCGGTTGGTCCGACGATGAGCGCGCACTGCGCAGTCTCGGTTATATTGACGAGTAAGGCACAGTGCGTATTGAATCTGAGCCAGGTTTTGTGTTGCACACAGCAGCGTATCGAGAGACCAGCTTACTCGTTGATCTCTACACACAAAATCATGGTCGAGTGCGCTGCATCGCCAAAGGATTTCGCAAACCCAATAAACAGGGCGTCAGTCGCCCACTATTTTCCTACACGGAACATCAATTTAGCTGGCAGGGTCGCGGCGAGTTAAAAACCCTGATTCAAGCAGATGTGCTTCACACGCCGGTTTTTCTGCAGGGCGTCTCGCTTTTCACTGGATTGTACATCAACGAGCTTTTTTATCGTCTGCTGCAAGAGCAAGATGTACATGAATACCTCTATCAGCAATATCAACAATTTATTGCCACACTCTGCGCTGAAGGCTCAGCCAACGAAGTTCTCCTAAGACAGCTTGAGATGACCTTGCTGGAAGAGCTCGGGTACGGGCTGGTATTGGACTGCGATGCGCTCTCTGGCGCGCCGCTGATTCCTTCTTGCTACTATCAATATATTCCGCAGCAAGGCTTGATTCCATCCACCAATCAGCGCGCGCAAGTGGATGGTACTTATGCAGGCGCAGATCTTCTCAGTATTGCTGAGGGCAATTTTTCCGAGGGAGCCTCTCGGCTGGCCGCAAAGCGGCTGTTGCGCAGCGTTATCGACTTTTATCTGGCAGGTAGGCCTTTGCATAGTCGTGAGTTGTATCGCCAGCACTTGTTGTCTCAAGCCTCGTGACACGAAACGCCTCGATGGAGAGTAAATTATGGTTATTGCCATAGGTACAGACATTGTAGAGATAGCACGAATCGCAGAGGTTTTGGAGCGTCAAGGCGAGCGGTTTATCGATCGTATCCTCACCGTCAGTGAGAAAACACTCTATAACCAGAGCAAAAGTGTTTCGTTTGTCGCTAAGCGTTTTGCTGCAAAAGAAGCCGTGGCGAAAGCCTTGGGTACGGGCATTGGTCGTGGTGTGAGTTTTCAGGACATTGTTATTTCCAATAATGCGAAGGGTGCGCCACTCGTTGAGCTGAGCAATGGGGCGGCAGATGTAATGCGTGAACTTGGCGGCGCGCGCATGCTGCTTAGTTTATCTGACGAGCGGCACTATGCGTTGGCCTACGCGGTGTTGACCGAGTAAGTGCTATGACACCTGCTTATGCAAAAGAATTATGTCTTATAACTCTCTTGCCGAGGCGTAACTTCTTCTCTTCAGGCAAAATACCCCGCTGAAATATCAAAAGAGCGTCAGTAATGCACTATCCGACAATTGATCAATGTATTGGTAACACGCGACTTGTGCGCCTGCAGCGAATGCCGGGCAACACCTCAAACACCATTCTAGCGAAGCTCGAAGGCGACAATCCGGCGGGCTCGGTCAAAGATAGACCCGCAGTCAGTATGATCAAGCATGCGCAAGCGCGCGGTGAGATAGCGCCTGGCGACCATTTAATTGAAGCAACCAGCGGCAATACGGGTATTGCGCTGGCCATGGCTGCCGCGATGATGGGTTATCGCATGACACTAATAATGCCAGCAAATGCCACGGCAGAGCGCAAGCTTGCCATGACCGCCTACGGTGCAACGCTGGTTGAAGTAAGTCGAGAGGAAGGCATGGAAGGGGCGCGTGACCTAGCGCTTGCCATGCAGCGCAAAGGTCTCGGCAAAGTTCTCGACCAGTTTAATAATCCAGACAATCCTCTTGCCCACTACGAGGGTACCGGCCCAGAAATTTGGCGCGACACTCAGGGCGCAGTGACCCACTTTGTTAGCTCTATGGGTACAACTGGCACCATCATGGGTGTCTCAGCCTTTCTTAAACAGCAGAATCCCAACATCCAAATCGTGGGCTTACAGCCGGCTGATGGCGCCTCGATTCCGGGCATCCGGCGTTGGCCAAAAGAGTATCTGCCGAGTATTTTTGACGCGGCGAAAGTTGACCAACTTATGGATATCTCGCAGGCTGATGCCGAGCATGCCATGCGTCGCTTAGCCAAAGAAGAAGGCATTTTTTGCGGTGTGTCTGCTGGAGGGGCGGTATCGGCGGCGCTCACACTAAGTGAGCAGCTTGAGAATGCAGTTATCGTCGCGATTATTTGTGATCGAGGCGATCGCTACCTCTCTTCAGGTATTTATTGATCGGCAAAAATGCATAGCTGCGGCAAATCCATGCGGCACAAAAAAAGGAATGAGAATGGTGGCCAATTACACTATCGACGATCTGCGCTATTTAATGGCGCGACTGCGTAATCCGGAAACCGGCTGTCCTTGGGATTTAAAACAGACCTATGCAACGGTCGCAAAACACACCCTCGAAGAAGTTTATGAAGTGATTGACGCTATCGAGCGAAATGACCTCGAACATCTGGCAGGGGAGTTGGGTGATCTATTATTCCAGATTATTTTTTATAGCCAGTTGGCCGATGAAGAAGATCGATTCGATTTTGATGTTGTGGTTGATGGAATTGTCAGCAAACTTGTCCGCCGTCATCCGCATGTTTTTCCTGAAGGAACTTTGCGCAGCGTTCGTGATAGCGCCAACGTCGCGGATGGTCGCCTAGAAGAGGCTAAAATCCATAAAGTCTGGGAAGAGCTGAAACAAGAAGAGCGCTCAGCAAAAGGCGACGGTAAAATCTTAGACGACATTCCTCTCGCGCTACCGGCCTTAAGTCGTGCTCAAAAGCTGCAAAAGCGAGCCGCCAGTGTCGGTTTTGACTGGCAGAATACGGCAGATGTTATCGCCAAGGTAAAAGAAGAACTACTCGAACTTGAAGTTGAAATACACAACAATAATCAGGCTGCTATCAAGGACGAGCTGGGTGATTTGATTTTTTCTTGCGTCAATCTCGCGCGTCATTTGCAGGTGGATGCTGAAGAGGCCACACGCAGAGCCAATTACAAATTCAAAACGCGCTTTGATGCGATGGAATCACTTGTGGCTAAACGGCCCAAAAACAGCCTTGCGTTATATACCGCCGAGCAGCTCGAATCTCTATGGAATGAGGTTAAGCGCGCAGACTAGTTCAACGCTGTAGTCACTCTGCACTGACGCGTTGGGACAAAGGCTGCGTGAGGGTAGGGTTGTCTGGTAAAATCAATCCGTGTATTGTGAGCGCCCTTTTGGTGCTTGTAACTGCCTAGAGTCAGCCGCTTTTTCAAGGTAGTCACTAGTTTCGGACTGGTTGCAGACGAATTCGCCGCTGCATGTGCCGCGCTACCCCAGCCCGCTGGTCGGTGTGACTCGCGATAGATCGTCTGAGGATCGTTGTGTGTCCGACCGCTCTGTACTTGCTGTTTTCAGGCCAACCCGTATTTTTGTTTTTAAGGAATGTCATTGATGAATGTAATTTTATTAGGACCACCCGGTGCAGGTAAGGGTACTCAAGCGCAATTTATTACGCAGCGCTACGGTATTCCGCAAATATCCACTGGCGATATGCTCCGAAGCGCAGTGAAAGCGGGTAGTGACCTTGGGCTTAAAGTAAAAGACATCATGGCATCAGGTGGTTTAGTTTCTGATGAAATTATTATCGCATTAGTAAAGGAGCGTATTCAGCAGGCCGATTGCGCCAATGGGTTTTTGTTTGATGGTTTTCCACGAACAATTCCACAGGCTCAAGCTCTAGTGGATGCGGGCGTGTTGATTGAGTATGTTGTCGAAATATCGGTCGACGACGAGCAAATTGTCTCGCGGTTAAGTGGTCGCCGAGTGCACGAGGATTCAGGGCGCGTTTACCATATTGAGCACAATCCGCCCAACGTGGAAGGGTTGGATGATGAAACTCAGGAGCCTCTAATACAGCGCCCCGATGATCAAGAAGACACTATCCGCAATCGACTGGCGATTTATCATAATCAGACCAAGCCATTGGTTGAGTTTTACACATCGCTATCAACTCGCGATTCTAATGGCCCTACGTTCGCTACCGTAAATGGTCTAGGTCGCCTCGAAGAAGTGCAGGGACGAATTGTTAAAATACTGGGTTAGTTCGATCTCAAAACAGCACTTAACCAAGTGCTGTTTTTTTACAAAAAAACGTAATTTTCAAATAAAAAATTCTTTTTATTTCACTTAAACACCAATTATTCGTCAAATTGGTGTTTTTTATTGATAAACTTATTGTTAGTTGCTTAAAATTCACAGCCTTACGGCGGTGGTGTTTTCTACATTGTATTTAAAAATAGTGTTTATTGACCTGAGGAACGTGTAAATGAAAAGTCCAGCAAAGAAACGAGTAACGAAAGCAAAAGTAAATGCAAAAGCAAAAGTTACGGCGCAAGTTTCGCCTTTGCAAAATGCACTAAAAGTGGTTGATTCTGTAAAGAAGCAAATTGCCGCACACGATAAAAAACACGCCGCAGTAGTCAAAAAAGTCACTGCAGCTAAAGCGAAAGTGGCAGCCAAGGCAACACCCGCTGCAAAAAAAGCTCTCCTGACATTGCGCGCGCAAGCGAGCGAAGGCCGTAAATTGGCGGCTTTGTTGCGCGATGCTCTCAAGGCTGCTAAAAATGATTACCGAGCTGCCGCCGTCAAAGATAAGTTGGCGTCTGCCGAAAAAGCTGCAAAAGCGACTATTTTGAAAGTAGAAGCCAAGCTGCAAGCTGCGCAAGATGCAGATCTTGCCGCAGCCGTAAAGAAATTTGAAAAGCGTTGGTTAAAGTCGCGAGCCAAGGCAACTTCGAAGAAAATGAAAGCAGCTGAGAAAAAAGCTGCGATGAAAATAAAATCGGCTGAAAAGGCTGTTGCCAAAAAGCTAAAGTCTGTTGTTAAGAAGGCGGCTAGCGCAATGGAAAAACCGGCAGCGGCCAAAAAAGCAGCTCCGGCTAAGAAAGCAGCAGTCAAGAAGTCCGCCGCTAAAAAAGTAGTCGCTAAGAAAGCAGTCGCTAAGAAAGCCGCTGTTAAGAAAGCCGCTGTTAAGAAACCCGCTGTTAAGAAAGCACCTGCAGTGAAGAAACCCGCTAAAGCTAAAAAAGCCGCTGTGAAAAAAGCGACCGTTAAGAAAGCGACGGCAGTGAAGAAACCCGCCAAGGCTAAAAAAGCAGCAGTAGCTAAACAAGCACCTGCGGCTAAGAAAGCAGCGGCAGCTAAAAAAGCACCCGCAGCCAAAAAGTCCCCAGCCGCGAAGAAAGCTGCAGTGAAGAAAGCGGCTACCGCTAAAAAAGCTGCAGTGAAAAAAGCACCTACCGCTAAGAAAGCAGCGGTTAAAAAAGTTGTGGCTAAGAAGCCAGCGGCCAAAAAAGCTGCGGTAAAAAAGCCGTCAGTGAAAAAGTCAGCCGCAAAGGTGGTAGCCGCTGCGAAAGCGCCAGAGCAGAGCGTCGAAGTTACAAATTCTTAATAGTGTAATGAGCGTTAGCCCTGTAAAATCCCTCACCCATTGGTGGGGGATTTTTGTTTGTGTAGGACACTCAGCCTTGCGTAACGATTAATCTTCTCTAATCCATGCTAACCCATTCCTGAAAGGGCTAACGATGACAGCAATACTGGCCATTGAAACCTCGACACCCGCCTGTTCGGTTTCGCTCGCTGTTGGCCAAAAAGTATTCAGCCGTTGCTGTTTTGAGCCACGCTCGCACACGCGGCTGATTATGCAGATGATCGACGCAGTTTTGTCTGACGCTGAATTGAGCGTGAGCGACCTCGATGCGCTTGCGGTGACGGTTGGCCCTGGCTCTTTTACTGGATTGAGAATTGGTTTCTCGGTTGCTCAAGGGTTGGCATTTTCCTCTGACATACCCGTTATCCCAGTTTCAACGCTACAAGTGATAGCTCAGACTTATTGGCGCAAAAATCCGTTGGCTGCATCTTCCGAGGCAGTGATGACGGTTTTGGATGCGCGCATGGGTGAGTTCAATTGCGGCGCTTACCAGCGAGACAGTTTGGGGCAGAGCTATTCGGTGATCGATGATCAATTATTGAGTCGTGAAGACGCACTCAACCTCTATGCGCAGTTGCAGCCCTCGGCAGTGATTGGCGAGGCGTCGCAATTTTTTGAGGCTATCGAAAACGGGCAAGTGATGCAGGATATCTATCCAGAGGCAGAAGATTTGGGCGCTCTGGCAAATGGCTTATATAAAATGGGTGCAGCAACGGCGATTGAACAAGTTGAATTGGTTTACTTGCGTGGCACCGATGCTTGGAAAAAACACACACGTGTAGGGACGACTTAATTTATGGACTATCTACAGGCTTTTTGGCTAGCCGTTATTCAGGGGCTGTCAGAGTTTCTGCCCATTTCGAGCTCTGCGCATCTAATTTTGCCCTCGCAGGTATTGGAGTGGCCTGATCAAGGGCTAGCCTTTGATGTTGCCGTCCATGTCGGCTCATTGATCGCCGTGATCGTCTATTTTCGCGAGGACATTGTCGCGCTCACTCAAGCATGGCTGGACAGTCTTTTTGTCCGTCGGCACACTGCGGAGAGTCGACTGGCATGGTATATCATTTTGGCTACTATCCCGGCAGGTCTGGCGGGGCTATTTCTCGGTGACTTTATTGAACAGAACTTGCGCTCCATGCTAGTAATTGCTGTCACGACCATTGTATTTGGCTTGCTGTTGGGGTGGGCTGACTGGCGTGGAAAGCGCACGCGGGAAATGCAGCAGTTTAGTGCAAAATCGGCTTTTTTAATTGGTGTTGCCCAAGCGATTGCACTAATTCCTGGGACATCGCGCTCTGGCATCACGATTACAGCGGCACTCGCATTGGGGTTCGATCGTGAAACGGCGGCACGATTCTCGTTCTTGTTGGCCATCCCGATTATCGTACTCAGTGGAGGCTATAAAGGGGTGCAGTTACTCAACAGCGAGGCGGTTGATTGGATAATGATATTGGTAGGCACGAGTCTGTCCGGTATCACAGCCTATCTCTGTATTCGCGTGTTTCTGTCAGTGATTAAGCGCGTGGGTATGTTCCCCTTTGTTGTCTATCGAATGGTTTTGGGGATGTTTTTGCTCTATCTGATTTACCAGCAGTAATCCAACCATTCACTAATTTACGGTTAAAAAGACTGCGGCCAATTGGGGTCGAGTGACATTGAGGCACGAATGAAGCAGAAAGTAGCGTTTTTAGGGCTGGGTGTTATGGGTTATCCCATGGCCGGCTGGTTGAGTAAGCACGGCTACTCTGTGGTTGTTTATAACCGCACCGATTCAGTTGCCGTTCGCTGGCTGCAGGAGTATCAGGGTCAGAGTGCGGCCAGTCCTGCTGAAGCGGTAGTCGACGCCGAGATTGTTTTTTCCTGTGTGGGCAATGATGACGATGTGAGAGCGGTGTTACTGGGTGAGCAGGGCGCTCTCAGTTATATGCAGGCTGGCGCAGTTCTCGTTGATCACACCACGACTTCAGCAACCTTGGCGCGCGAGTTGGCTGCTGCCGCGGCGACGGTTAACTGTGGCTTTATTGATGCGCCGGTATCCGGCGGCCAACAGGGTGCCGAGAATGGTAAGCTCACTGTGATGTGCGGTGGCCATGGCGATGATTTTCAGCGGGTTGAAGCGGCAATTAAAAGTTATGCCAAATCAATCCAATTGATGGGTGAAGCAGGCAGCGGCCAGTTGTGTAAAATGGTCAATCAGATCTGTATTGCTGGCGTTGTGCAGGGGCTGGCTGAGGGTATCAACTTTGCCAAGCGCGCTGGACTCGATGCCGCTCAAGTTATCGATGTGATTTCAAAAGGCGCAGCGCAGTCTTGGCAAATGGAAAATCGCTACAAAACAATGCTTGCCAACGAATATAATCACGGTTTTGCCGTGCAGTGGATGCGAAAAGATTTAGCCTTCGCGCTAGAGGAAGGGAGGGCCAATGGCAGTCTCTTACCGGTGACAGAGTTGGTCGATAGTTTCTATAAACAAGTCCAAGATATGGGCGGAAATCGTTGGGATACGTCGAGTTTATTGGCTCGACTTGAGTCAGACGAGAGCTCGGCGCAATAACCAAAAAATTAGATGACGAACGGATGATATAGCATGACTTCAGCGCAACAGCAGGTAGAGCTCTTTAACGCAGAGTTGGCAGATTTTTTAGACGGCTCACCAACGCCGTTTCACGCTGTGGCGACGCTCAGTCAGATGCTGGGAAAGGCGTGTTTCCAAGGCTTGAATGAAGCAGAGGATTGGACTCTTGAGCGCGGCGGAAAATACTTTGTGACGCGCAATGGCTCCTCGATCATTGCCTTTGTTGTTGGTCAAAACGATCTCGCTACAGCGGGTATTCGCATGGCCGGCGCTCACACTGACAGCCCCTGTCTAATGGTTAAACCGAATCCTGAGTTAGTGAGAAATGGCTACTATCAACTCGGCGTGGAAGTGTATGGCGGCGCTCTTCTCAACCCATGGTTCGATCGCGATCTCTCTCTTGCTGGGCGGTTGGTTTACAGCGACAAAAACGGTCAGTTAAAGCAGACCCTCATCAATTTCAATGATCCGATTGCCGTGGTACCCAGTTTAGCTATTCACCTTGATCGTGAGGCAAACAAAGGGCGATCAATTAATCCACAGACAGATATTTCACCCATTTTAATGCAGGCTGAAGAGGGTGAAGATTTTCATGTCATGCTCGCGCAACGTTTTCTGTCCGATGGCGATAAGGTTTTAGACTACGAACTCTGTTTCTATGATGTGCAGGGCGCTGCGACGGTGGGGTTGAAAAAAGAATTTTTTGCTTCGGCACGCCTAGACAATCTGTTGAGTTGCTTTGTTGGCGCCAAAGCCCTGCTGGCGGCAGACGGTACAAATACGGCGCTACTGGTGTGCAACGATCACGAGGAAGTGGGAAGTGTTTCATCGGCAGGCGCCAATGGACCCTTCCTAGAGTCAGTCTTTGACCGCCTCTGCAGTCACGACGCAAGCGCGACCAACAAGTCTCGTATATTGGACCGCTCACTATTTATTTCCTGCGACAATGCACACGCAGTGCATCCCAACTATTTACTCAAGCACGATGAAAAGCACAGCCCAGTATTGAACGGCGGCCCCGTGATTAAAGTGAATTCGACTCAGCGCTATGCCACCAACGGCGTCACAGCAAGCTTTTTCCGGCAGATGTGTAGCGATGAAAATGTGCCGGTGCAGACCTTTGTGGCGCGGGGTGATATGGGTTGTGGTAGCACTATTGGCCCCGTCACGTCCGCCAAACTAGGCGTTCCAACCCTGGATGTGGGAATTCCTCAACTCGCTATGCACTCCTGCCGCGAGCTAACCGGCACGTTGGATCCTGAGCGCTTGGCACGTGTCCTCAAGGCCTTTTATAATCGCCCCGGCGCATTAGTGGTTGAGCCGAGATAATTGGCAGTAGTGACCTGAAAGATTGATCTAAACCTACAGACGCAACAGAGTAAATATGACTAAACAACGTGTATTGACGGGTATTACCACATCGGGAACACCCCACCTCGGTAACTATGTGGGGGCAATTCGTCCTGCCATTGAATCCAGTCGCGCCAACGACGTTGAGTCATTTTTCTTTTTGGCAGACTATCACGCGTTGATTAAAGCCCAAGATCCTGAATTAATTCACCGTTCAACCATGGAGATTGCAGCGACATGGCTGGCGTTGGGATTGGATACAGATAAGGTGACGTTTTATCGCCAGTCCGATATTCCAGAGATAACAGAACTGACCTGGTTTCTCACCTGCATGACAGCCAAAGGGCTGATGAATCGCGCCCATGCCTACAAAGCCGCAGTGCAGGCTAACGAGGATGCTGGAGAAGATGCCGATTTTGCTATCACTATGGGTCTTTTCAGTTACCCAGTCTTGATGGCCGCAGATATTCTTATGTTCAATGCGCACCAAATTCCAGTCGGCCGCGATCAGATACAGCATGTGGAAATGGCCCGTGATGTAGCGCAGCGGTTTAACCATCACTTTGGTGAGCACTTTGTTTTACCCAAGGCGTTGGTTGACGACAAAGTCGCTGTTCTGCAAGGGCTCGACGGTCGCAAAATGAGCAAAAGTTACGGCAACACCATTCCGCTGTTTTTGAATGAAAAGGCTTTGAAGAAACACATTAATAAAATTAACACTAATTTGCTTGAGCCAGGTGAACCGAAAGACCCTGACACGTCAGCGGTTTTTCAGATTTGGCAGGCCTTCGCTACTGAGCAGCAAACCCTTGAAATGCGAGAGCAATTTGCCAATGGCATCGGCTGGGGCGAGGCAAAGCGACAGCTGTTTGAACTAGTTAATGGTGAGCTGTCGGAGGCGCGAGCGCGCTACGAAGCGCTGATGCAAACGCCCAGCGAGATAGAGCAAATACTGCAGGAGGGCGCAGTCAAAGCGCGCCGCGAAAGCAGTGCGTTCCTCGCGACGTTGCGCCATGCCGTGGGCATTCGACCGCTTGCTTAGGAAATTGAAATATCCGTGTATTGCGGATGAGAAATATACAATTGCAGGCTATAATGGCCGCGAGATTTTACTGTCACGTCCAAACTGGAGATACCCCACGATGAATACTGCCAAAAATAGCCGAGTGAAAAGTTTTGCCATAATTGCTGCTGTCAGCACGCTTTTATGGGGATGTGGCGCAGACGATAAAAAAGTTCAGTTGACCGCGCAGCAAGAGAAGCAGGTTGCTGAGCGCATTGCCCCCGTTGGTCATGTTGCCATGGCGGGTCAAGTGGTTGCCGCGGCGACAACCAGTGCCGGTGCTGCCCGTTCTGGCAGTGATATCTACAGCACGAATTGTGTGGCATGCCATAGCTCTGGTGTTGCCGGCGCGCCTAAATTAGGCGACGTAGCGGCGTGGGCTTTGCGATTAGAGCAAGGTTTGGAAACTGTATACGCCAACGCGATCAACGGTATTCGCGCCATGCCAGCACGCGGCACCTGTATGTCGTGCAGCGACGATGAGGTGAAAGCCGCTATCGATCATATTCTTGATAACAGCAAGTAATCCAAGAGTTTACGAAAGCCCGCTTTACCGCGGGCTTTTTTTGCCCGTAATTTGCTTGCTAATGGCAGTAAGGCAGTCATAAACGATGGGCAAAAAAATACCCGCATTGGTTAATGCGGGTATCTCTATCTTACTGGTTACTGCTGTTTAAACTTTAGGGCCTGCGGCGATAATATCGGCTGAGGGCTCAAACTTGGTAATGTTCTTAACAAACAGCTGAGCCAACTTTGTCGCTTGCTGGTCATAGGCTGCTTTGTCATCCCATGCATTGCGCGGGTTGATGTATTTGCTATCCACGCCATTAATGGCAGCGGGGATATCCAAATTCAGTGTTTCTAAGTGCTCAGTTGCGCAGCCTTCGAGTGAGCCATTGGTAATGGCCGCGACGACGGCTCTGGTCACAGGAATCGGGAAGCGGCTTCCTTTGCCACCGGCACCACCTGAACCACCGGTCCAGCCAGTATTCACCAGATAGACCTTCGAACCGAAGTCGTCGATACGCTTCATTAATAACTCTGCGTAAACGCTTGCCGGACGGGGCATAAATGGTGCGCCGAAACAGGTGGAAAAGGTAGGGTTGATGCCCGCTTCGGCGCCGAGTTCTGTGGAGCCAACACGAGCGGTATAACCGCTGAGGAAGTGATAGGCGGCAGCTTCTTTGCTCAGCAGCGAAACGGGTGGTAGAACACCGGTGACGTCACAGGTCAAAAAGATAATATTTTTGGGCTCGCCAGACTGATTTTCCACGCAGCGTTTGGCAACGTGTTCAAGCGGGTAACTGCAGCGGCCATTTTCGCTGATGGAGGTGTCGGAATAATCGGCTGTGCGCGCATCTTCAGAGATGACTACGTTTTCAACAATCGCGCCGAAGCGAATCGCATCCCAAATAACGGGTTCATTCTTTTGGCTTAAGTCGATGGTTTTCGCGTAGCAGCCACCTTCAACGTTGAAGACAGTGCCTTTACCCCATCCATGCTCATCATCGCCAATTAAGAAGCGGTCTGGATCTGCCGACAGGGTTGTTTTACCGGTGCCTGATAGCCCGAAAAACAGCGCTGTGTCGCCATCTTCACCGACATTGGCGGCGCAGTGCATTGGCATCACGTCTTTTTCGGGTAAGAGGAAATTTTGCACAGAGAACATAGCTTTCTTCATTTCACCGGCGTAGCGCATGCCAGCGAGCAGGACTTTGCGCTGAGCAAAGTTAATAAGAACCACGCCGTCGCTATTGGTGCCATCGCGCTCTGGATCACAGGCAAAGTTTGCTGCGTGGAGAATTTTCCACGGTTCTTTGTTCCCAGGATTGTACTTTTTCGTGCGGATAAACATGTTGCGGGCGAACAGCGAGTGCCAAGCGGTTTCAGTCGTCACTTTCACTGGAATGTAGTGATCAGAATCCTGGCCTACATGCAGATGTGAGACGAAGCGCTCTTTCTCAGCGATATAGCTCGCAACACGATCCCACAGAGCATCAAATTTAGCGGCGTCGAAGGGGCGGTTAACGGAGCCCCAGTCGATAGCGTCAGAAGAGCTCGGCTCGTTGACGATAAAGCGGTCGGCAGGCGATCTGCCGCTGCGGTGGCCGGTTGTGGCGACGAAGGCGCCAGTATCTGCGAGACGTCCCTCCCCGCGAGTAAGTGCCATTTCGACAAGTATAGTGGAGCCTAAGTCAGTGTATACAGCTGCTTCGGTCATTCTCTTCCTCTCTTCCAAAGGGTGAATGAAAACAAATGGATTTTGCTAGTCCAAAAGGTTGCCAATTATGACAGATAAACCTCTCTAAGCTAAGTCGGGTCTACGTCTTTATGGGGGTAGCAAAGGTTAATGTAAAATGGGTTCCGGTGGATCAAATAGTTCGTCTATCTCTCTTGGTGTAAATCGGTATTCTTGGAAACAAAACTGGCAGGTAATGATAACTAAACCGTGCTCTGCGAGGGTTTCCGCGATCTCTTGGCGGCCTAATGACACAATCGCCGATGCCGTTCTCTTCTGCGAACAGCTACATGAAAACGTCATATCTTGCGGGTCAAACAGCCGTAAATTTTGTTCGTGGAATAACCGGTATAACTGATCATTATGCGACAGCGTCAGTTGCTCTTCACGAGAAAGCGTTTCAAAAAGAGCGGTAATGTGTTGCCAATCATCACTATTTTTAGTCTCGTCACCAGAGTTCGGCAACTGCTGAACGAGCATGCCGACGGCAGATTGCTCATTTGAGGCCAATTTAATTTTTGTTGGTAATTGCTCTGATTGATAGAAGTAATATTCTAGGCATTTACTAAGATTTTCTTCGTCCAGCGGGACTATGCCTTGATAGCGCTCTTTCCCTTCAGGCTCGATAGTGATGGCAAGGATCGCTTTACCTAACAGCTCGCTCAGCGTGCTGAGGCCGTCAACGTGATCAAAATCACCGCGCACAATACCGCGCAGCTTATTGCCTTGGGTGCACTCGACCATGATTGCCGTTATAGGGCCGTCGCCTTTTACTTGGATAGTGATAGCACCGCTATTTTTGAGCGTTGCACTGAGAAGGCTGGCGGCAGCCAAGAATTCGCCAAATAACAGAGCTACTTGGGGAGGGTATTTTTGGTTGGCTAAAAGCTCTTGATAGCTGCTTGATAGCGTGGTGATTTCACCGCGAATATCGTTGTTATCAAAGAGGAAGCGCTGCAGAGTGTCGTTGTCAGTCATAAGCCGCGTATTGTACTCAAATTTTGCGCAGCGCCTATCTTAATTCTGTAAAAATCGATGAATTTGTCGTCGCTGCTTTTTATTGGGTTTGCCGTCGCTGACTGACGCGTTATTGATGGCTTTGCGCTTGGCGGCATTTTCTTCTCTTAAAACAACGCTTTCGGCGGTTTCGCTGCAGAGCAGCATAGCTTCTGGCGCGCCGCGCCGCTGATCAGACAGCGCGGAAACGACGACAGTTTTTGTGTCAAGTCCCTGGCGAATAGTCAGTATGGCGCCCAACTCTAGTTGACGACTGGACTTTGCCTTCACCCCGTCAATTTGTATTTTGCCGCCTTCGATGGCGGTTTTAGCGAGTGAGCGAGTCTTGAAAAAACGCGCAGCCCAGAGCCATTTGTCGATTCGCACAGCGTCCATGTTTATTGGGGCTGCTCAAGGTCGAGAATTTGCGCGAAGGAGTTGAGCATGGTGAAGCCCTGCGAGACGCGCGCTTCTTTTTGGCTGTCAGGCTTTTCAATGCCGAGGACATGGGCTATGCCGAATTGATGGGCTGATTCAAGAATCGCCTCAGAGTCGTCGATAAACAGTGTTCGCGCAGGATCAAAGCGGGTTGCGGTTTGCAGTTTATGCCAAAACTGCTGATCTTCTTTGGGCGTCCCGTAGTCATGAGATGACACTACCAAGTCCAAAAGAGTATCGATCCCGGTGCGGGCAAATTTGATGTCGACACTATTACGGTGCGCGTTTGTGACCAAAATCCGCCGCTTGTTACATCGCCCGAGGGTTTCAAGAAATACTCTTGCGAGGGGTCGTTCGTCTATTAAGTGGCCTATTTCATTTTTGAGCTGAATAATATCGAGATCAAACTCACGGGACCAAAAGTCAGTGCAATACCAATCCAAGGTTCCCTGTTTAGCTTGCATGCGCTGATAAAGCCCAGCGATGACTTGGTCTACGTGCACATTCCGCTGTTCGGCGTAGCGCCTTGGAAGATGGTGCAGCCAGAAAAAATTATCGAAATGCAGATCGAGAAGTGTCCCATCCATGTCCAATAGCACAGTGTCGATTTGGCCCCAGTTCACCATGATAGGCCGCCGTTGTCACAAGAGCATCGCACCTGAGCGCTAAAATAGATCATCGGGAAGACCATTCTCCGTCTTGCCCGGCATTAAGCCGTCACCCGTTAATTCTGGGACGTCCTGTGCTCGGAAATACTCGAAAATACCCTCTTGATCTGCGCTTATGCGAGCGCCGGTCTTGGCGTCAATCTTCACCATCACAATACCGTCGGGCAACGGGCGCTGGGCCACCGCTTTATCCTTGAGCGCTTCACCCATAAAATCAATCCAAATAGGTAGCGCCGCTGAGCCGCCATACTCATTGCGGCCGAGCAGGGCATTATCGTCAAAACCGACCCAAGTGCTGACCGTCAAATGAGGCGAATAGCCCGAGAACCAAGCATCGCGTGGACCATTAGTGGTACCGGTTTTACCTGCTAAGTCAGGGCGATTAAGGACTTTTGCTTTGACACCGGTGCCGCGCAGGATGACATCTTTCAGCATTGAATCAATTAAGAAGGCCGTTTGCGCATCAATAACACGCGCAGCGGGAGGGCGAGCCGAACTCGCTTTTTTCAGTGCTTGCTTGATTCGTTCAACACTTTGCTGCTCGTTTTCCTGCAGCGATTCCTGCGCAAGACTATTGAGTAACTCCTCAAGCTGGAGGTCGACATTCTCGACGTCAGAAGCCAGCGATTGCGCGTCACTGGTGATGTCGTCGCTGGATGTTTTGGCCAGCACGGGCGCACAGGTCGCGCAGACCGTGTCGGGCAGCCTCTGATAGATCACGTTGCCTTTTCGATCAACCACCGCAGAGAGTAAGTACGGTTTTACCTGATAGCCGCCATTGGCAAGAATATTGTACGCGCTGGCAACCTTCAGGGGTGTCATTGCATGGCTGCCGAGGGCCAGGGAGAGATCGAGGGGCATTTCGCCCGTCTCAAAGCCAAATTTTTGAAGTCCTTCCAGAGTTCGATCAATACCAATGCGACGCAGCAGGCGGATTGAGATCATGTTCCGGGAGCGGTAGAGCGCTTCACGCAGGCGGGTAGGGCCGTAGAATTTGCCGCCATCATTTTCAGGGCGCCACATATCTTCGAGATTTCGGTCATTGAACACCACAGGCGCATCGTTCACCACAGACGCGGGGGTGAAGCCGTTGGTCAGCGCCGTGGCATAGATAAACGGCTTAAAGTTCGACCCGGGTTGGCGCAGGGCTTGCGTGACACGATTAAAGCGGCTTTGACGGAAATCGAATCCACCCACCAGTGTTTTGATGGCACCATCTTCTGGCGACAAGGCCACCAGTGCCGCCTGCACTTCAGGTAATTGACCCAGTTTTAGCGCATTATTCTGACCGCGCTGAATACGAATAAGATCGCCGCGCTTAAAGGCGTCGCTGGCTTGGGTAATCGGCGCGCTGCGCGCATTGACGCTGTTGTAAAGCCGCAAGTCGCTGAGTCCGTCAGTCCAATTTAAGGACTCAGTGTCGCCTTTGCGATTGAACAGTATTAAATGGTCTCCCGCCACATCGGCAACAATTGCCGCCTCAAGATTACCGTAGATAGACGCGTCGAGAAGTGCTTTCGACCACTTTTCCTCATCGTCAATATTGCGCTCTGCACCGCGATATCCGTGACGTTGGTCATAGGCAAAGGTACCTGATTGCAGCGCTTCCACTCCTTTCTTTTGCATGGTTGCATCGATGGTTGTGATCGCAGAGTAGCCTTCTGTGTAAGCTTTTAGTCCAAACTTATCGACGACTTCTTGACGCGCCATTTCGGCAACATAAGCAGCATCGAGTTCGGAAATCGAACCGTGATAAAAAGCATTGTCGGGCTCAGCGATTGCCGCTTGGTATTGCTGTTCGTCGATATTTTTCAGCAGCAGCATGCGACCGAGTATCCAGTCGCGCCGCTGCAGAGCGCGCTTCGGATTAGCAATCGGATTGTAGGTAGACGGCGCTTTGGGTAGACCGGCAATCATCGCAATTTGCGCTAAAGTCAGCTCATCGAGGCTTTTCCCGTAATAGACATGAGCCGCAGCGCCAACGCCGTAAGCGCGATTACCCATATAAATTTTGTTGGTGTAGAGGGAGAGAATCTCTTGCTTGCTCAAACCTTCCTCGATTTTGAAGGCGAGCAAAATCTCATTAAATTTGCGTGTGAACTCTTGGCGATTACTTAAAAAGAAATTCCGCGCAACCTGCATAGTAATTGTGCTGCCGCCACTGCGAATCTGTCCCGTTGTCACCAGTTCAAGGGCTGCTCGCAGCAATCCAGAGACAACAATGCCGCCATGTTCGAAGAAGCTATCGTCCTCGGCAGCGAGAAATGCATCAATCATCGGCTGGGGAATCTGACTGAACGACACCGGCGAACGCTTCTTTTCACCAAATTCAGCAATCACTTTTAAATCTTGTGAATAGATTCGCAGTGGAATTTGTAACTCGATCTCCTTTAGTTCCTCGACTGATGGGAGTTTTGGGCTAAGGTAGAGGTACAAACAGGCGGTAACGGTTAGAAAGCCACCGGTTCCAAGAAGTGCTAGCAGGGCAAATGGCTTAATGAGTTTACGCATAATTGGGGGCACTATTTTTCCGCACTTAAAAAATCAGCGTCTATTATAGAGTGTAGGGAATGTGAAGTGCATCATTTGCACGGTTACCGTCGATTGTTAATGTAGTTTCTTTTTCAGGATAGATGACCTAAAGGACTTCGCTCGAATATGGAATTTTTCGATTTCTTCGCAAATCACTAAAAGCCGATGATCGGGCTCGACATTTCGTCGTCGGCGGTAAAACTAATCGAGTTGAGTCGATCTGGCGATGGTTACAAAGTTGAGGCCTACAGAGTTCTGCCACTTCCACCCAATACAGTTATTGAAAAGAATATAGCTGATATTGACGCACTTGCCGAAGCGATTCAAACAACCGTCAAACGCTCGGGCACCAAGCTCAAAGATACCGTGGTAGCAGTCTCCGATTCCTCGGTCATCACCAAAGAGATTGAACTGCCTGCAGGCCTCACCGATCTGCAGATGGAAATGCAAATTGAGGCAGAAGCTGATCAATACATTCCCTATCCCATGGAAGAAGTTGCATTTGATTTTGATGTCATTGGCCCAGTGGAAAATAATCCCGACCTTGTCAGAGTGCTTTTAGCGGATTGTCGACAAGAAAATGTTGAACACCGCCGCCAAGCGCTAGAAATGGCGGGTCTGCAACCCAAGGTAATTGACGTTGAAGGTTTTGCCATAGAACGAGCCTACAAATTACTGGAGGGACAGGTCGATCAAGTGGGCGATCAAGTGGTGGCGATTGCCGATATCGGCGCCACGATGTTTTCATTCACGGTTCTGGTGGACGGCAAAACCATTTACACCCGCGAACAACTGTTTGGCGGCAAGCAACTAACGGAAGAAATTCAGCGACGCTACGGACTCTCATGGGACGAAGCGGGAGAGGCCAAGCGAAAAGGCGGGCTTCCGGAGGACTATGAGACTGAAGTGCTGGCGCCGTTCAAAGAAGCCCTGATTCAGCATATCACTCGGTCGTTACAATTTTTCTACTCATCGAGCCACTTTAATTACGTCGACCAACTTTTCCTCGCCGGCGGCGTATGCGCCCTTGAGGGCTTGGTCGATGAGGTGGAGCAGACGATTGGCTTGCCAACGGTTGTTGCTAACCCTCTACTCAATATGCAGATCAGCAAGTCAATCAATGCCTCAGCGCTTGCCAATGATGCTCCCGCGCTATTACTTGCAATCGGCTTGGCAATGAGGAGTTTCGAATAAATGACTAAAATTAACTTACTGCCATGGCGAGAAGAAGCGCGCGAGCATCAGCGAAAAGTATTTCTTAGCAAACTATTCGCCACCACGCTTATTGCTATTGTTTTGGTTTTTGTCTGGATCTCACTCGCGCATGCGCGCCTTGAAAATCAGCAATCCCGCAACAGTTACCTGCAGTCAAATATTGCTGATATGGATAAAAAAGTCGCTGAAATCAGCGAGCTGAAAAGTAAAAAGCAAGAGATGATCTCGCGTATGAAAGTCATCCAAGACCTACAGGGCAATCGCTCCGAGGTCGTCAAGGTATTTGATGAGCTCGTCCGGGCTGTTCCGGACGGTGTCTATTTGGCGGCTCTAGAACAGAAAGCGGGCGCGATAAAGCTTTCAGGTTATTCCGAATCCAACAATCGAATTTCAACCTTGATGCGAAATCTCGACACCTCAGCGAAGTATGAAAATTCGAATCTGACGAAGGTTCAGCAGGATCAGACCCTCGGCGATCAGGGCAGTGTGTTTGATCTACAAGTCAATATCGAGACTCCAGTTGATGTCGCGGGTGAAAAAAGCCCCGCGCAGCAGTCGGGGCAGTAATCGTGACGATGGCGACTCCGAGTGTACGAAAACGAGCGTTAACAACGAAAAATCAAGCATAGTAGGGACGTTATGGCATTTATTGAAAGCCTGAAAGAATTAAAAGACGTTGATTTTGCTGACTTAGATATTCAGCAAATCGGTGTTTGGCCAGCCGCGCTAAAAGCGATTCTGCTTTTAACGGTTCTGTTGGTCATTTTGGCACTGGGTTATTTTTTCAAAGTGCAGGATGTCAGCCAACAAACACAAATTGCCGCGCGGCAAGAAGCAGAGTTATTGCGCGAGTATGAAAATAAAGCGTTTTTGGCCGCTAACTTAGATGCCTACAGAGCACAAATGGTCGAGCTCGATGAAACCTTTGGGGCGCTGCTGCAACAACTGCCCAAGGACACAGAGGTGCCAGGCTTGCTTGAAGATATTACTGAAGTGGCTTATGGCAGCGGTTTAAGCATGAAATCAATCTCTCTGCAGCCCGAAAAAACCACCGAATACTATGTGGAGTTGCCCATCCGTATTGATGTGATCGGCGACTACCACGATTTTGGCTCATTTGTCAGCGGCGTCGCCTCTCTTCCAAGAATTGTGACCTTGCATGACTACACCATAAAGGAAACCGAAGGCGCCCTCCTCAATATGGTCATTGAAGCAAAAACCTATCGCTACAAGACGGAGGTGGAATAATGAAGCCTTACCTGCTCGCGATAACAGCCCTAAGTTTGCTCATTTTGGTCGGGTGCTCTAGCGACCAGCGGCATTCAGATCTGGACCAAAAAATGGCCGATGCGAGAAATAGACCGCAGGGAACGATTGAGCCTCTCCCAACTTATCCTGCGCCTGATCGATTTACCTACACAGCTCTTGCCCTGCGCAGCCCATTTGAGCCGCCGATTATTCTCACGGGCGATGAGAAAATTTCAGGCACGGCAGTTTCTGCGCCTGATCAGAAGCGCAAAAAAGAGCCCCTAGAGTTATTTAACTACACGGCATTATCAATGGTCGGAACGCTGGCCAAAGAAGGCCGAGTGTGGGCTCTGATTAGTGATGAAGATGGCAGAGTGCATCGTGTCAAAACGGGGAATTACATCGGCAAGAACTTTGGCGTGATCACCGCCGTCAATGACTTTGATATAGAGATCATGGAAACCGTTCCCGATGGCAAGAGTGGATGGATTAATCGGCCTAGAACAATGGCCATGGATGAATAGTGGAAGATTCGCAAGGGAAACTTAAAATGATTAGTAAAATCAAACGCAACCTATACGTATTGTTGGCAATTTTGCCCACATTGGCTTGGGGAGAGGTTCAGGTAAAGGATATTCAATTTGCATCCCTTCCCGGTGATCAGTTTGAAATCAAGTTAATGTTTTCCGGCACACCGCCCGCCCCAAAAACATACGAGATCGGCAATCCCGCACGGGTCGTCATGGATTTTCCTGGCGTTGGCAGTGCGTTGTCGCAAAAAAATATGCGCTCGGCTTTGAAAATGCCCGCGATGCCGTTGTTATTGCCGATGGCAGTCGCACTCGCTTGATCGTCAATTTAACCGAGTCGGCACCCTTTGCCAGCGCGACCGACGGCAACACAGTGACATTGCGGGTAGGGGCTGATAACTCTTCCGGTATTGCCAATATGAGCGCACAGGCAACCAGAGCGGCTGCTGAGAGTGGCGATTTTTCCACTGGCGGACCTGCTATCACCGAGATTGATTTTCGTCGCGGAAAAGACGGGTCGGGCACTATTAGTATTGATTTAAGTCAGCCTTCGGTAAACGTTGATATTGACCGAAATAGCAGTCAAATCACACTTTCGTTTTATCAAACCACATTGCCTGAGCGGTTAGATCGACGGCTTGACGTTGTCGATTTCGCCACGCCGGTGCAAACCGTGGATAGCAAGCAAGAAGGGTCTAAAACAGTTGTTGCGATTGAGGCTTCTGGACAGTATGACTATCTCGCCTATCAGGCGGATGGGCAGTATGTTGTTAATATTAAACCGCTCTCCGATGCGGAAATCGCAGAGCAAAGCAAAAAATTCGCCTTTAATGGTGAACGACTAACCCTTAATTTCCAAAACATTGAGGTTCGTTCCGTTCTGCAAATTATCGCTGAATTTACATCGATCAACCTAGTTGCCAGTGACACAGTAACCGGCAGTATTACGCTGCGTTTGGATAATGTGCCATGGGATCAAGCGCTCGAAATAATTCTTAAGGCCAAGGGTTTAGATAAGCGGCAAGAGGGCAATGTGCTAATGGTTGCTCCGTCCGCCGAGATCGCAGAGCAGGAGCGTCTGCAAGTTGAAGCGAACAAGCAACTGCAGGAGCTGGCTCCTCTGGAGACAGCCTTCGTGCGAATCAAGTATGCGGATGCCAGAGAGGTGTTTGAACTGTTCACCGCCACCCGCACCGAAGCCGGTCAAGCAGGGGGCGGTGGGCGAGACGGCAATGCCACCAACACCATTCTGTCGGAGCGCGGCAGTGCCATTGTTGATGAGCGAACAAATACAATTATTTTGACTGACACAGAAGACAAAATTAATGAATTTCGGCGTCTGATTGGTGAAATTGACGTGCCTATTAAACAGGTGCTGATTGAAGCGCGCATCGTGATTGCGAATACCGATTTCAAAAAGGAGCTCGGGGCGACTTGGGGACTTGCCGGTATCGACAAGCTGGCCGGCGATACAACCAGCAGTGCTTTCGGCGATAGAACCCTCGGTTTTTCTGGGCGCCGTTCAGGGTTAACTCCAGGTTCTGGTGTCAAAGAGAGCTTCACCTACTCTGCCGATGAGATAGAGCGCGACGACGGCATAGATGGCATTGCTGGCACCGCTGATGATGTGACAACCTACACGCGCAATTATGATTTTGGCTTGGGCGACAGCTTGGCCGTTGACCTTGGGGTAAGCAATCCAACTGGTTCGTTTAGTTTGGGTTACCTGACCGATAACTTTTTAATTGATTTGGAGTTAAGCGCCCTCGAGTCCGACGGTTTCGGTGAAATTGTCTCTCAGCCAAAAGTCCTCACTGGCGACAAACAACAGGCCGTCATTAAGTCGGGCACAGAAATCGCCTATCAAAAGGCAACATCCAGTGGTGCCACAAGTATTGAGTTTAAAGAGGCGGTTCTGCAATTAGAGGTGACCCCGCAGATTACGCCAGACAATCGTATAATTATGGATCTGCTGGTGTCGCAGGACTCTGTCGGCGCTTTCACGCCAACGGGCGAGCCATCGATTGATATTACGCAAATCAAAACCCAAGCGTTGGTTGGAAATGGTCAGACACTCGTGTTGGGCGGAATATTCCAGACTGAGGAAGTGAAGGGTGTTGACAAGGTGCCAGTGCTCGGCGATATCCCTTTTTTAGGCCGACTTTTCAGAAATGACCTGCGAAATGTTGAAAAACGTGAAATACTCATCTTCATTACCCCAAAAATAATTGACGATAATTTGCTTGATAGATGACTTCACACCACATTTTCTTGGTTGGCCCCATGGGCGCCGGCAAATCCACAATAGGCAAACACTTGGCAGATCTTTTAGATCTGCCTTTTGTTGATGTAGACACTGAAATCGAAACTCGCGCAGGCGCCAATATCCAGTGGATATTTGATATGGAAGGCGAGGCTGGATTTCGCGAGCGTGAAACGAGGATGCTGATAGACCTCGCAAATAATTCGCACCCTCAGGTGATAGCCACCGGCGGCGGTATCGTCTTGAGCGCAGATAATAGAGCCGTTTTAAAGCGCAGTGGCAAGGTTGTTTATTTGTCTGCAACAGCTGAACAGCTCTATGAACGAACGCGCAGAGACAAAAAGCGACCACTTCTGCAAGTGGATGATCGCCAGGGAGTGATTAAACGGCTGATCGAAACTCGGGGTCCTCTCTACGACGAAGTGGCCGATATGGTTTTTCTCTCAGCCTCGGCGCAGCCTTCTAGGGTCGCTAAAAAACTGGCTGAAGCGCTCTCGGCGCTGTGATAAGCTCGCACGAATAGTTTTTGCAGCCGCTTCAGGCTGCCCTCATCCTTCAGGTCCGCGTTACCCATGATGTCAAAATCCAAAATGGTGCAGGTTAAATTAGGTGATCGATCTTATCCGATTCATATAGGATCGGGTGAAATAGAGCAGGCACCTATTGCAGGTTATGTCGCAGGACAAAAAGCGCTCATTGTTACCAATGAAGTGGTCGCACCTCTCTATCTTGAGCGACTTAAAAAGCAGCTGCCCGGCAAACTTGTTGAAGCGGTAATTCTCTCCGATGGCGAACAGTTTAAAAACTTAGAGACCCTAAACAGTATTTTCGATCGCCTTATTGCAGGTCACCACGACCGAAAAACCACATTGATCGCCTTGGGTGGCGGTGTGATAGGCGACATGACGGGTTTTGCTGCGGCCTGTTATCAGCGTGGGGTGCCGTTTATTCAGGTCCCAACGACGCTGTTGGCGCAGGTTGACTCTTCCGTAGGCGGGAAAACAGCGGTCAACCATCCGTTGGGCAAGAATATGATTGGTGCCTTTTACCAGCCTCAGGCCGTTGTTATTGATACTGACACTTTATCGACACTGCCAGATCGCGAGTTTTCTGCGGGTCTTGCCGAAGTGATTAAATACGGCCTTATCATCGATCCTGATTTTTTCGTCTGGCTAGAAGAGAATATTGACGTCATATTGGCGCGTGATAAGCATGCGCTGTCCTACGCGATTGAGCGTTCATGTAGTAATAAAGCCGATATTGTCGCCGCCGATGAGACAGAGCAGGGCATTAGAGCGGTGCTCAATCTAGGGCACACGTTTGGTCACGCGATTGAAACATTTCAGCAGTATCAAGATTGGAAGCATGGTGAAGCGGTGGCGGCTGGCATGGTTATGGCGGCTGAGCTCTCTGTGCTCGAAGGCCATTTGCAGGACGACGACGTGCAGCGTGTAAAGCGTCTCCTTGCAGCCTGTGCACTGCCTATCGCGCCACCAAAAGCCATGGGTGCTGACGATTTTATGCGCTTGATGGTAAGGGACAAGAAAGTATTGGATGGGCAGTTGCGGCTTGTTCTGCTTAAGCGTATCGGCGAGGCTTATATCAGCAATACATTTTCGCTGGATAACCTACAAGCATTGGTCAGTCGCTAATTTTCTTGCGCAAACATAGCAACGATAGCAGACGCTGTTACTCAGCTGTTACTCAGCTGTTCACTCTAGCGGCACTTGAGTACTTTGCTTTTTCGCCTGACCACGGATGTCTCATCGTAAATACGGCTATGCCCTCTATACTCACTGTAAAACAGTGATCTCAGCCAAGTGATAATCAGTATAAGAGAATTGTCGGGACCGTTTTCAGCGTGTAGAATGCACCGCATTTTGATCATTTAGCCTAGTTTTTCAGTCCCCGGCTATCATCACTCACTCTCTAGTGCCTGTGTTGCTCCACTCCCGCGCAGGGTTCAAGTGCTTGCTTAAGAGTTTAAATTAGAATTTAACAGAGTTTAATAGAGTTTATTTATGGCTCAGAGTTTATGTCGGCTTGACGATTTCAAAGACAACTGTGGATTTGGCTTAATTGCCCATATTAAAGGCAACGCGAGCCACAAGTTGTTGCGCAATGCTATTCAGGCATTGACCTGCATGACCCATCGTGGCGGTGTTGCCGCAGACGGTAAGACGGGCGATGGCTGCGGACTATTGATGCAAAAGCCAGACAGTTTCTTGCGCACTGTGGCGCGCGAAACTCTGGGGCAAGAGCTTCCTGACCTCTATGCCGTCGGCGCAGTGATGCTCAACACGGATGATACTAAGCGCAGCCTTGCCAAAAAGATCGTTGAAACGGAAATGCTCGCACAGGGCCTGCACGTTTTAGGTTGGCGCGAAGTGCCGACCGACGTCAGCTGTTTAGGGCCAATTGCCATTGAGTCGCTGCCCGCTTTTGAACAGGTTTTTGTTGCCTCTGACACCATTGTTGATGAAAAGCATTTCAGTGCACGTCTCTACATGGCGCGGCGCAAGGCTGAAAAACAACTTATCGATGACAATCGTTTCCATATCGCCAGTTTGGGCCTGAATATCCTGAGTTATAAAGGCTTGATGATGCCAGTCGATTTGCCTGGTTTTTATCTTGATCTCGCAGATGAGCGTTTAGAAACGGCCATTTGTGTGTTTCACCAGCGCTTTTCAACCAACACTATGCCGCAGTGGCCGCTCGCACAACCGTTCAGAATGTTGGCCCACAACGGTGAAATCAACACCATTATGGGTAACAGAAACTGGTCTGTCGCACGCACACCGAAGTATCGCTCTGACCTGCTGCCCGATCTCCTTGAAGCGGCCCCGCTGGTAAATCGCACAGGCTCGGACTCATCTAGCCTCGACAACATGCTGGAAATGCTCGTAACCGGTGGTATGGATTTACACCTGGCCATTCGCACACTAGTGCCGCCTGCGTGGCAGAACGTTGAAGATCGCAGCCCAAATCACCGCGCCCTCTATGACTATTTGTCGATGCATCAAGAGCCGTGGGACGGCCCTGCCGGTCTCGTGATCACCGACGGTCGCTTTGCCGTCTGCACCCTCGATCGAAATGGGCTGCGTCCATCGCGCTGGGTTATCACCAACGATGATGTGATTACAGTGGCGTCTGAAGTGGGTGTTTATGACTACCGCCCAGAAGACGTTGTGTCGAAAGGGCGCCTTGGCCCAGGCGATATCCTCTCCATCGATACGCAGGAAGGACGCATTCTGTTCCGCGACGAAATCGAGGATCAGCTGGCCGCTCGTCACCCCTATAAAAAGTGGCTTAACGAGGGCCGCCATGCGATTGAATCCAGCTTCGACATGGACAGTATTGAGCTAGAGGGCACCCTCAGTCGCGACCAAATAAAGTGTTACATGAAAATGTTCCAGGTGTCGTTTGAAGAGCGCGACCAAATTTTGCGACCTTTGGCAGAAGGTGGCCAGGAAGCGACCGGTTCCATGGGCGACGATATTCCCATGGCCGTACTATCGAAAAAACATCGCAACCTGTTTGACTATTTCCGCCAGCAGTTTGCCCAAGTCACCAATCCGCCCATCGACCCCCTGCGCGAAGCAATTGTCATGTCGCTGGGTGTGGAATTGGGCCGTGAAGAGAGTATTTTTGCGGAAGATCCCTATCTGGGTCGGCGCATTGGCTTGTCTAGCCCAGTGCTCTCGCCGCGCAAATACTATGCGCTAAAACACAATGAGTTTGAGCAGTTTCCTGTGGTGAAGTTTGCGCTGAACTACAACGCTGCTGAAGAAAATTTGCAACAAGCAATACGCCGCGTCTGTCGAGAAGTGGCGGATGCTGTGCGCGCAGGCGCCGTGGTGTGTATCCTTTCAGACCACGATATAACCCAAGATCAACAGCCAATCCATATTTTGCTAGCCGTCGGTGCCGTCCACAATTATTTAATTGAGCAAGGCTTGCGCTGCAACGCCAATCTTGTTGCCAGTACCGGTTATGCCCGCGATGCCCACCAGATAGCCGCCTTGATCGGTTGCGGTGCATCGTTGGTCTACCCGTATTTGAGCTACCATGTACTGTGCGACCTGATTTACAGTGGTGAGCTGCTGGTCGATGTGGATACCGCATTTAAGCAGTACCGCAAAGGCATCAATAAGGGCCTGCTGAAAATTCTGTCGAAGATGGGTATTTCAACGGTCGCATCCTACCGCGGGGCATTGTTGTTTGAAGCCGTCGGATTGCACAGCGAAGTTATCGATCTCTGTTTCCCCGGCATTCCCAGCCGCATCCAAGGTGCCACGTTTGACGATATCCAAGCCGATCAGGCGGAGCTCGCAAAAATGGCCTGGAAGTTGCGCAAGCCAATTGAGCCGGGTGGCCTGCACAAATATGTTTATGGCCAGGAGTACCACGCCTACAACCCTGATGTTGTTCAAACCATTCATAAAGCCGTGCAGACAGGCGACTACAAGGTCTGGGGCCAGTACGCCGACTTGGTTAATAAACGCCCTGTGGCGACACTGCGTGATTTATTAAAGTTGAGCGATAAGGCAACACCTATCGATATCTCCTTGGTTGAACCCATCGAGTCTATTTTGAAGCGATTCGATTCAGCGGGTATGTCGCTTGGCGCATTGTCGCCGGAAGCGCACGAATCCCTCGCGGAAGCCATGAACACGCTGGGCGGCAGATCCAACTCGGGCGAGGGCGGTGAAGACCCCGTGCGCTACGGCACGATTAAATCATCCAAAATTAAGCAGATAGCCTCGGGTCGCTTTGGCGTCACGCCAGCTTATCTCTCGAGTGCGGAAGTTCTGCAAATTAAAGTTGCGCAGGGGGCCAAGCCCGGCGAAGGGGGGCAATTGCCCGGCGGGAAAGTCAATGCGCTGATTGCTCGTTTGCGATACTCAGTACCCGGTGTCACCCTGATTTCGCCGCCACCGCACCACGATATTTATTCCATCGAAGATTTGGCACAGTTGATTTTTGATCTCAAGCAGGTCAATCCAACCGCCTTGGTCTCAGTAAAATTGGTGTCACTGCCCGGGGTTGGCACCATTGCCGCGGGTGTGGCAAAGGCCTATGCGGATCTGATTACCATTTCCGGCTACGACGGCGGCACAGCTGCAAGTCCTGTAAGCTCAATTCGCTATGCGGGATCCCCGTGGGAATTAGGTCTCACAGAAGCCCACCAAACCCTGCGTGCGAATGATTTGCGCAACAAGGTCCGCGTGCAGACCGACGGCGGCTTGAAAACGGGGTTGGATGTGGTTAAAGCCGCCATGCTGGGTGCCGAGAGTTTCGCTTTTGGTACCGGACCTATGGTTGCCCTAGGCTGTAAGTACCTGCGTATCTGTCACCTCAACAACTGTGCGACGGGTGTAGCCACGCAAGATGAACGACTGCGCAACGATCACTACCGTGGCACGGTCGCCATGGCGATGAACTTTTTTAAGTTTATTGCGATGGAAACCCGCGAGTGGATGGCGTCTCTAGGCGTGCGCTCACTCGAGGAGCTGATTGGTCGTGTCGACTTGCTCGAAGTATTGCCTGGGGAAACCAGCAAACATCGGCACCTTGATCTGACTCCGCTGATTGAAATGCGTCCAGAGCTTGAAGGTAAGCCGCAATCCTGCTCACAGCCGCGGAATAACCCTCTCGACAAGGGCGCGTTGGCAGAAACAATGGTTAAGCTCGCCCTGCCTAATATTGAAGCGCAGACGGGTGGCACTTTTGACTTCACTGTCAGCAATTGCGATCGCTCGATTGGCGCTCGTCTGTCCGGTGAAATTGCCAAACGCTACGGCAACATGGGTATGTCGAAAACACCAATACGCCTGAATTTGCGCGGTGTTGC
This sequence comes from SAR92 bacterium BACL16 MAG-120619-bin48, assembly GCA_001438605.1. Classification (GTDB taxonomy): domain Bacteria; phylum Pseudomonadota; class Gammaproteobacteria; order Pseudomonadales; family Porticoccaceae; genus HTCC2207. The sequence continues at coordinate 32,557 of LIDE01000005.1, read as the reverse complement.
AGGTCAGTCCCTCGGTGTTTGGAACGCAGGCGGCTTAGAGATATACCTTGAAGGCGATGCCAACGACTACGTGGGCAAAGGCATGGCGGGTGGCAAGTTAGTTCTGCGTCCGCCAGCAGAGAGCAGTTTTGCCGCCAATGAAACGCCGATTATGGGCAACACCTGCCTCTATGGTGCCACCGGCGGAAGACTCTATGCTGCGGGCAAAGTTGGAGAGCGCTTTGCCGTTCGCAATTCTGGCGCAACCGCAGTTGTCGAGGGCGCAGGCGATCACTGTTGTGAGTATATGACTGGGGGTGTTGTGGTTAGCCTCGGCGCCACAGGTTACAACTTTGGTGCAGGGATGACCGGCGGTTTTGCCTATGTACTCGATATGACACGCGAGTTTGTTGATCGGTACAATATGGAGCTGGTTGATATTCAGCGCATAACTACGGAAGCGACCGAGTCCCATAGGGTGTTCCTCAAGACGCTCTTGCGTGAGCATGTTGCCGAGACAGGCAGTGCTTGGGGTCAAAATATTATTACGAATTTTTCCGATTATGCGTCGCGCTTTTGGCTGGTTAAACCAAAAGCGGCGAGTTTGGGCGGCCTCTTGGCTCAAGCCCACGCTAACCCGCAATAACGGCCATGGGGAAATAGAGATTTATAGCTATGCAACAACGACTCAATAATCAATTTCAATTTCTTGATATTAAGCGCATGGACCCACCGAAGCGCAATATGAAGCGCCGTGTCGGTGAGTTTGTCGAGATCTATGATCCGCTCACCGCGGAGCGAGCGGCCAGCCAGTCACATCGCTGCCTGTCTTGTGGCAATCCCTATTGCGAGTGGAAATGCCCTGTACACAATTACATTCCGAACTGGCTGCAATTGGTCGCAGAAGGCAACTTGATTGAAGCGGCAGAACTAAGCCATCAAACTAACTCGCTGCCGGAAGTCTGTGGTCGAGTCTGTCCTCAAGACAGACTCTGCGAGGGCGCTTGTACACTCAATGATGGGTTTGGAGCCGTGACCATCGGTTCTGTCGAAAAATATATTACGGACACCGCCTTTGCCATGGGCTGGCGTCCCGATATGTCGAAAGTTGTCTGGACTGACAAAAGAGTTGCCATCATTGGCGCGGGACCTGCGGGAATAGGTTGTGCCGATATTCTAGTGCGCAATGGCGTCAAACCAGTGGTCTTCGATCGCTATCCTGAAATTGGCGGTCTTTTGACATTTGGCATTCCTGAATTCAAACTTGAGAAGTCGGTGATTCGCACCCGACGCCAAATTCTCGAAGGCATGGGCGTTGAGTTCCGCCTCAACATTGAAATAGGCAAAGACATTCTGATCGACGAGTTGCTCGCAGAATACGATGCCGTCTTCATGGGCATGGGTACTTACACAACCATGAAAGGAGATTTTCCTGGGGAAGACCTCCCAGGTGTTCACGAAGCGCTGTCATTCCTCGTCTCCAACGTCAATCGCAATTTGGGGTTTGAAAAATCGGCTGACGACTTTGTCAGCGTCAAAGGCAAGCGCGTTGTGGTACTTGGCGGCGGCGACACGGCGATGGATTGCAACCGCACATCCATCCGTCAAGGTGCGACAAGCGTGACCTGTGCCTATCGCCGGGACGAAAAAAATATGCCGGGCTCGCGACGAGAAGTGAAAAACGCGCGAGAAGAGGGCGTGGTATTTCAGTTTAACAAGCAACCCGTTGAGATCGTCGGCAATGGCAAAGTGGAAGGCGTAAAGTTTGTCTCCACGCAGCTGGGTGAGACAGACGCCAATGGCCGTCGTCGCCCAGAAGTGATCCCGGGCAGTGAAGAGATTGTTCCAGCAGATGCCGTGCTTATCGCTTTTGGGTTTAAGCCTAGCCCGCCAGAGTGGTTGTCGAGTGTCGAGGTTAATACTTCCGATTGGGGAGTCGTTTTGGCTGCTGAAGAGCAGACCTATCCATTCCAAACAACCAATCCAAAGATTTTTGCCGGTGGTGATATGGTTCGCGGATCCGACCTTGTTGTCACAGCAGTCTGGGAAGGGCGAGAAGCCGCCAAAGGTATTCTTGACTACCTTGATGTTTAAAACATATTAAAAATTGTTGTCGAAAGTTAAAAAGGGAACTGCGTGTCTGATTTAAAAAATGATCGTTTTCTGAAGGCGTTAATGCGCCAGCCCGTAGACCGCACGCCGGTGTGGATGATGCGTCAAGCGGGACGCTATCTGCCTGAATATCGCGCGGTTCGGTCTCAGGCGGGCGATTTTATGAGCCTGTGTAAAAACACCGAACTCGCCTGTGAAGTGACATTGCAGCCCCTCGAGCGCTACGAAATGGACGCGGCTATTTTATTCTCGGATATTTTGACCATTCCCGATGCAATGGGTCTAGGGCTGTATTTCGAAACTGGCGAAGGTCCAAAGTTCCACAAGCCAGTCCGAACGGCTGCCGATATCGAAAATTTGCAGGTGATCAACACCGCCAAAGATTTACCCTATGTCACCGACGCAGTGACCATGATTCGTCGTGAGCTTAATGGCCGCGTGCCGCTGATTGGCTTTTCCGGCAGTCCCTGGACCCTCGCCACCTACATGATTGAAGGCCAGAGCAGCCGAGATTTTGCCCGTGCCAAGACCATGCTCTACACACAGCCAGCGCTAATGCATCAGCTTCTGGATAAGCTGGCGCTCTCGGTCATTGACTACCTCAATGCGCAAATTATTGCCGGCGCACAGGTGGTGCAAATTTTTGATACTTGGGGTGGCGCACTCAGCCACGCGGCGTATCAGGAGTTTTCGCTCGCCTATATGCAAAAAATTGTCGCTGGGTTGATTCGTCATCACGACGGTCGCGATGTTCCAGTGATCCTTTTTACCAAGGGCGGTGGGCTCTGGCTTGAAGCGATGGCCGACACTGGTTGTCACTGCCTCGGCCTTGATTGGACCATGGACATAGCGCGCGCGAGAGAGCGAGTAGGCGACAAAGTAGCCTTGCAGGGCAATATGGATCCAGCGGTTTTGCGTGCAGATCCTGCGGTCATTGAGCAGCAAGTTGCGGCTATTCTCAGAGGTTTTGGGCAGGGCAGCGGTCACATATTTAATCTGGGTCACGGTATTACACCGGACATCGATCCTGAACACGTCAAAGTGTTTATTGACGCAGTCCACAAGTTTTCTGGAAAGTGACCTTAGTCGCCTCCATTCTTGGTCTATATTTGTAAAAACTAATACCTATGCACGCTTTTAAACCGCTAAAAGCGCTAGATTGCAACCGTATTGGTTTCTAAATAGATACCCAAGGGGATGTGGCCAAGGTATGTCGTTAAAGCAGCTAAAAGTTTTTATACATGAGCTTCAGGTCGGGATGTTTGTTTCTGCCCTCGACAAGCCGTGGGCAGAGACGCCATTCCCCATTCAGGGCTTTATGATTAAAAGCACTGCAGATGCCTCTCGAGTAAAGGCGTACTGCGATTATGTTTATGTCGATGTCACCAAAGGCATCTCCCCCCTCGATGTAAAATCCGGTCAGTCCGCCCCATCGCTCCCTCGCGGTGTTCAGGCGCCTTCGGGGGCTGATAGGGCGCTCATGAGCCGCAGCGTAACGAATGTCGCGCAGTTGATGACGCCGCGAACCTTTGATGTTAGACCTCACATGTACAGCAAAACCGTCGAGTTCGCGAATGAGATTCCTGCAGCCCGCAGAGTGATGAATAACTTAGTCGGCTGCCTAAGTGTTGTTACACGCCAGATAGCCAAAGGCACTCATTTCAATATTGAGCAACTGCAGCAATCGGTCGATCACATGGTTGACAGTGTTGTGCGCTGTCCTGACGCTTTCACATGGCTGTTGAGACTGCGCGCCAAAGATTCTCACACCCATGACCACAGTATTCGCGCCTCTCTATGGGCAACGCAGTTTGCCCGTCACATCGGCCTCGATCTTGATCAGCTAAAAGACCTTTGTCTTGCAACCATGCTAAAAGATGTCGGTAAGATCGGTATGGACAAAGGATTGTTGCGAAAATCGGACCGCAATGCCGACGAGGAAGCGGAATACCGTAATTTTGTCAGCCTAAGTGTCGAAAAGCTCAGACAATCTGGGTTTGATAATCGACGTGCTTTGAACATCATTAAATTTCACTGCGAACGCTATGACGGCAGCGGGTTCCCAAAGGGCTGTGGTGGTCAGAGGATTCCCTTTTTGGCGGCAATTGCCGGCATAGCCACAGAGTTTGATGAACTCTGCCATCCCCGCGAGGCGGTTCAAGCACTAACACCGTCAAAGGCCACAGGAAAGCTCTATGAATTGCGCGGGCGCGCTTTTGCTGACGACTTAGTCATCGAGTTTATTCAGTCGATCGGTCTTTACCCCGCGGGCACAGTTGTGGATTTGACGACAGGTGATAAAGGCATGGTGGTTGAGCAAAATGCCAAGTCGCGACTCTCCCCGCGCTTAGCCGTATTTGAGGACGCACAGCTGCCTGCTGAAGAGCCGAGCTATATTTTTGTCGACTTGAAAAATGAAGACCAAGCGCGCAACCAGCTGAACAAATTCGGGAATCGACGCGGTTACGAAGTCACCAAACTCGCCATCGTGAAAGACAATGAGTTTGATACCTTGGCCGTTGACGACAGGCTATTAAACTTGCTTATCACCAAGCCCTTTGACGAAAAATTCGCAATGAACAAAACGCAGCCTAAGGGACATCAAGGTTTTATGGCTGCTCTCAAAGAGCGATTCGTGCATTAACTGGCGCTAATACTTTCTGCTACTCTCTACTACTTTATGCTGGTCTCTACTTTATGCTGGTCTCTACTGCGTTCTGTTACTTTCCGCTATCTTCTCACCCATCTGCACTTTTGTACCCGGCAACAGGGAATCGCTCCAAGTAATTTTGCCTTCTTGGAACAATAGTATTACCGTCGAGCCGAACTTGAAACGCCCAATCTCGGCGCCTTTTTCATAGTTGAGGTCATCTGCAGAATAGTCTGTGAAGCGCACAGCGCCTCTTCCCGGTGTTTCAAAACCACCCCACACCGTTTCAATTCCAGCCACCAGCATGGCACCGACAAACACCACCACCATATTACCCAAATGTGTTTCAAATTCGCAGACTAAACGTTCATTTCGAGCAAATAATCCAGGCAGGGCCTGTGCTGTTTTGTCATTCACAGAAAACAAGTCGCCTGGAATATAGCGCGTGTTAAGGAGCCTTCCGGCAACCGGCAAATGCACGCGATGGTAGTCGCGCGGCGACAAATAGATAGTCGTAAAAGACCCGTTTTCATACCCCGCAGCCTGTTCAGGGCAGCCCACAAGGCGACTGGCAGAATAGTCACTACCTTTGGCCTGAATAATACGCTGCGCATCAATTGCCCCTGCCTGACTAACGGCGCCGTCCGCAGGAGAAATAATGCTGGTCTGTGCTGGGTCAACTGGCCGCATGCCGTCTTTTAACGCACGGGTAAAAAAGGCATTAAAGCTTTCATAGTCGTTTAAATCACTGCTGAAGGCTTCATCAATGTTGATATCAAACGCACTAATAGCTTTTTTAATGAGGATGTTTTTGAGCCACGGTTTTTTTGATTCTGCAGCCTTGGCGATTAATCGTGACAGAGCATGTTGCGGCAGGAGGCGCTGAAGAGCGACAAAGATTTCTGCGCTGTGATTCATAGTGAGTTACTCAGGGAAGTCTAATAAAGCCTGTAAGTTTATCATTGTTTTATCTCGAGGCTGGCAAGAATGCCGCGGTAATTTTCGAGTCTACTCGCAAGTATTTTTCCTTCTTTAGCGGCTTGCAAAAGAGCGCATCCAAGCTCAACTCTGTGCTGACAGTCGCGAAATTTGCAGTGACCGAGAAAGGGTCTGAACTCCACAAAGCCGTTAATAATTTGCTCAGGGGTTAAGTTAGTCAACGAAAATTCTCGGATACCCGGCGAGTCAATCAGGTCACCGCCATCGGCTAAGTGAAAAAGACGCGATGCCGTTGTGGTGTGCGTGCCTTTTTCTTTGCCGACTGACAGCGCACCCACCAAAATTTGCGCCTCAGGCTGCAGTTCATTGATGAGGGATGATTTACCCACGCCGGATTGACCGACAAAAATAGAGGTGTACTTGGCAAGGTATTGTTTTAGCTCGGCGAGGCCTGCGCCAGTTTTGACCGACACCATCAGAATATCGTATCCAATGGAGGAGTAGTCGCTTAGAAGTTGCTCAACCTCGGGATGAGCACCATTGTCGAGCATATCGGTTTTGTTGAGCACCAGTATTGGCTGAATATGCTGCGCTTCAGCGGCCACCAAATAGCGGTCAATCAAGTTGCTGTATGGCGTTGGCTTAGCGGCGAATACAATGGCGATGCGGTCAACGTTGGCGGCGACTGGGCGCAGCTTGCCATGGGCATCGGGGCGCAGCAGTTCAGAGTGGCGTGATTCGCGGGCGACGATAACACCATGGGGTTCGGCGTAGCGCCAGATCACGGTATCGCCGGTAATTAAGGGTTCAAGATTGGCCCGAATATGACAGCGGTAAATAGTCTGTTTGTAGCCTTCATCCAAGCCTTCAATATCGACCTGGGCGCCGAAATTGGTAATCACAGTTCCTCGAATTTCAGGGCCGAGCTGAGTGAGATTTTCGAGCTCTTCATCAGACACCGACTTTTTGACGATGGCTCGCTCACGACGCTGCTCTTGAATTGACTGGATGCGATTTTTTTGTCGTTGGCTAAGATTGCGTTTGGCCATTCAGGTCTCATTGGTTAAGTGCGCTTTGCATGGTTGCCCGCGCTGGTGTTCTGGGGTGCAAGGATATAGCATAACTGCTCTTAGGAACATTTCGCTAACAACAGATGGAGCAATTAATGGTCAATGTTACCCCCAACCCTGATCCAATGAACTTAATTTGGATTGATTTAGAAATGACAGGGCTGAGTCCGGAAACAGATCGGATTATAGAGATTGCTACCGTTGTCACCGACAAAGAGCTGAATATTCTCGCTGAAGGGCCGGTGTTGGCCGTGCATCAAAGTGATGAGTTGTTGGCGGGAATGGATGAGTGGAATACCCGTCAGCACGGGGGGTCAGGGTTGACTGAACGCGTCCGACAAAGTCTTGTCAGTGAAGCTGAGGCCGCCGCCCAGACCCTCACGTTTTTGAGCCAGTGGGTACCTGCTGGAAAGTCCCCCATGTGTGGCAATTCAATTTGCCAAGACCGTCGATTTTTAGCTAATTACATGCCCGAATTGCAATCCTTCTTCCACTATCGGAATCTCGATGTAAGCACCTTAAAAGAGCTGGTGCAGCGCTGGAAGCCAGAGCTTGCAGCTGGTTTTAGCAAAAAAGGCAGTCATTTAGCGCTGGACGATATTCACGACTCCATTCGCGAATTGCAGTACTACCGCGACGTGTTTATTCGCCCTTGACACCTTCCGTCGGCCACAGTTTGGCGGAGCTGTGGTTGCGCTGCTGTTCATTCAGTGCCCATTGAACATGTTCGCGCACGAGGGCGGATGGATTATCCAGCTGCTTGGTCAGTGCCGCCATAATGTCTAATGAAGCGGGCGCATTGCCAAGACCTACCGATAGATTGCGCAGCCAGCGCTGGTAGCCAATTCTGCGAATCGGTGAACCTTGGGTGTTACGTTCAAAGGTCTCCTCCGTCCACTCGAACAGCGTTAATAAGTCGGCGTTGTCTAAATTGTGCCGCGGACTGAAATCTATTTCCTGGGTAGTTGACGGGTAGCGGTTCCAAGGGCAAATAATCTGGCAATCGTCGCAGCCAAACACGCGGTTGCCCATCAACGGTCGCAACGCTTCTGGAATAGGATCCTGACTTTCAATGGTCAAATAGGAAATGCATCGCCGCGCATCGAGCACATAGGGCTCCGGAAATGCGTCGGTTGGACAGATTTTTAGGCAGGCGCGGCAATTGCCGCATTTGTTGGATTGGTCGCTTTTATCGACGGGTAATTCAAGGGAAATATAAATTTCCCCCAGAAAGAACCACGAACCAACCTTGTCATTAAGTAGCAGTGTGTTTTTCCCTATCCATCCTAGCCCCGCCTGTTCGGCAATCGGTTTTTCCATAACTGGCGCGCTATCGACAAAGGGGCGTTGGAATACCTCAAGATCACAGAGTTCAAGTTTCATAATCTCTGCTTCGATTTTTTGACTTAGGTCAGCCAACCGGCGGCGTATCAATTTATGGTAATCGCGCCCGAGCGCATATCTTGATATGTATGCTTTATTGTTGTCTTTAAGGACTGCGATCATGTTGCTGTCGGTAAGGTAATCCATGCGCACGGATATCACACGGACAGTTTTCTCTACCAACTTGTCAATATGATAACGCTTGTCGCCATGAGCGCCCATCCACTGCATAGAACCCTGAAAACCTTTTTCCAGCCACTGCAGCAAGCGCTCTGACGCTTGCTCTAAGTTAGGTTTTGAAATAGCCACCTGCTGAAAGCCCAGAGTTTCCCCCCAGGCTTTAATATTTTTCGCTAGATCCGCAAGCTTCTCTGTTTCAGTCATGGTTTCAAGGCTAATCTGACATATAATCCCGTTAATCTTACTGGGAACTTGCAGTTATGTCGCACATTGTTATTCAAGACGCTCTCTACACCGCTAAATCTGTCAGGCAGCTTGATGCTCTGGCCCTGCAAGCACAGGATATTCCTAGCATCACACTGATGAAGCGCGCTGGCCGAGCTGCGTTTAATGAATTACTGGCGGAGTGGGGTACGCCCGAGCATGTGACGGTTTTTTGCGGAGCCGGTAACAATGCCGGAGACGGTTATATTGTCGCTGCTCTGGCCGCAGATAAGGGTATTCCAGTACGCGTCGTTGAGCTGTCGGCGATTGAAAAGCTGTCTGCAGATGCGGCCACTGCGAGAGAGTTTTGCCTGAAGGCGGGTGCGCAATTTGAGGCTTTTGAGGCAGGCTTAGATGTGCAGGAAGGCGTGATTGTTGATGCCCTGCTGGGAATAGGCTATTCAGGCCCGATGCGCGCCCAGTATGGCGAAGCAATCGCTGCGATCAATATCGCGGCGCTGCCGGTGCTGGCACTCGATTTACCTTCAGGTCTCTGTGCGGACACCGGCAGTGCAGCGGATGTCGCGGTTAAAGCGGATATCACGGTGACGTTTGTCGCGGCCAAACAAGGGATGTTCACCGGCCGAGGGCCGGCGCTTTGTGGTGAGATTATTTATCACTCGCTGGACATTAACGAAGAAATTTTCGAGCATCTCAGCCCCGACGCCAAGCTGATGGATCTCGATGATCTGATGGATAACTTTCCCGATCGTGAGATTGATGCCTACAAGAACCAATTTGGGCATGTCATGGTGATTGGCGGGGACAACGGCTTCGGCGGCGCCGCGATGATGGCGGCCGAGTCTGCGCTGCGAACAGGGTCTGGTTTGGTCAGTGTTGCGACCCGACCTATCCACGTCGCAGCACTGTTGGCGCGACAGCCTGAAATTATGGTAAGCGGCGTCATCTCCGGGCAGGAGTTGGAACCATTGCTGGATAGACCAACGGTGCTGGTTGTCGGCCCAGGGTTGGGCCGATCGCCCTGGTCAGAACAATTGTTGCAAAAAGCAGTGGCCACTGGCGTGCCGATGGTTATGGATGCTGACGCGCTGAATATTCTTGCCGAGGGAAGAGTGATTGCGCAACCCGATGGCCGTCAGTGGGTTATGACGCCGCATCCTGCGGAAGCTGGGAGGCTGCTGGGTATATCGGTGGCTGAGGTTCAGGCCGATCGATTTTCCGCGGCCCGTCGACTGCAAGAAAAATTCAATGCCACCATAGTATTGAAGGGCGTTGGCACATTGATTGCGAGCGCCGACGAGGCGGAGATTGCTGTCTGCCCCTACGGCAATCCGGGTATGGCGTCCGGCGGAATGGGCGATGTTCTCTCGGGAATTATTGGCGCGCTCTTAGCTCAAGGTTTGACGCCCTCGATTGCCGCGCAACTAGGCTGCTGTCTGCATTCAGCTGCGGCGGATATGGCCACTCAAGAGCAGGGCGTGCGCGGTTTCGTGGCTTCAGATATAGCACCATTTTTACGCAAGCTTTTGAACAAAGAGGGACTTTAAGCAACATGGCAGATAGCGCAAGTCAGCTGAGCGTTGAATTGCTGGGCGAACCAGCCATGCTGGCCTTTGCGGCAGACTTGGCGGCGGTTCTTGAACAAGCGCTGGCCGAGCAGACGCGTCATGGTGCCGTGGCGCAGGCCGCAATTATCGCTTTGCAGGGCAACTTGGGGGTGGGAAAAACCACTCTGAGCCGCGGAATATTGCACGGACTGGGTCACAGCGGTGCCGTTAAAAGTCCAACCTACACCCTTGTGGAGTTGTATCAACTCGCGTTGGGCACCGTCTGCCATTTTGATTTTTATAGGCTAATGGATCCGGAAGAGCTCGAATACATGGGCTTTCGCGACTATCTGGTCGACGCGCGTCTATGCTTGATAGAATGGCCAGAGCGCGGTCGTGGGTTTTTGCCAGATCCTGATATCACCATCGACATTATCCAAGCGGGTGAAGGTCGTATGCTGACGCTGCAGGCGGGATCGAGTGCAGGTGGACAGATTCTTTTGGCCCTTAATCAAGGCTATGGCCAACTAAAATAGCGGGCGATAGCAGCAAGCAAAGTGAGGTTTGAGTTGCAGTTTAAAATGCGGTTGGCAGTAACAACATTGCTTGTAGTGACGACGTTGACATTCGCCGGCAAGAATTTTGCTGCGGATATAGAAAGCGTGCGCTTGTGGCGTGCGCCAGATAATACACGCCTCGTGCTTGACCTCAGTGGCGCGGTCGAGCATAAAAGTTTTGTGCTAAGTAATCCTTATCGCTTAGTGGTCGATGTTAAAAACGCAGCGCTGAAAACAACATTTAAGGACCTTGATCTCTCAGGGACTCCCATCAAGGGTGTTCGCTCCGGCGTTCGCGGAGGCTCTGACCTGCGCTTAGTGTTTGACTTGAACGGCCGCGCCGAGGTTAAAAGCTTCGCACTCAAGGCCTACGAGCAGTATGGCGACCGACTTGTGATCGACATATATGGTCGCGATGCAGTTGCGGTCGAGAAAAAAGCGGTTAGTAAAGTAGTTGTTCAGGACAACAGAAAGATTGTCATAGCCATCGATGCCGGCCATGGTGGTGAAGATCCTGGTGCCCTCGGGCCTCAGAAAATTCGCGAAAAAGTGGTGGCGTTTCAGATAGCTCAGCGGCTGGATAAATTATTTGATAACGATCCAGATTTTACTGGGGCGTTAGTGAGAACGGGTGATTATTATTTAGAGCATCGCAAGCGCACAACAATAGCGCGCAATAGCCGCGCAGACTTCTTTGTTTCAATTCACGCCGATGCCTTTACAAACCCGAAAGCGCACGGCGCCTCGGTCTATGCGCTGTCGACCAAGGGTGCTACGAGTGAGGCGGCTCGGTACTTAGCGAACAAGGAAAACAGTGCCGATTTAATTGGTGGCTCCGGCTCCTTGAGTTTAGACGACAAAGATGCGGCCTTGGCAGAAGTACTTCTGGACCTCTCAATGACAGCAACACTCAGCAGTAGCCTAGATGCTGGAGAGTATGTTCTGCGCAAAATGGGGTCGGTCGCCCGACTGCACAAAAAGCAAGTCGAGCAGGCGGGCTTCTTGGTATTGAAATCGCCGGATATTCCGTCGCTGTTAGTCGAGACCGGTTTTATCTCCAATCCGGGTGAAGCGCGGCAGTTGAGCAATGCTGACTACCAGCAAAAAATGGCTGAAGCAATTTACGCGGGATTGGTGGAGTATTTTACGTTGAAGCCGCCCAGTGGCAGCTCGTTGGCGGCCAACAAAAACAAACGCGAGCGCAGCTATATAGTCGCCCGTGGCGACACACTGTCGCAGATAGCGGCGCGGCACAACACGTCGGTACAAAAACTCGTTAGCTACAATAAAATGAAATCAAATTCAGTCAGGGTGGGTCAAAAGCTATTGATCCCTGCTTACTAGTTAGGGTGCCTATCTTATTAGAGCTTATTTTATCAGAGCTTATTTTATCAGAGCGTATTTTAGCAGTGCTGATGTTAGCGCCATGTACCTATCCACTGAAACGCATGTTTGAAGGTCTCAGCTATGCCCTCTATTAAGGTTCTCAGCCCACAATTAGCCAATCAGATTGCCGCCGGTGAAGTGGTTGAACGTCCCGCTTCTGTGCTTAAAGAGTTGATTGAAAACAGTCTCGACGCAGGTGCGCAAAGCATTGATGTCGATGTTGAGCAGGGCGGTGTGAAGTTGCTGCGTATTCGCGATGACGGCTGCGGCATTGCCGTGGACGATTTGGCGCTGGCGCTGAGTCGGCACGCGACCAGTAAAATAGACAGCTTAGAAGATCTTGAAGCGGTGGGTACGCTGGGGTTTCGGGGCGAAGCATTGGCCAGTATTGCCTCCGTGTCACGGCTTAGTTTGACCTCCAATAACGGTGGGGGCAAAGCGTGGCAGGCGGTGTCAGAGGGACGCGATATGGCCGTTGATATTCAGCCCGCATCACACCCTCTCGGCACCAGTGTTGAAGTTCGAGACCTCTTTTTTAATACCCCGGCTCGGCGCAAATTTTTGCGTACTGAAAAAACCGAATACAACAAAATTGATGAAAGCATACGAAAGCTCGCGTTGAGTCGTTTTGATGTAGCGTTTAGTCTGCGCCACAATCAGCGCGCCCAACTGAGTTTGCGGCCAGCGAAAACTCAGCTTGAGCAAGAGCGGCGCGTGGCCGAAATTTGCGGTGCGCCCTTTATGCAAGAGGCGTTATATGTGGACAATCAGCGGATGGGGCTGCGTCTCTGGGGTTGGATAGGTCTTCCCACCTTTTCTCGCAGTCAGGCCGATCTCCAGCATTTCTTTGTCAATGGCCGCTGCATACGCGACAAGGTTGTCTCCCATGCCGTGCGCCAGGCTTACCAGGATGTGCTCTATCACGGCCGTCATCCCGCCTATGTATTGTTTCTGGAAATTGCAGCAGCAGATGTCGATGTCAATGTTCACCCAACCAAACATGAAGTGCGCTTTCGCGACAGCGGCTCTATTCACAGTTTTATTTCGCAAACCTTAAAGCGCGCCTTGGCGGAAGACCGCCCGCAGGACCACTTACAAACCCACCAAGAGACCAGCCCGCCTGCAGCTCAAGGGTTGACGGGGGTGTCTCAGCCAGCGATGCAGCGACAGCCGTCGATGCAGTTTGCGGATCACCGACCGCATAGCTCTGGCGTTGCGGCGCCGATGAGCGCCTATCAGACCCTTTACTCGACGGCAGGCACCCAGTTGCCCGAGTCCATCGTCGATGGAGAGCCCCAGCATATTCCGCCGCTCGGTTACGCGATTGCCCAGCTCAAAGGTATTTATATTCTCGCGGAAAATAGTCAGGGACTCATCGTCGTTGATATGCATGCAGCCCACGAAAGAATTACCTACGAGCGCATGAAAACAGCCTTTGACGATCAGGGATTGATTTCGCAACCGCTTTTGGTGCCAGAGAGTTTGGCGGTGAGTCAGCGCGAAGCGGACGCGGCCGAACAGAATAGTGAAGTTTTTAGTAAGCTCGGTTTTAGCGTTGAGCGCGCGGCTGCCGAAAGTATAATCGTGCGTGAAATCCCCGCTATCTTGCGCGGCTCGGAGGTTGAGGCGCTGCTTCGCGATGTGCTGTCGGACCTGCTTGAGTACGGCGCCTCAGAGCGGATACGCGACCATATTAACGAAATATTATCGACCATGGCCTGCCACGGCTCAGTGCGAGCAAATCGCAAGCTAAGCCTTGCTGAAATGAATGCTCTGTTGCGCGACATGGAAGCCACGGAACGCAGTGGTCAGTGTAATCACGGTCGCCCAACATGGTCGCAGCTCTCCCTCGACCAGCTCGACAAGTTATTCTTGCGGGGACGATAAGCCGGTGCCAGCGCAGAACAAGCCCCCAGCACTTTTCGTCATGGGCCCAACCGCCAGCGGCAAAACCGATTTGGCGATTGCCCTGCAGCAGCATCTGCCAGTGGAGTTGGTCAATGTCGATTCCGCGCAGATCTACCGGTTTCTCGATATTGGCAGCGCCAAGCCGGATCGGGAAACTCTTCAGCGCGCCCCTCATCAACTGATTGATATTCGCGACCCTTCGGAGTCCTATTCCGCCGCTGAGTTTATGGCTGATGCGCGACGCGTGATGGACGATATGACTGCGCGAGGGAAAATACCTCTGCTCGTGGGTGGCACAATGCTTTATTTTAAAGTATTACTTGAGGGGCTCTCCTCAATGCCTCACGCCAATCCAGCTATTCGCGCTGAATTGCAGGAAAAGGCTGATGCAGAGGGTTGGGCCAGTTTGCATCAAGAACTGCAGCAGGTTGATCCAGAGACGGCTGCGGCACTGCATCCAAATCATTCACACCGCATTCAGAGGGCGCTGGAAGTTTACAGAATTACGGGGGTGCCGATATCGGCACTAAGGCGCACAGAGAGTGTTGGCGGTATTGCAGACAGTTATGCGATTAAGCAGTTTGCACTCTTGCCAAGCAATCGAAAGTTGCTTCACGAACGTATTGAACAGCGATTCCATAAAATGATGGCCGCCGGTTTTGAAACAGAAGTGGCCGCACTCTATGGGCGCGGTGATTTGCATGAGGATTTACCGGCCATTCGCTCAGTGGGTTACCGGCAGTTGTGGCAGGCCCTTGATGGTCGATGCAGTATGGATGAAGCCGTTGAAAAAGGAATTGCTGCAACACGGCAGTTGGCCAAAAGGCAGATTACGTGGTTGCGCAACTGGCCATTTAGTGTCAATTTAGAAATAGATAATGCGACAGGATTTATTTCGGTTGATAAAATGTGCGAGACGGCCTTGAAAAACCTTCCTGACGCGCCCATCTATAGGGGTGAAAAGGAGCATTAAAGTACGTTGTGGACTTTGCTTGGTCTGCGTTTTGAGTTGCGCTATTTGCAGCTTTTTTGGAAAACTTAAATTGGAAAACTATAAAAGGAGAAGTACAAATGTCGAAAGGGCAGAATTTACAAGACCCTTTTCTTAACGTGTTAAGGAAAGAGCGTATCCCAGTTTCTATTTTTTTGGTCAATGGTATTAAGTTACAGGGCCAAGTGGAGTCATTTGATCAGTTTGTGGTGTTGTTGAAAAACACGATCAGTCAAATGGTCTACAAGCATGCTATATCGACAATTGTCCCGTCTCGTCCGGTTAAGCTTCCTGCCGCTGGCTCGTCCAGTGATTCACAGGGCGGCTACGGCCACGACGATGGTAACTTTTCTGACGATGACTTTTAATTAGAGTGGCATTATTTTTCGAACGTCCCGATTTCGGTGAAAAAGCAGTTTTAGTTCATTTGAAATTGAATAGTGAGTCAGAGCCCGACGACCCGCGGGAGTTTGAAGAATTAGTCTTATCTGCAGGTGGGGACCCAGTCGATTTTCTGACGGGTTCCCGCTCTTCGCCTCACGCCAAGTTTTTTGTGGGAACCGGCAAGCTAGAAGAGATCGGTAACGCCGTAAAAAGCAGTGGCGCCGAGTTGGTTATTTTTAACCACAACCTCTCCCCCAGCCAAGAGCGCAATATTGAAGCTGAGTTGCAGTGTCGTGTGCTCGACCGCACCGGACTTATCCTCGATATTTTCGCCCAGCGCGCGCGGACCCATGAAGGTAAATTGCAGGTTGAGCTGGCTCAGTTGCATCATCTGTCCACACGGCTCGTGCGCGGCTGGACCCACCTAGAACGTCAAAAAGGCGGTATCGGCTTGCGCGGCCCGGGTGAAACGCAGTTGGAGTCCGACCGTCGCATGGTGCGCGATCGCATTAAAGCGATTCAGGCGCGTCTAGTGAAAGTACGCAATCAACGGGCGCAAAGTCGCCAGTCGAGAGTGCGCGCTGAGATTCCCGCTGTCTCCTTAGTGGGCTACACCAACGCAGGGAAATCGACGCTGTTCAATGCGGTCACACAATCGGACGTGTTCGTCGCCGACCAACTCTTTGCCACCCTCGATCCAACAATGCGCAAAATAGAGATCGACGAAAAAGGTGTGGTGATCTTTGCCGACACGGTGGGTTTTATTAGTCATCTACCACACCGATTGGTGGATGCTTTTCGATCGACTCTCGAAGAGGCGGCCAATTCAACATTGCTCTTGCATGTGGTTGATGCCGCGTCGGAAGATCGTGCAAACAGCATCAACCAAGTAAACGAGGTGCTCAAAGAGATAGATGCCTACGAGCTGCCCACGTTAATGGTGTATAACAAAATTGATTTACTTGAGGACAGCACCGCACGTATTGATTACGATGCTGACGGTCAGCCAGTTGCCGTATGGGTATCGGCGCTGAACAGGGAGGGTATGGCCCTGTTGATCGAGGCTGTGACTGCGCGGCTGCCGGGCAGGCTGGTGCACAAAACACTGCATTTGCTGCCAGAACAGGGCGCTCTGCGTGCATCTATGTACAGTCACAAAGCGGTTATTCACGAAGAAGTTGATGACCGTGGTTGTATTAATTTAGAGGTTAAGCTGCCTGAGATGGATTATTTCCGTCTTATCAAGGCCGCGGGGTTGAAATCTGAGGATTTGGCTGCATTATACAATGCTGCGAGATAGATTGAGCATTGGGTGATTACTGTTTGGCAAGAACCCGTTAGAATTTTTTAATTTGGAGAGAAAGTATGGCTTGGAACGAACCCGGAGGTGGTAAAGACCCGTGGGGTGGCAACCGTAAAAATGACGGTCCGCCTGATTTGGACGAAGCACTTAATCGTCTGAAAGAAAAATTCAGTGGTTTTGGTGGCGGTTCTAATAGTGACGGCGGCAAAAATCTTGCGCCAGTGCTGTTGGCTATCGTTATAGTTGTTTGGGGGCTTTTGGGCTTTTACCAGATCGATGAAAAAGAGCAGGTGGTTGTTCTTCGTTTTGGTAAGTATCACGATACCCTCGGTTCAGGTCTGCACTGGAATCCTAAAGTTATCGACCAGATCAACACTGTTCGAGTGACGGAAGAGCGTCAATACTCTGCGCGCGGTCTCATGCTAACGCAAGACGAAAATATTGTTGAAATCTCCCTCACGGTGCAATACAACATTCAAGACGCCAAGGCTTTTGTCTTGAATATTCGCGATCCTGAAATCAGCCTCAAACACGCCACTGACAGTGCTCTTCGCCACGTTGTGGGTAGCTCTGGGTTGGATGATGTTATCTCCACAGGTCGAGAGCAAATTGCCCTGCTCACGGCAGAGCGCTTGCAAGCACTTTTGGACAGCTATTCCAGCGGTATCAATGTGGTCAAGATCAACATCGAAGATGCTCGTCCACCGACCGAGGTGAAAGCGGCATACGATGACGTAATTAAAGCGCGGGAAGATCTCGAGCGCCTCGTGAACGAAGCACAGTCCTACTCGAATGGCATCATTCCTGAAGCGCGCGGTGCGGCACAGCGTATGCGAGAAGAGGCCGAAGGCTACAAATCGCAGGTCGTGTCGAAAGCAGAAGGTGAAGCCCAACGCTTCGTCAATCTGTTGACGGAGTACAAAAAGGCCCCTGTGGTCACGCGAGAGCGCCTCTACATCGACGCGGTCGAGCAGGTCATGATGAACAGCACCAAGATTTTGGTGGATGCTGAGAGCGGTAACAATATGCTTTACCTACCCTTAGATAAGCTTATTCAAGAAGGCAGGCAAGCAAAAGACGAAGACATAACGAGCGGACAGTTAATCGATCGCATTGCCAACCAAGTGATTGAAAAGCTACAGCGCAATGTTGAACAGACGCCGACGGAGAGAAGACGATGAGCAATGTACTGAAGTCAATGATCGCCCTGGTGATTTTAGTGGTCGCGGCCAGCAGCACTCTGTATGTCGTGAGCGAGACTGAGCGCGGCGTCAAGCTGCGCTTCGGACGACTAATTGAAGCCGATATTCAGCCAGGCCTGCACGTCAAGATCCCATTTGCTGATGATGTTCGATTGTTTGATGCGCGCATCTTAACTGTCGATGCGCCGTCTGCCAGTTTCTTTACGGCAGAGAAAAAGCGTCTCATAGTCGACTCCTATGCAAAATGGCGTATTGCCAATGTCGAAACCTACTACAAGGCCACCGGTGGTGTAGAAACCGTAGCCCACAACCGTTTGGCTAACCGTGTTAATAATGGCTTGCGCAACCAGTTTGGTACTCGCACGTTGCACGAGGTTGTCTCTGGCGAGCGCGATCTATTGATGAAAAATATCACGACAGAGCTAAACGCGTCCGTTTTGGGCAGTTTGGGTATTGAAGTGGTTGATGTCAGAGTCAAGCGTATCGATCTGCCTGAAGAAGTGAGCAGCCAGGTTTTCCGACGCATGACCGCTGAGCGTGAAAAAGAGGCCCGTGAATTGCGTTCAACCGGTAATGAAAAAGCTGAGCGAATTCGCGCATCAGCAGACCGTGAAAGAACCATTGAACTGGCCAATGCCTATCGCGATGCCGAGCAATTGCGCGGCGCTGGCGATGCGGAGGCTGCGGGTATCTACGCCAGCGCCTATCAGAAAGATCCAGAGTTCTATTCGTTCATGCGTAGCTTGAATGCTTACAAGCAGTCATTTTCCAGCAAGGGCGACGTGATGTTAGTGGCGCCTGATAGCGACTTCTTTAAGTATTTAAACAAGCAGAGTGGCAAATAAGTTTTTCAGGGTTGCCAATAGGATAATTAATGCAAAAACTCCTGCCACATTGACAGCGACTTTGTTAAAATCTAAAAACCGGGCCAGCCCCGGTTTTTTTATGCCGAATTTGGGGTGGGACATCATGCTGAAGGATTTTGGTACAGCTGTCTGCTTGCTGCTAGTGTTAGAGGGGATTATCCCTTTTTTATCACCGGCAAAATGGCGCAACATGGTGGAAGTGCTCGCCCAAGTCGATGACCGCACTATGCGGTTAGTTGGCTTCGCTAGCATGCTGATTGGTGCTGGTTTATTGTTTTTATTGCGTTGAAATAGCTGGCTGAGCATCTCAGTGCTCACTATTTCCAGGCGAAAAAAGAGTTTAAAAGTAGAGGCTTAAAGAACGTTCATGACAACTGCAGACCGCTGGTTATTACCCGATGGCGTCGATGAGGTGCTCCCTGAGCAGGCTCATGTTGTCGAGTACATGC
The DNA here is from genome assembly GCA_001438605.1 of SAR92 bacterium BACL16 MAG-120619-bin48. GTDB lineage: Bacteria > Pseudomonadota > Gammaproteobacteria > Pseudomonadales > Porticoccaceae > HTCC2207. The sequence continues at coordinate 13,426 of LIDE01000005.1, read as the reverse complement.
GTCGCCAACTGCTCGATCTCTATCACAATTGGGGCTACGACCTCGTGATACCGCCGATGGTTGAGTTTACCGACTCTCTTCTTAGCGGCTCAGGATCTGACCTTGATCTGATGACCTTCCGTATCACAGACCAACTAAGTGGTCGCATGATGGGTATTCGAGCCGATATCACGCCGCAAACCGCGCGGATGGATGCACACAGTTTGCGCCGTGAAGGCCCAAGTCGACTCTGTTATGCAGGAACTGTTCTCCACACCCGCCCTCGCGGGCCTCTTGAATCGCGCACACCTATCTCTCTGGGCGTCGAGTTGTTCGGGGAAGCAAGTCTTGCGGCGGACATCGAAGTAATAGAGCTATTTTTACAGACACTGGCCACGGCCGGTGTTGAAAAAGTGCATTTGGACTTGGGGCACGTAGATATCTTCCGCGGCCTTTTAGCCAATGCCGATTTGAGCCAAGAGCTTGAGTCTGAATTGTTTGAATTGCTCCAGCGCAAGGCAACGCGAGAGCTGGGGCAGTGGGTGAGCCAGAACATCACCGACCCCAAATTGGCCGAGTGGCTCACCATTCTGCCGAGTTTGACCGGTAGCGCTGAAATTCTGAAAGCCGCGAAACACAAACTGGCGGGTGCTCCTGCCAAGGTGCTGCAGGCCATTGCCCAGCTTGAAGATGTTGTGGCGGCCATTTCTACTCGCAATATCACTGTTTATTTAGATCTCGGTGAGATGCCAGGGTATCACTACCACACCGGTATTGTTTTTGCCGCCTATGTGCAGGGTCACGGCAAAGCGCTTGGCAATGGTGGTCGCTACGATCACGTGGGCGCAGCCTTTGGTCGCCCGCGTCCGGCAACAGGATTTGCCTTCAATCTGAAATCACTCGTGACTCAGAGCAAGTACAGCCATCGGGCGGGTCTGGGAATTTTTGTTCCCTACACCAACAATGCTCAGTTGGCAGAGCAGATAGCGCTGTTGCGCAGTCAGGGAAATAGAGTGGTACAGGGTTTTCAAGGTCAACAGGTTGACTATAACGAAGTGAGTTGTGATCGTCTGCTAGTGGAAGAGAATGGTCATTTGGTGATTCAAAAGCTGCCTTAAGCTAACGGTTTAAGTGGCAAATTTTTTTGAGCAAGAAATATTATGGGTAAAAATGTCGTGATTCTTGGTTCCCAGTGGGGGGACGAAGGCAAGGGTAAGATTGTTGATTTGTTGACCGATAAAGCCACGGTTGTAGCCCGCTTCCAAGGTGGCCACAACGCTGGGCACACGCTGGTGATCGATGGCAAAAAAACTGCGCTCCATCTTATCCCCTCGGGCATTTTGCGCAGCCATGTCACCTGTGTGATTGGCAATGGCGTAGTGGTTGCGCCAGATGCGCTTTTGCGTGAGATCGCGATGCTCGAAGAGCGTGGTATTGAAGTGCGTGATCGATTGAAAGTATCAGGCTCTTGTCCGCTTATTTTGCCCTACCACATTGCCCTTGATCAGGCTCGTGAAGCAGCTCGCGGTAATTCTAAAATCGGCACAACTGGTCGCGGTATTGGCCCCGCCTATGAAGATAAAGTGGCGCGCCGCGCGCTGCGCTTAGGCGATCTCGCAAACATGGAGCGCTTTGCCGCTAAACTGAAAGACGTTCTTGAATATCATAATTTTGCACTGACCCACTACTACAAAACAGATCCCGTCGACTTTGATAAAACCTTGGCTGACGCAAAAGCCTGGGCTTCTGCGCTGCTGCCCATGAAAGCAGACGTGACTAAAATATTGCACGATGCCCGAAAAGCAGGCGCTGATATTCTATTTGAAGGCGCTCAAGGCTCTCTGCTTGATGTTGATCATGGCACCTATCCGTTTGTTACGTCTTCGAATACCACTGCGGGCGGCGCCGCGACCGGAACTGGCTTTGGCCCGCTCTATATTGATTATGTTTTGGGTATCACCAAAGCTTACACAACACGCGTGGGCTCGGGGCCATTTCCAACAGAGTTACTGTGCGAGATCGGCACGCATTTAAGTGTTAAGGGGCGCGAAGTGGGTACCACAACCGGCCGAGAGCGCCGCTGCGGTTGGTTTGACGCTGTTGCCCTACAACAAGCCGTGCTTATCAATAGTATTTCAGGTATTTGTCTGACCAAGTTAGACGTATTGGACGGTCTAAAGGAAGTTAAAATTTGTATCGGCTATAGAAATAGCGCGGGTGAAGAAGTGGGTGTGCCCTCGCACTCGGACGATTTCGAGAATCTCGAGCCGGTCTACGAGTCTATGCCAGGGTGGAGTGAAGTGACCGTTGGTGCTCAGCGTTTAGAGGACCTGCCGGCTAATGCTCGCGCCTATATTTCTCGGATCGAAGAACTCGTCGGCGCGCCGGTCGACGTTGTTTCAACCGGTCCCGATCGCGTCGAGACGATTGTTCTGCGCCACGCGTTTGCCTAATCATTTTACACCGCTGCTTTAGGTCGCCAGCCAAGCTCCGCCGCCTGCCAAGCTCTGCTATGAATTCCGCCATGAATTCCGCCATGAATTCATAGCGGAACTCCGTAATGGAGTCCATTCTTCAGTTTGGCAAGCTGCGCGGGTTAGCCCGCCAGCTGTGTAAAGACCCCGATCAGGCTGCCAACCACCAAAATAATATTGCTGAGAAAGCTTACTATCATGCCCGGACCGCGGCTTTGCGGATTCTGGATGTAGAGCCGTGAAAAAATTTGTCGACCTATGATAAACAACACGCCCGGTAAAATTACCCAAGTTGGGCTGAGATACAAACTGAAAATAATCATGCTGGGAATAAAAATCACCAGTTGTTCCATGGTGTTTTGCTGGACGCGAAAAATACGCTCCCAATGGTCGTTGCCCACGGTTTTCGGTGCTTGAATATCGTATTTGTTGCGGCTGAAACCGGTGCGGCCGGTGAAGAAAATAAACTGGAGTAGTGCGATCAAAATAATCGCGAAGGTGCTGTCGAGTTGAGCTAAATTCATCTTTATCTCCGATACTGTAAATTACAGTTAAAAATAAGAAGAGACCGCCCGACAGGCCTGTTGGGCGACTCGCACTGCTTCAGTATATGGCGATGGTCGGCGGATTGGTAGATGCAATAATTTGCCGCTTTTCGTTCAGTTTGAACAGATAATTGGCTCGTGCGGGTAATTCCCGCAGGCAGTGCTCGGTGATGCGTTGGTAATGGGCGATAAATCTCCGGATCTCCGTCGCCGTCATTAGACCTGATAAACCTGCGTCAAACGGTGCCTTGATACTCGCTCTCAGCTTATCTTCTTGCTGTAGACGCCACTCAAATACGCTGTCAAATGAGGGCGCCTCTAGCAGGATTAGCGTATCGATAAGGGCAAAGAGAGTTTGATAGTCAGTGGCCAGCGCGTGGTTGACAAAGCGGCGCCAAATCCCCTGGTCGTCGCTATTTTGTTCGAGGCTGTTAACAGGATGCGCGAGCTCTGCGCTCGATTGGGGCCCAGCACCAATGCACCAGCCTTCTAAAACAATAATGTCCAGTGGGCCCTCTACCTGATCCCAGTTGTTTGGTGGGACGCGGTCGTCTTTGCCTTTATCAAATCGTGGAATAGGCGTGCTGCCGGTCCCGTCAATCAGGCTTTGAAATGTGCGCAGGGCCAGTCCAATGTCGTGGGTGCCGGGTACGCCGCGCGTCGTTAATAGGGGGTGCACGGTGTCTGCGAGTTGTCTGCGTTCGACGCGAGTCAAATAAAAATCGTCAAGAGAGAGGGTGAGGCAGTGCAGACCAAACTGTTCGCCAAGCATGGTGCAGAGATAATCGGCGAGGGTCGATTTTCCCGAGCCTTGGCAGCCGCTAAGCCCAATAATAAGCGGTCGGCCAATTTTGGTCGGGCGTTTGTTTGACAGCGGTTGGAGTAGAGGATCAAACCAGCATTTGGCATTATCAAGATACTGGTCGGGCAGTTTATGACGCTGTAAAAACTGACTTTCTGCGACTGTCCTCATGGCTATTTATGCGCCTGTTTGAGGGGCTTTCCCCTTCATGTTTTTGTAAATATTGAGGTAAAAGTGAATCGGTGTTTCAAGCCGGTCTAGTTGCTGCAGCGCGATTTGTTGTTCAGGCGTGCAGTGCCAATAGTAGGGAGTCATGGTCAGCAGATCTAAAATCGCAGCTCCTTCCACTGTAATAGTCTTTTTCACTTCGATTTGCTGTTGCAGTGCAAAGTAATCGGTCGCTTCAAGGGTGTCATAGTTGCCGCGATGGGGCGTGTTTTTTTCGTAGATTAACTCGGTCAGACCGCTTAAATGCTGCTCTCCTGGCCCTACCATAATCAGTTGCCCACTCGGCTTGAGTACGCGCGAAGTCTCTTGCGGGCTGATCGGAGAAAATACAGAGAGGGCAGTATCGATACGATTTTCAAACAAGGGAATATTGAAGGCGCTGTCGACCACGAGGCGCGCATTGAGATTGCGTTTCGCAGCAAGCCGCACCGCAAATTTTGAAATATCCATACCAACCAGTTGCAGATCTGTCGAGGCATGAGTTGCGGCTTCTCGCAGTTGCTGCATGTAGTGGCCTTCGCCACAGCCGATATCGAACAGCGTTTGGTTAAAACCTATCGCGCTTTTTTCGATGCATTGGGCAATGGCGTCAGTCAGGTCGTGATAGTAACCTGCGCTCAAAAAACGCTGACGGCTGCGGATCATCTCATCACTGTCCCCTGGCTGGCGACTGCGTTTGTTTTGCACCACAAGCAGGTTGAGATAACCCTCTTTTGCGCTATCGAAACTGTGATTATTTGAACAGGCAAAGGTGCGTGCTTCTGTTTGTGGAATCAGAGCTTGGTTGCAATTTGGACATTTAAAATTATTGCGGGTGGAGCGCGGTGCTGGGTAGGTAAAAGGCGTGGTCACAGTGCTCTCAATAACGTCGATAGCGAATGAATTAGGGGCTCTAGCTTACAGTGGAACGGGTATTGGAACAATGAACCAACGGGTCACAAGCAGGCGTTTTCAGCACCATCATTTTTTTTAATTCTAAGTATACTGTTGTCTGCAAGCGCCGACAGAAGAAGGCGCTGTCCATCATCCTATAATAAGAGACTCGGCTATGTTGACTGTCCATCACCTCAATAATTCGCGCTCACAGCGTGTGCTCTGGTTGCTTGAAGAGTTAGGCATTGATTACAAAATAGAGAGTTATCAGCGCGACCCCGTGACGAATTTGGCGCCTTTAGCGCTGGAGGCGATTCACCCGTTGGGTAAGTCGCCGGTGCTCACTGATGGCGCGCAGACTGTGATCGAGTCCGGCGCCATTATTGACTACATCCTCCGTCACTACGGCAATGGCCGCCTGTTGCCCGCCTGCGATACTCCTGAGTACGAGCAGTACCTGCAGTGGCTTCACTACGCTGAAGGCAGTGCTATGCTGCCGTTGATGTTAAAAATGTACACCTCCAAGCTGCCGGATGGCGGCGCCCCTCTGCAGCCGCGTATTGCCGATGAATTGCAGCGCCACCTCGGTTTCGTTGAACAGGCTCTGCACAATGTTGACTGGTTGGTGGGCAACCAACTAACTGGGGCGGATATACAGATGTCCTTTGTTGCCGAAATAGCACCGCTGCTCGGAGCCCAATTGAGCTTGCCCAATATCTCAGCCTACCGCGCGCGCTTTCAGCAGCGACCGGCTTATCTTGCGGCACTGAAAAAAGGCGGCCTCTACGCTTACGGTCCTGCTTAAGGCAGAGGCCACGCGGCAGTGGATTTGGCTGGCTAGTTAAGGCACGTGTTCGAACTTTCAATGCAGGGCTGGCAGTCGTTGCTGCGCAGGGCGCAGCGGCTGGCACACTGATGAAATTTCATCGCGCAGGTTCGGGTTTTGTGGGTTTCCCCTTGGCATGAAGGGGGTACATTCTCCGCGGAGACATAAATGATGCCTCGGTCAACTAAGTCGCAGTAGCTGTTGATCAGCGATGTTCGAGACGCTTGATTGACCTTGCTGGGCTCTGATAATTCAGTGTTGATTAGCTCGCGCTGTGTAAAGACGGCGCTACGCATTTGCGTGTAGGAGTCCAAGTAATAGCTCGGTGAATCGCCGGTGGTGGCGCAGCCAAGTAAGAGTGTAGAAAAGAGAATACTGATAACTAGAAGATGTGGCGATGCTTTTTTCGCGGGTGATTTTACTGTCACTTTGTGAGCTCCCTGCTGGTTAATTGGCGTGATTAAGCGACTCCTTGTCGCACCACTTTTTCGCGCCAAGCGTGGCGTGTTGTGGTGTTTTTGAATATGCCAAGCTTGGCGGCTTAGGTCAATAGGAAATTAGCCAATTCGTTATGCAGCGCCCAAATGCCGACTCAATTTATTACGCCGAGTTTTTGCAGTTCCAAGAGAATTTGCAGAAGCGCATTGTGGCGCTGCGAAATGAGCGTCATCTCGTGCAAGAGGATATGGCTGATTATGAACTCTCGGTGCGTCAATATCAGCGCATGGAGCAGGATCCGAGAGCGATCGTCTCTCTTTGGCAGTTATTCAAAATCGCCAAAGCTCACAATCTGAGCATTGATCAATTACTTCATTTCGATTAACCAACACCTTTCTTGTTTGTGGCACGGCCGTGCCTTACTATCTGCTGCGCCAGTAACTCCCCATTGAGATAACAATAAAAATACTCAGGATTATGTATGAATAACGTCGCTTCAGTTTGCCTGCTCTCTTTGTCCGTCGCGGTCACCGGCTGTGATCAGCTTGCCACTCAATCTGCGACCACCGCGCCCAATGCGGCGCAGGCTGCGCTGGCTAAAACTACAGATAATCAATGGTTTGTCGAGACAGCCGCTGCTGTACAGCAGACCAACGAACAGGTGCAGCGCGTTGCAACACAGCGCGGTTCTGCTAAAAATATCATTCTGTTTGTGGGCGATGGCATGGGCGTGTCAACGGTGACCGCCGCACGTATTTTCGACGGCCAAAAGAAAGGCCTATTGGGGGAAGAAAATAGTCTCAGCTTTGGCCGTTTTCCGTTTGTGGGTTTGTCCAAAACCTATAATGTCGATGCTCAGACGCCAGACTCTGCGGGCACCATGACGGCGCTAATTAGCGGTGTTAAAACAGATGCTGGAACTATTGGTGTGGATGAAAACGTGGTTCGCGGTGACTGTTCATCGGTGGCCGGCAGTCAGGTATTTACCGCACTTGAGCTGGCCGAAATTGCCGGTCTTGCTACCGGTATCGTGTCCACAGCCCGTATTACCCATGCGACCCCTGCAGCAACCTACGCTAAGTCGGCAGACCGCGACTGGGAAAATAATTCAAAATTGCCGGCGGCGGCTGTCGCGTCAGGGTGTGAGGATATCGCCTCTCAGTTAGTGAATTTTAAAGCCAATCTTGATGCGCGCTATGGGGGTCTCAACAGTAACGGTCTAGAGGTTGTGCTAGGCGGTGGTCGTCGCGAGTTCCTGCCCAATCAACCAGAGGCCAACAGCCGCGATGCCGACAGCCCGATTGAGGGTGATCGCACTGACGGCCGCAATCTTGTGCAAGAATGGAAGGCGGCTTATCCAACAGGCGTCTATGTGGACAATCAAGCGGCCTTTGATGCAGTGAACAGCGACACGACAACCCAGTTGTTCGGTTTGTTTAGTGAATCCCACATGCGCTACGAGGCAGACCGTTCCAAGGATATCGCGGGCGAGCCTTCGCTGACTGAAATGACGGTCAAGGCGATTGATATTCTTGATAAAAATGACGCGGGCTTTTTTCTTATGGTCGAAAGTGGGCGCATTGATCATGGCCATCACGCTGGCAGCGCCGCGACTGCATTGACCGAAACCAGCGAGTTTTCGCGGGCCGTTCAAGCGGCGCTGGAGGCGACCAATCCAGCGGAGACGCTGATTATTGTTACCGCAGACCACAGCCACGCGTTCACCATGGCCGGTTATCCAAAGCGCGGTAATCCGATTTTGGGTAAAGTGATTAGCGTCGGGTCAGAGGCTCCTGAACTTGCCGCAGACGGACTTCCCTACACCACGCTCGGTTACGCCAATGGCTCTGGTTTTCGCGATTTGGGTGACGAGACCGATGCCGATCGCACCTATTACAGCAAGCCAACACCTGGCCGTCAGGATCTGACAAATATCGATACCGAAACGCAGGGCTTTCATCAAGAAGTCTTGGTGCCGGGCGTCGCAGAAACCCACGGGGGTGAAGATGTGGCCATTTACGCCACCGGCCCAGGCGCCCATCTGGTGACCGGCAGCCATGAGCAGACCATCGTTTTTCATGTGATGAATTACGCAGGAAACCTGCTGGAGAGAGCCTCAGCCGCGCTGCAATAACTCAGTTTGCGGCGGCGCGTTGCAGGGCTTCTCGCGCCTGCAGTAACCGGCTGTCGTGCGGTGCAAACACAAGGCCCTGCGCAACCGTTGCCAGGGCCTTTTTTGTCAGACCTTGTTGGCTATAGAGACTGACTAATCCGACCGTAAAATCACTGTTCCCCGGCGCTAACTGCAGTGCCTGCAAGTAGCTTTTTTCAGCCATTTCGGGATTGCCCGTTTGTTGATAGAGCACCGCAAGGTTGTACCACGCTCGCGGATTGTTGCCGAGGGTGGCAGCACTTCGCAACATCTGGGCAGCTTCGCCAAAGTGTCGCTGCTCTGCGAGAAGCAGTCCCAGCGCGTAAAACGCCTCACTGGCATTGGGTTCCTGAGTAATAGTCGTCCGATACAGCGCCTCAGCATCCGCCAGTCGACCCTGATTGTAGTAGAGCTGTGCCAAGTTCATGCGTGCGGCATTCAGGTGATTATCAATTGCCACGGCTGCCAGATAGTGTCCTTCCGCCGCCTGTTCATCACCTCCGCGGTGAGCGTCGATAGCCATCTGCAAACGCCCCGTGGGGAAGTCACTATTGGCCATCAATGATGACTGGTATTCAATATTGGCCAGGCGGAAACTCTCGCGGAATTGGTTTGGTATGCGCATTGGGGGTGCATTAATCAAAGCCTGTGCCGCGGCAATGCGCACCGCCCGCACAGGATCATCCAATAATGGTGCCAACGGAGCTAGACGCTGAGGCAGTGACGCTTGCGCTAGCGCTGAAGCAGCGGACGCCCGCACCAGTGGGTGTAAATCTTGTAGGGCGCTTGTTACAGCCTCTTCAACACCATCAACGGCGATCGCTGGCGCCAATTGAGACGCTGCCGTCGCCCTCGCAATCGCCGGCTGCGACAGGTCCTTGAGCAGCGTAACGAGCAGCCCCAAAGACTCGCGGGGATGGCTTTGCGCCGCCGTTAGAACATCGGAAAAATGGCTCGCGCGAACGAGGCCAAACCACGACACCACATTGTCCGCCGCCCATGTATCAGTTTCATCTGTGTGGCAGCCCGTGCAGGCATTTGGCGTCGCGTGAGCCACGCTCAGGTCAGGGCGCGGAACACGGAAGCTGTGATCGCGACGAAAATCGTTACCCATATACAAGCGACCCGGCATATGGCAATCAATGCACTGATTACCTGCAGCGAGAGCCGCCGTCTCGCTGTGATGATGGTGTTGGGGACTGTCGAACTCGGCCGCGCTGTGGCAGCCGGTACAAAGCTGATTGCCCTCTCCCTTTAACCGCGCGCTATGAGGCTCATGACAATTGACGCAACTCACGCCCGCCGCATACATTTTGCTTTGCAAAAAAGAACCATACACAAATACCTCATCCAGAATCTGGCCATCGCTGTGGTAGAGGGGAGGGTTTAATAGGCTCGGCAAATAATGGTCGAGCAAGGTATTGCTACCATGTTCAAATTTTTCGGTAATTGCCTGACGCCGCGCATGGCAGCGACCGCAATTGTCGACCATGAGCTGTGGATTGGCTGCACTCATGGCATCAATTTTTAAATCGCCCAACCCGGCTATAGCACCATTGAGCACCGCTTGTTGATGATCACGACCGGGCCCATGACAGGACTCACAGCCAACGCTAATCTCTTCAACCGCCGTGTCATAGCGATTCTCGACGGCACTAAAATTTTTCGCCACAGCCGTACTGTGACAGTCGGCGCACATACTGTTCCAGTTTTTCCCACCCTCAGTCCAATGCACCCACTCCCCCGGTCGAGCTTTCAGCGTCGGTTGCGGATCAAACCACTGCTGTGATTGGGTGTCCCACGCCACCGGCAATTGCTGAAGCCGACCGTCGGGAAACGCGACCAGATATTGCTGCAAGGGCTCAGTGCCAAAGGTATAGAGCACCTTATAGTCATGTTCAACGCTGTCTGTGCCCGCCAGACGCGCATAAAAGCCGTCTTTTTTCTGGGTAAAGGAGACAGACACAGCGTCACTGACAAAAGAGGTGTTAGCAAAATTCCCCTTCACCGTTGTCGCAGAGGCATGCTGCATAGCCTGCTCGTGGTGCGACCCGCGCCAATCACTGTATTGTTTCTCATGGCAGCCGCCGCAGCTAGCACTGCCCAAGTACTCGTCAGTTTGCCGAACAATATTGCCGTCGGTCTCTCGGTGAACGGCTCCGTTCACGCTATCGAGTGCCCCTGTGTCTTGGTCAGCTAAATACACCGCGAAGCCTAATGCAACAGCGACGGCAATGGCTAAAACGATCAGGGTAGGGTTGCGCAGACTATTCACCGTCTATCTCTTTTATTATTTTTTGGCACGCCAATAGTTTGGGTCGTGACTTCAATCTCTGCTGGGTTTGATAGATTCCATACTTTTTTAAGACAAACAACGAGAGACTATTTTTTATTTAAAGGGTAGTGAGGGGAGAATTGTAATTCATTTGAGTGGAGGAGGGGTTTATTACCTTTCTTTGGTAACCGATGTTTGCAGTCGGAAATTTTGGGTCATGAAGTGAGTCCGGAGATGCGCGCAGGCGATACAGTGAAAGCTGTTAAACGAGCAGTGGCGGTTAGGCTAAACCAACAGGCACTGATCCAGCATTCTGATCGAAGAACGCATGACTGTTCTAGAATTTACCACGGGATATTGCAACCACACAATATCGTCCCTCGATGACGTATGAGTATGACTGCTACCAAAATGCATTTGTAATCCCCCCACAAATCCGACACGGTTATTTGTAGAAAATTCTTCTAAAATCAAGCAAAGGAGTTTTCTATGCGTAAATCCAGATATAGCGATAGTCAGATAATGACGATCCTGAAATTAAACGAGAGATGCCTAGACCATACGGCCCTGAGTAGTCTTCAACAGGTGGTGCTGGAATAACAGCTAATGCTGATAGCGCTAATGCGAACAATGGTTTCATGCCGCTAGTCTTGCTGTTGTAAGAAGTAAAATTATTGTCACAAGGGCACTTAACACCTAATATTCATATGTACATAACAGTGCCATAAAGGCCGTTAAATAACAATATACAGACCCTCTCAAAACGCAATACAGGCGGTTTTAGAGCCATTCTCAGCATACCTATTCAACACCATAAACCCAGCAATAACAGTGCTTTAAGAGCAATGTAGAGGGCTCTGACGGGTGCTATGAAGCAGGGTTGGCTGGGTAGGCTGTGGAGTGGGTAAATAGCACCTATTTGAACATTCATCCTTGCAGATTTCTCAGTTTCTCTCCCAGCTTTTCCGCCTTTAAGTGTGTATATCTATTAAGCATCTTTAGGTCTTTGTGCCCTGTGATGGCTGCCACTTCTATTACATTTAGCCCAAGCTCGAAGAATCGTGTGGTCGCTTCGTGCCTTAAGTCGTGAAATCTTAGATTATCTATTTGTGCGATTGCACAAGATCGTTTAAATGCCTGAGATACAGAGTCGGCTCTGATACTGAAGACTAATCCTAAGTCTTTGACCTCAAGTTGTTTAAGCGAGGTAATTGTTTTAGCCGTTAATGGCACTTTCCGTGGTTGCCCAGTTTTAGTCTCTGGTATAAGCAGAGTATTCTTAGTCCAATCTATGTGTTGCCACTGTATGTTTAGAATCTCACCTCGACGCATCGCAGTGTGGACTGCAAGGTCGATAATGATGCGGATTTCTGGGTTGGATATGTTTTCTTTAATCGTATTAATCTCTGTGCTTGATGCTCTTTTATGTCGTGCGTTAGAGACAGTTGGATATTTAACTTGAGGGAAGGAGGGCAAGTAGACGCCCATCTCACTTACTGCAAACTTTAAAGCACGAATAATAATACCCAGTTCCAACTTGGTCGTTGCTGGACTGACGCTTGTCAGCCTCTGATTTCTATAGCTAGCAAGGCGCTCTGAATCCAAATCTATAAGTCTTAACTGCGCTAATGAGTCTTTGATTATGTTGGAGTGAGCTTTGATAAAGCGCAGAGCTTTGAGGTTTCTGGCTACACAACTGGCATAGTACTTATCCAGTACGGTGCTAAATAATATAGTCTTTGCCTTAGAAGTATCCTCAAAGAGACCTCTTTCCATCTCTGATTCGACTTTCCGTGCCCAGATGACGCCGTCAGACTTCTTCAGAAAGGTTTTACAGTGCGTTGGGTAGCCCTGTTTGCGAACAATTACTTTAGTTTTGTTGTTTATGGAGACAAATGTAGCCATCAACTGTTACCTCTACTGTACCTGATAAGTGAAAGTGATATCAGGGGAGTGGAGAGATGGCTCTAAGATATTGATTTATATGGCGAAAATGGTGGGCCCAGCAGGACTTGAACCTGCGACCAATCGATTATGAGTCGACTGCTCTAACCAACTGAGCTATGGGCCCCTAACTTGTGTTACTACTCGTTCGTTGTGTCAACTGAACCCGTTGGGTTAGTCGTCAATAAAGCTGCGCAAGTGATCGGAGCGCGTTGGGTGGCGCAGTTTGCGCAGTGCCTTTGCTTCGATCTGGCGGATGCGTTCGCGGGTTACGTCGAACTGCTTGCCTACTTCTTCGAGTGTGTGGTCGGTGTTCATATCAATACCAAAGCGCATGCGCAGGACCTTGGCTTCGCGGGCGGTGAGGCTGCTCAGCACGCCGCGAGTTGACTCGGTGAGGTTGTGCTTGGTGGCTTCGTCTAGCGGCAGGGCGATGGTGGTGTCTTCAATTAGATCGCCGATGCTGGCGTCTTCGTCTTCACCAATAGGCGTCTCCATGGAGATTGGCTCTTTGGCGATTTTCAGGACTTTTCGAATTTTATCTTCTGGCATTTCCATGCGTTCGGCCAGTTCTTCGGGCGTGGGTTCGCGACCCATTTCTTGGAGCATTTGGCGTGATACGCGATTGAGCTTGTTGATGGTTTCAATCATATGCACTGGGATACGAATGGTGCGTGCTTGGTCGGCAATAGAGCGTGTAATGGCCTGGCGAATCCACCATGTTGCATAGGTCGAAAACTTGTAGCCGCGGCGGTATTCAAATTTGTCTACGGCTTTCATGAGGCCGATGTTGCCTTCCTGAATAAGATCGAGGAATTGCAGGCCGCGGTTGGTGTACTTTTTTGCGATAGAGATAACCAGTCGCAGGTTGGCTTCAACCATCTCTTTTT
>LIDE01000004.1 GCA_001438605.1 SAR92 bacterium BACL16 MAG-120619-bin48 | reverse complement strand
GCATTATTTGATCACTCTGCGAGCCGCCGCCGGAGACTAAGATACGCTTGAGCTTTTTCCCGCTGCGTTTTTCCACCCGTTCTTTGCCTTCGCGCAGGGCATAGGTCAGGCCTTCAATCATGGCGCGATAAATATGTGCCCTTGTGTGCGCTTCGCCAAAACCGACAATCGCTCCCTTGGCTTCGGGCCTAAGCACACTGGTGCCAGAGGACCAGTAGGGCTGCAGCATTAAGCCCATCGAGCCTGCGGGAACTGCTTCCAACAACGCTTCAAACAGCGATTCAGCGGTGACGCCTTTTTCCTTGGCGAGCTGCTCTTCCCGCAGACCAAACTGGGTTTTAAACCAGCTGACCATCCAGTAGCCGCGCTCAACCATCATCTCGACATTAAAAGTGTCGGGAATCACGCCTGGATAGGCAGGGTGAAATGGGATGGCTTCAAGATATTTGTCACGGGTAATGTTAAAAGTCGCGGTGGTGCCATAACTTAAGCTGCCAGTCTCTTCATCGAGGCAGCCGGTGCCGAGCACTTCGCAGGCTTTGTCTGAACCGCAGGCGATCAGCGGCAGCCCTTGGGGTATACCGGTTTCACTGGCGGCTTTGGCGGTCACTGTGCCGAGAACGCTGCCTGCGGGCATGAGCTCCGGCAGCATGTCAGCGGTCAGTGAGGGCAGGGCGCGCCATTTCCAGTCTTTGCCATCGGCCCATTTCAACGCTTTAAAATCAAAGGGTAAATAGCCCACTTGGCTTGCCACCGAGTCGTTGTAGCAACCGGTGAGTCGATAGTTGTGGTAGCCGGACAGAAGTAAAAATTTGTGGGTTTTTTGCCACAGGTCGGGTTCATTTTGCGCGATCCAATTGCTTTCAGCTTGAGCGTGAAAGGCATCGACGGACGCTTTCGCTCGGACCAGCTTCATCAGTGCCGATTCGACGGCGCCAAGGGCGGGTTTGGTGGAAACCTGACGCTGGTCGAGCCAGCTGATGGCGGCGCGCAAAGGCTCGCCATTAGCGTCAAGCGCGATCACCGTGGCGCGCTGCGTGGTGACCGCGACGGCTTTGATCTGTTCGCGAGGAAAGTCTAATTTTGGCCATAATTCCTGACAGGCTTGGCAGAGGGCGAGCCAGAAATACTCGGGCTGCTGTTCAGCCCAGCCGGGCTTGGTTGAAAAGTACGCTTCAATCTCGATTTTAGTTTTGGCAACCAGTGTGCCGTGCTGGTCAAACACCATGGCGCGAACACTTTGTGTGCCATTATCAATGGCCAAAAAATAGTTAGATTGCGTCACAGACACCTCGCTTTTTATTTTTATTGGTGTGGAAGGCTGTAATAGCGCCGCCAGATGCTCTGGTAGCGACTCACCTCGGCAGTCCATTGCTCGTTGCTCCAGCCCAGCTCGGCGGTACACAGTGTTTCAAGCTGGGGAAAAATGATCTCGCCGCCGTCGGCCAGCAGCATGCCTAATCGTGTTCGCCGCAGAAGTAGGTCGTCGAGATGTTCAACGGCTTCATGGCGCAGCGCCCAGCGGCATTCCGCTAGGCAGAAATCAGTCTCGCCAATGCGCTGGTGCTCGTCGTCTGACGCTTGCGTCAGCAGATGTATTGCCGCATTGCCATAGCGTCCAAGCAAACGCTGGGCCCACGCGGGGTCGGTGGCGAGGAGCTGGTCGGCGTTGCACTCGGGCGTGCTAAAAATAGAATCGCTGCTAAAGGGTTTGGCTCTTGGCAGCTTGTCTAAGGCGGCGGCGAGCACATCGAGGGCGATTAATCGGAAGGTGGTGAGTTTGCCGCCGCTGACGGTAATTAAACCATTATCGGACCAGACAGCGTGGTCGCGTCTTTCTTTTGATGGGTCTTTCGATTTTTCTGAACCGATAACTGGACGCACGCCGGCCCAGGTTGAGAGCACATCGCTGGCCTGAAGCTGCTGCTGCGGAAACTGGTGATTGAACGCGCTGATTAAATAGGCCATTTCTTGCGCAGAAATGCTCGCTTCAATATCAAGATCTTCGTCGTGATCTAAATCGGTGGTACCAATAACGGTCGCGCCTTCCCAAGGATAAATGTAAACACCTCGCTTGTCGCTCGGATGCAGTGAGGTCAGGACATCGTCTACCGGCATAAGATGGCGTGGAATGACCAAATGGCTGCCGCGCAGGGGTCGCACACGTTTCTCAGGATTGACGCTATTGCGCAGGCGATCAGCCCATGCACCAGTGGCGTTGATTACGACAGGCGCGCGCAATTGCAGAGCGGTTTCACTGTCGGGATCATCAAGGACAACGCCGCAAACGCGGTTGTTTTCAATCAGTAACTGGCTGACTTTGGTGTAATTTAGCGCTGTCGCCCCCGCGCCAATACTTTCGTCTAACACCCTCAATACCAACCGTGAGTCATCGACCATGGCATCGCTATAGGCGCAGGCACCCTTTAAGTGATCAGTTTTTAATCCAGCAAATCTGTCCGCCAAAAAGCGGTTGTTGCGATAGCGGTGATCGCGAATACCGGCAATAAAATCATAGATGGCGAGAATTGCGGACAGGGCAAAGCGACCGGGAAAGAGGCCTTTGCCGAGAGTGAAGTAAAACGTGATGCGATCAACCAGTCCCGGCGCTTCTTGCAATAGGCGCTCGCGCTCGCGCAGGGATTGTTTGGTTAAAGCAATATCACCTGCGGCCAAATAACGCAGTCCACCGTGAATCATTTTTGATGAGCGACTCGATGTGCCCCATGAGAAATCGTTCTGCTCAAGCAGCAGTGCTCGGTAACCGCGACGCGTCGCTTCGCGCAATACGCCGGC
Source organism: SAR92 bacterium BACL16 MAG-120619-bin48 (assembly GCA_001438605.1). GTDB lineage: Bacteria > Pseudomonadota > Gammaproteobacteria > Pseudomonadales > Porticoccaceae > HTCC2207. Next base: position 7,204 of record LIDE01000004.1, on the reverse strand, counting down.
ACCGGTGATGCCGCCACCGATAACAATAATGTCCCACTCGAGATCTTCACCGCCGCGCATTTTTTTTAATGTGTCGCGGCGCGACGAAAAGCTGCGCGGAGTGGGTTCTGTCGTTAATGGTTTGATGCTTGCGTCAGTCATGGAGTTATTGTCTGTCCGGGAGTAATTTGCCGGGATTCATCTGGCCGCTGGGGTCAAATAAGTCGCACAGTGCATTGATTGCGGCGATGCCGAGTGGCCCCTTTTCCGCCATTAAGTAGTCGCGATGATCTTTGCCAACACCGTGTTGGTGACTGATGGTGCCACCATTGGCGACGATTTGATTGGCGCCGGCGGCCTTGAGCTTTTTCCAGCGCTCTAGCGCATGGGCATAGCTGTCGCCAAAGCGGAATAGGTAGGTGGTGTAGATGCTCGAACCTTGGCCGTAGACATGGCTGAGATGCGTGTAAGCATGAACAGATTCGCCTTCGTCGGCGAGGCCTTCGCGAATGGCAGATTCAATCGACATCATGGACTCTGTCACTCGTGACCAATCCACGGCCGTCTCCATGGTGTCAACCGCATACCCTGCGAGGCCCAGCGGATCGCGCAAGTAGGGGGCGCGGAAGCGGCCATGGACCCAGCGATCACCAAGACCAAACTGATCGACGAAGCCGCCCAGTGAGGTGCAGAGATCAAGTGCCACCTGCTGGGTAGTTTCGCAGTGGCGAGCTGATCCGGTGATGCCGTATGTCATCATCACTTTTTCTTCCCCCATTCCCTGAGCGGCCAGCATCTGTTCAAGTGCGGCAACACCACTGCTGTTTTCACCTGCGCCCATATACAGCAGACTGGTAGTCTCCAGCGGGTTGCTCAAGCGCACCATGGACAGCGCCACACGTTGCTGAACCAGCTGGCGAGCAGCGGTCACACCGGCTTGCCAGTTGGGGAAAAATATTACCTGAAACTGTTCTGCCTCTGGCAATGGCGTTACCCGCACAACCACTTCGGTAATAATGCCAATGCGGCCTTCGCTGCCAAGAATCATCTCGCGAATATCGGGTCCGGCAGATGACGCGGGCAGGGTGGGGATGTTGAGCGTGCCCTCGAGGGTTTCAATCGTGCCACCGGCAAACATATTTTCAATACGGCCATAGTGCAGGGACTGTTGGCCGCTGGAGCGGCTGGCGACCCATCCGCCCACGGTAGACAGTTCCCAGGACTGAGGAAAATGCCCGAGGGTATAGCCTTGGCTTTTTAGTTGCACTTCGAGCAGTGGGCCGGGGGTGCCCGCACCAAAGGTGGCCAGTTGGCTCTCTTTGTCAAAGGCAAGCAGACGGTTCATATTGCCCATATAAATGGTCAGGACGGGCTTGTCGCCCACGTCAGGGTTGATATGGCCAACAACGGAGGTGCCACCGCCATAGGGAATAACATGGATATTGTTGACTTTGGCGTAGGCTAAAAGTTCGCGCACATCGGCAGATGACTCGGGCATGGCGACGGCATCGGGGAAACTGTCCACTGCACCGCTGTGCATGTCGAGCCAATCTGGCAGACTTTGCCCACGAGCGTGACGAACGCGGGTCTCTGCATCAAGACTAAACAGCGGATGAGGGGCGAGGCGCGATGGCGGCACTTTGGCGATAACCTGTTCCAATGTCGCCTCTCCGAGCGACTCGGCAGGGCCAAGATGATGTTCTAGGAGTGACCGCAGACCGCTATTCAGCTCTGTGGTCAAGTCGCTGTTTTCATTTCCCCAGCCATTCCAGCGTCGCATATTGGATCCCTTTAAAAAGTGTTATATTGAGGTTTAGAATCAATGGTTATAATAATCGGCGCTGAAAATGGGTCACTGTCATCGCAGGACAAAACAGTCACTATTTCAGTCAGCGACCTGGTTAAGGGTAAAAAATGGACCTGATTAAAAATAATGGCCGGGCATCGGTGCCTGCCATTAAACAGTATCTTAAATCGGCAGACGCTTGTGGGGTAGATTATTTACCACTTTTGAGTGCGGCTGGTATCGATCCAAAAGTAATTGATGATAACACTAGTCATGTGTCAAACGCGGCTATGGAAAGGCTTCTAAAGTTGCTGATCGAGGCGAGTGGCGACCCCTGCTTTGGCCTTCACTCGGCGCGTTTTGTCGAGCCCGCGTCCTACAGTGTGTTGGGTTATATTTCGATGAGCTGCGCAACACTGCGAACCATTCAGGCAAAGATTCCCATTTACGAAAAGATTGTCGGCGACATGGGTGTAACGACGGTTGAAATTGCCAACGGTTATGCCCTTCAGCGCTGGCAGTGTCTTTTTTCTGATCCCGAAGTAAAACGCCATGAAGTGGAGAATGTGCTCGGTTCATGGGTACTCTACTCGCGCAATTTCTTGAATATTGAGGGAGTTGACAGTATCTGGTTTGAACATTCAGCACCGATCGATCCGACATTTTTGCAGGATTATCGCGATGTCTTTGGCTGTGATGTCCTGTTTGATAAGCCTGTGAGTGGCGTGCGAATTCGCGAGGAGATGCTCGATATTCCATTGCCGCAAGCGAATGATCTGTTGCTGGAGACGCTACTCGCGCACGCAACCAAGCTGCTGGCTGAGCTTGATCACAGTCAGACAATGTCCGATCAGGTAAAAAATTTACTGCGATTAGTGATTAATCAGCGATCGCCGTCGAGCCAAATGGTAGCGGAAAAGCTGGGTATTAGCAGCCGTACATTGCAGCGCAAATTGGGCGAAGAAGGCACTAGCTACAGTGATGTGCTCAATGAATTGCGCATGGAGCTGGCGCTCTACTTTTTGAAAAATACGTCGTTGAGCATGGAGAATATTGCGGCCGAGTTGGGTTACGCTGAAGCGCGCTCGTTTTACCGCAGTTTTAAGCAGTGGACAGGTCGCACGGCGGGCTCTTACCGCAGTTAGCGACCGTCCGAGTTGTCTGTCTCGATTATTTCTTCAACAGGCCCTGTTCTTCCGCCCAGAGTTTAGAGCGCTGCATACCCTCAGCAAATGGCACTTCAGGTCGCCAGCCTAAAATCCGCTCGGCCTTTTTAATGGAAAACCAATTTTTCGTACTCAGCTGCAAAATGGTGGCGGGGGAGGCTTCGTTGAGCTGTCCCATCCAATCTGCTACCTGGCTTCCCACGGCTGCAATGATCAACGCAGCGCGGGTGGATAGCAGCAGCGGGCCCTTTTTGCCAAGCCAGTGAAAATGGTGGCTGAAATACTCCTTTGTGGTGACATAACCTTCGCATGAAAGATTAAAAATTTCACCGGCGGCCGCGGGGCTGGCAACTGCCAAGACGATGCCGCGAATCAGATCATCAATATAGATCGGGCGGAAGTAGCCTTCGCCTTTGGCGGGCAACAGAAACTGTTTTTTAGCAATATTCTCCAGCGGTACAATTAGCCACGGTCGGCTGCCGGGTCCGTAGACATCGCCGGGCCTTATAATAACCACTTCAATTGATCCCCGCGCCTGCGCCGCGAGCACGACATGTTCGGAGGCGAGTTTGGTCAGCACATAGCTGCCACCGTCCGCATGCACGGGATGGTTTTCGTCCAGCTCCCCCTCAGCACTGTTGCCGTAGGCGACAATCGACGATATTTGCACAAAGCGTTTGACCCTGTGCTGTTCTGCCGCGGCGATTAAGTTAGCCGTGGCCAAGACATTTACGCGCCACATGTCGGTGTCTTTCATGGCGTTGGACACCAGCGCCGCGGTATGAACAATTACCTCGCAGTCGGCGAGAAGGTGGCCAATACTTTCCGGATTGCTAATGTCGCCTTCAACAATATCATCACCATTGCCAAGGAGATCGACGCCCATCACTGGAATACCTTGCGATTTGTAGTGCTGCATCAGCCTGTTGCCAATAAAGCCATTGGCGCCGGTTATGAGTATTTTTTTATCGGCCATAGGTGTCGTCCTTTTTTTGGATTGTTGTCTTCAGGTGTTTATCGTTGCCATTTAAACAAGATTCTTGCGATAAAATGCGCCGAGGATTTTAGCGAAAGTCATTTTCGGTAGCAGATGGCTCAGCAGCGTGACAAACTTGTTCGACAGTCCCGGAATAATGGTCACTTTGCCTGCAAGGCAGCCACTGAGGCCTATTTCGGCCACCACTGCGGGTGCCATCATCATGTCGGATGAGATTTTTAGCGTAGCGCCTTGATCGGGGTTGTCCATCATCTTGGTAGCGGTGTAGCCGGGACACAGCGCGCTGATGGTGACACCACTGTTTAGCGCGGCCATTTCATCAGCTAATGCCTGAGTAAATGACAGCACAAAGGCTTTGGTTGCAGCGTAGACATTTTCGTTAGGTATTGGCATCCACGCGGCTGTGGAGGCAAGGTTGAGAATGTGACCCGACTTGCGGCTGGCCATATCGTTGGCAAATAGGTGGGTTAAACAGGTGAGAGCCACAACATTGACCTGCATCATAGCTTCCTGTTTAGCGAGGCTTAGTTTGACAAAAAACCCGTTTTGTAAAAGCCCTGCGTTGTTGATCAGAAAGTCGACTTGCAGCTGCTGGGCTTTCACTTTATTGAACAGGGTCTCTGCCGCTTGAGGCTGCGCAAGATCGGCGGCAATCACCGTGCAGCGTATACCGGGGTGCCGCTCTTCTAGCTGCTGGGCGATCTCTTGCAGCAGCGCTTGTCGTCGGGAAACGAGAATCAAGTGGTAGCCGCGTGCTGCGAGTAGCTTGCAAAACTCAAGGCCAATGCCTTCGGAGGCGCCGGTAACAAGTGCTGTTTTATGGCTCATAGTCTTTTCCTTAAACGTTATTTTGCGAAGTCGACAAAGATCGGTGACGACCATGCACGCTGGTTGTTGGGATTTTTGCAGTCGTCTTTTTCGGCGGTTCTGAAGTCGCCATAGCAGGGGTCGGTATTGACGACGTTGCCTTGATTGTCGAATGTTGCGCGCAGATTGGCGCCGTTGATGGTTGCAATGGGCTCTTCCAATGCACGGATATAGTAGAGCGCGTCGCGGCCCTCAGCAGCGAAATCCGGATCGTCAAACTCGATCGTGCACCCATCCGCGGACGGGGCGCAGGTAAATGTGCGCCAGCTGTCGTTAATCAGGGGTTCGACAGCCTCCCCAGCGAAGGACTGCGGGCGAATCTTGATCACTTCGATACGTTCAATCAAATAGCGTTCATCCGAGGGGTTGTAGCATTCGCCGAGAGACATTTTGGATAAGTGCTGTGCGTCCAGCGCCTCGACAACATAGTCTGGACAGCCAGGCAGTTGTTTAAACGAGCCCACCACTTTTGCGCGAAAGCGCGGTGTGGTGTTCATGGCGACGGCACTGCCCATGGGTTTTCTCTGGCCGCTCTCGTCCGCATTAAGCAGGTCAAACCAGACCAAAATGCGATGACCGCTGGTGCCGTAAACTTCGCGCCGTTTCATCGCCTGCCAAATCGCGTCGCGGCTGCGGCCTTCCGCGTGCACTGCGGCAATACCGCCGGTGTTTAGGAAGGACGTGGTGCGTTCAAACTCTGAGGCGAATATTTTTGCGCTGACAGGGTCAATTTCATCTGCCCTCAGAGACTGCGGTGCGGACGCGGTGACCACTGCAGTGCTGGCAAAAATATCGCCCCAAAACGAATCGCGCACACCAGTAGAGTCGGTGGTATTGGTGCGCTGTTCCTGCTTGAAGCCGTGGCCGGGTCGTGCCGAGTGAGTGTCGGTCGAGGCGATAAAGCCCCAGCGATAACGCAGGGGATCTTCGGCCTCAGTGAAGTTTTGCAAGGCCAGGCCGTACTGCACGGATTTGCGTGGTTTGTAGTTGAACGCGGGCAAAAACACGTCACGGGCTTGACCCGCATCTAGCCACTCTTCAGGGGTGCTGCCGGGTACCGTCATAAAGCCGTAAATGGTATCCAACTGCACAAAGTTGTGACGCGCTTCTATGGCTCGATTGTCGCATTCACTGCTGTCTATGGCTGCGGCAATACAGCGCTGGCGGATAATTTCTCCCGCTTGCCAGCAGGCAGGTAGATAGTTTGCTTGGGGTTCTGGGCAGTACCATTCGCCAGCGTCATTCTTCAGGCGCACGGAAAAGTCTCGGAACACTTCAGAATTGCCGTGGCCAGAATACACTTCAATCAGCCGAGTTTTGTCGGCATCGGTATTGGCGGCGGTGAGTTGATGGCGCCAATTAGCATTGGGCGGTGTGTAGAACCCCCAGCTGGTGCCGTGGGGAATAACCAAGGTGTCAAAGCCCCACTGATCGAGCTTTTTAAATAACTCGCCTGGTGTGGCGGCCGTCTCAAAACAGTTAGCGGGCAGCAACGGGCTGGCAATATCTGGCTCACAGGCCGGCGTAGCGGCCATTTTCTCCACCCAGCTATTGTATGAGGCGTAGTAGCCGCGATGGCGCGGATCGAGCAGCTGCAGCAGCGATGACTGCTTACCCGACGCAGAGCGAGCGGCGATAGTGGCAACGCCCATGCCTGCCGAGGCGATGGGGTGGTGCGGGAGCAGCGCGGGGTCGTCGTCTTTGAACAGTACGTTGTGATGGCCGTAGTGATTTTCGGCAACCGTGCCCACTTGCGTCCACTCCCAGCCGATAAAGGCAACCACATCAGGGTTTCTGCTCTCGCCCGCCAAGCGGTTGCACTGGCGCACCGATTCTATGCCGTCACGCCACTGCTCGAGAGTAAAGCTCTCTGCGTGGTCGGTGAGAAAGTAAAAATCCAGCTGCGAGACAAAGCGTGCGTAATCGCAGGCGTAGGCCGGTGGATAGGCGCCCGATGCGCCGTGCATCATGGGCAGGCTGTACATAAATGCATCGGCGGAATTGGTGGTGTGAACATGGGTGTCGCCAAACAGAATTTGCTTGTCACTGCTGACTGCTAGTGCCTGCCGTGCGAGGGTTTGGCTGTCGCCGCGCTGGGTAACGGTATCATCGGGTAATCGCACCTCGCTGACTTTGGCAAATACCAGCGGTGAGTCTTCCCAGGCATTGGTTGGATCGCTGAAATAGCCCGGGAAAAGTGTGTAGACAGCCTCTGGCGCGTGGCCTCTAAAAACCAGCAGCAGTGCTACGGTTAGAGCGCCAAGTGTGATTAAGCCCTTTTTCAACATACTGTTATCCCCTGTTTGTAACCCGTTTTTTTAATTGTTGTTAGAGTGCAGCATAACTGCGTGAAATAAACCAATAAAGCCCAATTCCGCAGAGAAGCGCTGAGCTGAAATCAAAGATAAT
>LIDE01000003.1 GCA_001438605.1 SAR92 bacterium BACL16 MAG-120619-bin48 | reverse complement strand
CTGTATGAGGATATGAAAAATAGCAACGACGTCTATAAAAGTTGGGATTATTAACAAGTACAGAGATTAGCGGCTATCCGTTAGTCAACGATCTAAAACAGAATCGAGGAAGATAGCAGTTATGGAAAACACCAAGACATTAAAGGGCATTTTAGTACTATCAGGTTCGATCGGCATCATTATTGGGTTGTTGAACTTATTTGTTCCCGTTGAATTCGCCGCGCTAAGCGATATTCAGCTCGGTGACAATAATAGCTTGTTAAGTGAGACGAGGGCACCGGGTGCCGCTCTCGTGGGTCTTGGGGCACTAATTATTGCGGGTGCGTTCCATGACGCCTTGAGATTCACTGCGACAGTGGTCGCGACTATTCTTTACCTGTTTTATGGCTTGGGTCGTTTGTGGAGCATGGCCGCAGACGGTATGCCCCATGGAGCTCTCGTTCAGGCTGCCGCTGGTGAGGTAATTATCGGATTAATTTGCTTATTTATGCTCTGCAAGTATCGGCGAATTGCCACACAGCATTAAAATTCTTCCCACCGTTTATGATTAAGGGTCACGTAAAATGCAAAAAAAATTCACCGCGACAGCGCTGTTGTTATCTATTCTCGCTGTTAGCTGCACTAACCAAGAGCTCTACGACACTATGCAATCTGGCAAAGAAGTTGAATGCTTGAAGGTTCCCGACTCTCAGTACGATGACTGTATGGCAGCAGCTAAAAAGCCCTATGAGGTTTACCAGGAAGAGCGCGAAGAAACACGGGGAAAATAGCCTCTGCACCGAAGGGTCATAAAATAAATCGCGCCGTTCTTTGCGGCGCTTTGCCAGTGCTGTTGTTTTTTTGTCCCTGTCTTATTTTTAGTCTACGTTTATTCCAATCTGCGAGATAATTTTCTTGTGGAGAGCGGTTTGGCGAATGAAGCATAAAACACTTATTTGTATATCTGTCGTGCGTTACCTGCTGTTCGCCTGCCTCCAACCAGACTGGCAACAAGGGAAAAATATATGAGTGTTTTTTCAGAATTTAAAGAATTTGCCGTCAAAGGCAATGTGGTCGATATGGCCGTGGGTATTATTATTGGTGCCGCCTTCGGCAAAATAGTCTCGTCATTTGTCGGTGATGTCATTATGCCGCCGATCGGGGTTCTTCTCGGCGGTGTCGATTTCTCCGATCTCTCTTTTGTGCTGAAAGAGGCCGTTGGGGCCGCGCCTGCCGTGGTGATTAGCTATGGTAAATTTGTGCAAACGCTGATCGATTTTACGATCATTGCCTTCGCTATTTTTGTAGCCGTCAAGGCGATCAACTCCTTTAAGAAAAAAGAAGAAGCGGTTGCTGTACCTCCAGCGCCTGCAGAGCCCTCCAAAGAGGAACTGCTGTTGGCTGAAATTCGCGATTTGTTAAAGGCACGAAATTAGTCCATACCGCTGCTGCAAAGTTATTACGCAGTTTTTAGGGCAACGGTGTTACAGGGTTGAAACGAGCAAGCGAGAAAATTCGCTTTTATATCACTACAGGGAGTCATCAGTATGAATAAAATTATTCAAGTGTTGTTAGCCATTTTCCTACCACCCGTGGCAGTGTTTATTGAAAAAGGCGCAGGGAAAGACTTGGTTATTAATATTTTGCTGTGTTTTGTATTTTTTGTTCCAGGTATCATTCATGCGCTTTGGTTAACACTGAAATAGAGTGTCAGTGTTGGCTCAGCGGCCAACGGTAGTTAAAACAAGCAAAGCCAGAGAAATGGCGTTTTACGCTCCCTCTGGCTTTTTTTAGTTATCCCTTTTTTAATTATCTCTATGCTGAGTTGTGCCGCTGCTTATCGGGCCAGTATTTAATGGCTTCTCCTCTCAGTCTGCATTTCCTACAAATCCACCGCGCCGGCCAAGCCAACCAGCAAACTATCCCTAGTGCAGTGCTTAAAAGTCCTCTTTGATAGTGATACTATTGCCGCCCTTCTCGGCCCTGTTGCCTCTAAAACTTATCGAGCAAGTTCAGATTGATGTGCCGCCGCAAGGTTTTTGTAATTACCCTTAAATATTACCCTCTTTAAAAGGTTTTAAACGCTATGTCTGACTTTTCGAACGTTACCGTTAGTGCCGAAGCCAATGTTTATTTTGACGGTCAGGTAACCAGCCGCACAATTATCTTTGCCGATGGCAGCAAAAAAACCTTGGGTGTTATGTTGCCCGGCGAGTATGAGTTTGGCACCGCTGTGAGAGAGCTTATGGAGATCACATCGGGCGAATTAGCGGTATTGCTACCCGGCGCAGACGCATGGCAAGACTTTCGCGGGGGCATGGCCTTCGAAGTGCCCGCTCAGGCTAAATTCAGCTTAAAAGTGCATCAAATTACCAACTATGTGTGCTCTTATTTTGCGTAATTGTCGCGCGGCATGAGTCTTCAATTTATAGAAATTGTTGACCCAACCATCAGTTGCACGACGTGCCATGCCTGTTGTTGTCGCCTTGAAGTGATGCTGATCAGCGATACCGGTGTGCCCGCCCGGCATATCAAGACGGATCGCTGGGGTGCTGAAACCATGTTGCGTCTCGACGATGGCTGGTGCTCGGCGCTCGATCGCTCTACCATGCTCTGTACCATTTACGAAAATAGACCGTGGATCTGTCGCGACTTTGCCACGGGATCTTATGAATGCACCGTTGAGCGAGCGGCTACGATGCGCAGAGAAGAGTTTACCGAGGTACCGGTCTAATGAGTCAGTCACAAGTCAAAAATCCGCTGCACGGCATTACCCTTGAGCAGGTTGTCACTCAATTGGCTGATCATTACGGCTGGGATGCTCTCGGTGCAAAAATTGCCATCAATTGTTTTAAAAGCGACCCCTCGGTGAAGTCGAGCTTGAAATTCTTGCGCAAAACAGCCTGGGCGCGCGAGAAGGTCGAGGCGCTCTATATCAAGACATTTTCAGATAAGAGTGTCCTCAACGCTGATGCATCAGGTGCCTCAAATCTGTGGACATCGGGGGCCTTTAAAAAGAATTGAGTGAGAATGTGGTGCCTTATTGAACGATTAGCGAAACTCTAGTCTAAAGTTATTCCTGCAAGAGCCACTGTTTCGCATACTCGGTTAAAAGGAGTTGTCACCATGACCAATGAAGGTTGCTGCAAGCCAGAGAAGAAGCTCGCCAAAGAAACGAAAGACATGCACCGCGCTATCGCTTCGTTGATAGAGGAGTTGGAGGCTGTCGACTACTACAATCAGCGCATCAACGCCTGTGTTGACCCTAATTTAAGAACGATCCTGAAACATAATCGCGATGAAGAAAAACAGCACGCGGCCATGCTGTTGAAGTGGATTAGTCATCATGACCCCAGTTTTGATAAAGAGCTCAGAGAGTGTCTTACCGCAGAGCAGAGTACCTCGCAGAATATCGAGTAGCGGTGACTTACGCTGCGCAATCAGGCATGCTAGCGACAATTCAGAACATTAGTGAGTATTCACTTTAGTAAGAGAGTCTCAGATCATGCTAACAGCCTACGGGTGGATTGCGCTCAATATCCTTTCAATTTTTATCTGCTATCAAATTGCTAAAGAGCGCGGTGGCGACGCTCGCTTCTGGGGTTGGATGGGCGTGTTGCTTGGCCCGTTTGCGCTGCCTTTTGTCTTTTTCTGCAAACCTAAAAAACAGGAATAAATCATTGTCTGGTGAGATCGATCTCAATACCCTCGTGGCAAATTTGTCTCCGAGCCTCGCGCCGGATGACTATGTTTTTTGCACATTCGAGCACGCGCGCTACGGAGATTTTGCTGAGGCTAGTCCCATTGCGGCTGTTATGGAAGCGGAAGGTTTGACGCTGGTGGTTACACAGAAGTATGCAGACGCTCAGCGCTTCGCCTACCAAGGCAGCTTTAAATGCATAACGCTCAATGTGCACTCAAGTTTGGCGGCGGTGGGACTGACTGCGGCGGTATCAACCAAGCTAGCGCAGCATGGAATAAGTGCAAATATGGTCGCGGGCTATTTTCACGACCATATTTTTGTTTCTGTGGCTGAGGCGTCGCGAGCGCTGGCGCTGCTTGAATCACCGCTGTAAAGGCATTCCGTTGCCTTGTTGACCGTTCTTTTTAGGGCCTCTCTTATTACATTTTTTACACGAAGAACGCTTTAAACATATAGAAAAACACAATACAGAGGCCTGCGCCGGCCGGAAGCGTCACCAGCCAAGAGAGGAAGATTGAGCCGACGACTTGCAAGTTCAGCGCGCCAATCCCGCGCGCTAAACCAACGCCTAAAACAGCACCCACAAGTGTGTGGGTCGTCGAAATTGGCAGACCGGTGCCCGAGGCGATGACCACTGTCGCCGCAGCGCCTAACTCAGCGGCAAAACCTCGGCTGGGCGTGAGTTCAGTGATCTTGCGGCCAATGGTGCCCATCACTTTAAAGCCATAGGTCGCCAAACCAACCACAATACCCGCGCCGCCCAGCAGTAAAATCCAATCTGGCATAATCGCTTTGGCGCTAATGTTACCGCCGGAATTGACGATACTCACCACCGCGGCGAGAGGGCCGACTGCGTTAGCAACGTCGTTCGAGCCGTGAGCAAATGCCATACTACAGGCAGTAAAAATCATTAACACGGCGAACACGCGTTCAACGTTGGCAAAGCGATTATCCGCTTCCAAAGAGATATCGCGCTTTATTCTAGTCAGTAAGTAGCCGCCCAATAGTGCGACCAGAATACCCACGACGGTGGCGATCAGCGCACTGTCGAAAAAGGTTAAAGCCATGCCTGCATCCTCAAATACATGCTTCAGGCCTTTTAGCAGGGTTACCATGGCGATCAAAAATCCGACGAAGAACATGTAGATCGGAATAAATCGTTTCGCCCTCGTGAATGGGTCATCTTGCTGCAATATTAAGTGTTGCACACTGCGGAAGAGCGCAAACGAAATGGTTCCGGCCATGACCGGCGAGACGACCCAGCTGGCAACAATAGTGCCTACTTTCCCCCAATTCACGGCGTCCATGGACACGCCCACAGCGGCAAAGCCGACAATAGCGCCCACGATGGAGTGGGTGGTAGAGACTGGCCAGCCCATAAAGCTGGCGATCATCAGCCAGATGCCTGCGGCGAGCAGTGCTGAGAGCATGCCAAAAACTAGGTCTTCTGGGCGATCCATAAATATGGCGGAATCAACAATGCCTTTGCGTATGGTGGATGTCACTTCGCCGCCTGCCAAATAGGCGCCGGCAAATTCAAAGATCATCGCAATAAAGATTGCCTGCTTTACGGTCAGCGCTTTAGAGCCAACCGAGGTGCCCATTGCGTTAGCCACGTCATTGGCGCCAACGCCCCATGCCATGAAAAACCCAAAACAGGCTGCGAGTAAGACTAAAATTGCACCGTATTCGGTAAAAAATTCCATAAAACTTTTCCGCTAGTAATTATCGTTGAGCAGTTATTTGGCCAAGAGTAATTCGACGTGATTGCCAATTTGTTCGGCGGTATCTGCTAGCTCACCTATTTGATCGATGGTGTTATACATAAACATCACGTTAACCGGCTGTAGGTCGGCTTCGATGTTAAAGAGCTTTTTGCGCAACTTGCGCTCTTTCTTGTCCACTTTCTGCTCTTGAGCGGCGAGTTCAGTAATCAACTTTTGTACAAACTTTACTTCTGCGCCTGCGAAGCCCGTTTCGAGGAGTTCGTCGAGTTCGTTAATAGCTTTTTGTGCTTTTACACAGGTTTCCGTTGCGCCCTGGGCAAAGGCGAGAAAATCTGAGTGGAGTTGTTTTGGAATCGCCATCTTGCGGCCAAGAATAATGCCACAGATGTCTTTAGTGAGGTTGGCAATGGTGTCTTGCTGGCTGAGAATGCTCAGCAAATCGCCTCGCGATACAGGCATAAACAGGCTTTTTGGCATGTGTATACGAAACTCTTTCTTGAGATCGTCGGCGAGCTGTTCGCTGACCTTTATTTCGTCAAACAAAGCGTCTGCTGCGTCCCAGTTATCATCAAAGGTTGCGCTAAAAAACATTTCTAGAAGTGATACGCACTTAATCACTTCCGACATGTGATTTTGCAGAGGTCTAATCGGCGATACGCCAAATATATTCGATATTGCGTTGTTAAAAGCCATGCTTCTTTCCTTCTCTCGTGTCCAAATTCCGTGGGGTGAATTCTATACTGCTTTGGTTACGCTTGCGCGTATTGTTCGCTCTGACCTAGCCACCGTGCAATCAGTGGGTCAACGTGGTTGGCATGGTTAAGCAGCAGCGCAGTGGCAATCCTCTTTATCTCTGGCAACAGGTGCGCGTCTCTCTGAAGATCCGCAATGCGGAACTGCATGTCACCTGTTTGTCGAGTCCCCAGCACTTCACCGGGGCCGCGAATTTGCAGGTCCTTTTCGGCAATTTTAAAGCCATCGTTGGTCTCGCGCATAATTTTTAGTCGAGCAGCGCCATTGCCTGAAAGCGGCGCACTGTAGAGCAGTACGCAGTGACTGCTTTCGCTGCCGCGACCCACTCGCCCCCGCAATTGATGCAGCTGCGACAAGCCAAGGCGCTCGGAATTTTCAATAATCATTAAACTGGCATTTGGCACATCGACGCCCACTTCAATCACGGTGGTAGCAACCAGTAAGTGGATCTCTCCGGCTTTGAAGGCCTCCATGATCTGCACTTTCTCTTTCGGCTTAAGGCGACCGTGAATAAGGCCAACCGAGAGTTCTGATAGACGCAGTTGCAGCTCGTCAGCAGTTGCTTCTGCCGCTTGAGCCTCGAGTACGTCAGATTCTTCGATAAGGGTGCAGACCCAGTAGGCTTGACGGCCGTTGGCACATGCTGAGCGAACACGCTCAATAACATCGTTGCGTCGTAGCTCATTGAGCACCACCGTCTCGATGGGCTTGCGTCCCGGCGGCAATTCGTCAATAACTGAACAGTCGAGGTCGGCGTAGGCGCTCATGGCCAGCGTGCGGGGTATGGGTGTTGCTGTCATGATTAGCTGGTGGGGTGTTGATGGGGCCTTATCCAATCCTTCGGCGCTGCCTTTTTTGCGCAGGGTTAACCGCTGATGCACGCCGAATCGGTGCTGTTCATCAATAATCGTTAGCCCGAGATTAGAGAACTCAACGCCCTCTTGAAACAAAGCGTGGGTGCCGATAATAATTTGCGCGCTGCCGTCGGCAATGGCGGCGAGCTGAACTTCACGGCCTTTGCCTTTCAGTTTGCCGGTCAGCCATGCAATACGAATACCGAGGGGACTCAGCCACGCATCAAAGTTGAGGCGGTGTTGCTCCGCCAGAATTTCTGTTGGCGCCATCAGTGCGGCTTGCTGGCCATTGGCCACGGCTTGCACTGCCGTCAGCGCTGCGACAACGGTTTTACCGGAGCCGACATCGCCCTGTACTAGCCGCAACATAGGTATTGGTTGACTGATATCGGCACTAATTTCAGCGGCCACGCGCTGCTGAGCGGCTGTCAGAGTGAAAGGCAATTGGGCGAGAAAGCGCTCGTTGGCGGCGGGCTTGGGGGTCAGTGCCGGTGCCTTTTGTTGCTGCACTTTTTGGCGCAAACGCAGCAGACTTAGATGGTGAGCAATCAACTCTTCCGCGGCGAGCCGCTGTTGCGCGGGGTGTTCGCCTTCGGCGAGCAAGTGAAGAGCGGTGCCGGGCGGCGGGTTGTGCAACAGCCTAAGCGCGCTGGTGAGCGAGTAGGACAGCGCTGAGCTGTTCAGCTCTTGAGGGAGCCAATCGGGCAACTGGTGTCGATCTAAATGCTGCAGCGCCTGGCTGCAAAGGTCGCGAATGCGGGGCTGTGTTACGCCTTCGGTCGCAGGATAGATCGGTGTCAGTGTTTCTGCGAGGGCGTGGGGTTTGGCATCATCGAGAAATTGGTACTCTGGGTGGTACATCTCCAAACCCGCTTTGCCGCGCCGCACCTCACCAAAACAGCGCAGTTTGGTACCGGGTTTTAAGCTCTGCTGCTGGGCTTGATTAAAGTGAAAGAAGCGCAATGTGACCACGCCACTGTGATCTTGAATGCGACAGACTAGGCTGCGCCGGCCACCGAAGACAATATCACTCGCGCGCACCTCGCCTTCTATCACCACTTCTGTAAGCGGCTGCATGCCCCCAATGGCAGTGATTTTAGTGCGATCGATGTAGCGCAGCGGCAAATGAAAGAGCAGGTCTTGAACTGAGTAAAGGTTGAGCTTGTGCAGCTTCAGCGCCAAGCTGGGGCCAACGCCGCGCAGCTTGTCGACGCCAATTTCATGCAGCGCTGTGCTAACCATTAGTGACGAGAAATGCCCGGTAAGTGGCTATCGTAAATCGACTTTCTCAGAGCATCGATGGCTCTATGTCGCGGGAAGCTGGCGCGCCAAGCTAACGCCGCTGTGCGCGTCGGTGATGTTCCAGAAAAGGGCAGAGTGATCAGGCCATTTTTACGGTATTCGGCGCTGATGGCAGCGGTTTGCGGCAAAATTGTGATGCCCAGTCCAGATGCAACCATGTAGCAGAGTGTTTCAAGTGAACTGCCCTCGGTCATGGTGCGCACCGAGCCAGACTGCACTTTGCCGCAGTTAATGTTAGGTAATGCTTCAATGACTTGGTCTCTAAAGCAGTGCCCCTCACCCATCATCAGCACGTTTTCATCGTCCAAATCGCGGCGATCAATGGTTTGCTTTTTACTCAGCGGATGCTTTTTTGGTAGCACCACTACAAAGGGTTCTTCATAGAGAGGCTGCACGACAACATCGGGTTCGCTAAAGGGCAGCGCGACAATAATTACATCGACTTCACCGTTGCGCAGCCGTTTGCGCAAGGTGCTGGTGTAGCTCTCCTCGATAATTAGCGGCATCTGTGGGGCCGATTTTTGCAGGGGCGGTATAAAGTGCGGAAAGAGATAGGGGCCAATGGTGAAAATAGCGCCGACATGCAGGGGGCTGTTGAGTTGGTCTTTGCCGGACATGGCGATGTCTTTGATGGCGGCGGCTTCCTCGAGAACCCGTTGCGCTTGTTTGATCACCTGCTCGCCAATCGGTGTTGCCCGCACGTTGTTTTTCGAGCGCTCAAAAAGCTCAATGCCCAACTCACCCTCAAGTTTTTTAACCGCTATACTAAGCGTCGATTGATTGACGTTGCAGCGCTCCGCGGCCTTGCCAAAATGTTGCATCTGGGCAAGAGTGACGATGTAGCGGAGTTCGGTAAGGGTCATAAGTTCGATCTCTAATCGGCCGCCAATAATAGCTAAAATAAATTGAATAGGAAATATTGATTGAAAGTTCTGTTTGCGGGTTGCGGGGATATTGGCTGTCGCACGGCGCTGTTGTTAGCGCCGCAGCATGCCTGCTCGGGCTTTAAGCGCAATCCTCAGACATTGCCTGACTTTATATCACCGTTGGCTGGGAGTATGGGCGATAGTGATCGCTTACCAACAATTCTCGATCAGGCATTTGATGTGGTGATTGCCACCCTGACCCCTGATTCTTTTACTGAAGCAGGCTACCAAAAAGCCTATGTCGACAGTGCGCGAGCGCTGGTGACAGCCATTACTCGCGCCGCGGTTAAACCGAAGTTGGTGATTTGGGTATCCAGCACGAGCGTCTATGGCAATACCGATGGCGACTGGGTTGATGAGCACTCCGAGGCAGCCGCAGAGACATTTTCCGGTAAATTATTGCGCCAAGCGGAGCAAGAAATAGAGCAGCTGCCCTGTGCAAAAACAGTGGTGCGCTTTTCTGGAATCTATGGCCCAGGTCGAACGCGGTTATTGAACCAAGTGATGGCTGGTAAAGGCCGCCCAGCGCAACCGCAGCAGTGGAGCAATCGCATTCACAGTGACGACTGTGCGGGTGTTTTGGCGCACTTGGTTGACCGCTTTTTTAAGGGTGAAACGCTGGAGGCTGTCTATCTCGCCACCGACTGTGCGCCAGCGACCCAGCACGATGTGCGCCATTGGCTGGCGGAGCAGATGGCTGTGCCGCTGCGCGACGAGATTGCCGAGGAGACTGCCGTGCGCCGCTGCAGTAATCAGCGGCTGTTGGCGAGCGGTTACGAGTTTATTTATCCAACCTACAAAGAAGGCTACCTTGCCTTGTTGGCGGCGCGCTAAATACTGGCAATGCCGTCCATTTCTACTTGCGCACCTTTGGGCAGCGCACTGACACCAATTGCCGCGCGAGCCGGATAGGGCTGTTGAAAATACTCGGCCATAATTTGATTGACCGTGGCGAAATTGCTCAAGTCGGTGAGGAAAATATTGAGTTTAACAATATTGCTTAAATCGCCGCCGGAGGCCTGACAGACGGCGCTTAAATTGTCGAACACACGGCGAATCTGCACGCTGATATCGCCCTCCACCAGAGTCATTGTCTCTGGGTCGAGCGGAATTTGGCCTGAAAGATAGACAGTGCCATTTACTTTAACAGCCTGTGAGTAGGTGCCTATGGCTGCCGGTGCTTTGTCTGTAAAAATGACGGCTTTGTTAGTCACGGTAGTCTCCAATCGTAGGGTTTAATTTTTCACGCGATAAATGCGGCGAACGTTCGTGAGGCTGCGCGCGCGCCTGAGAATATCGGCCAGATGGACGCGATCACGCACGGTCAAGACAAGATCAACGATACTGGTGTACACGTCTTTCTCATCGACGCTGATTTTTTCAATGGTGGCGTCTGCCTGAGTCACCCGCGAGGCCAGTGCAGCAATAAAGCCGCGCTCGGGGGTGATTTCAACTTTCAGTTCGACCGGGAACTCTCTTCGCACACTGCTCGACCAGCTCAGCGGCATACATTTCTCGGTATTTTTACGGATCTCGAGAAGGTTGCGGCACGTCTCGCGGTGGATAACAAGACCTTTGCCCGGCGACACATATCCAAGGATAGGATCGCCAGGAATCGGGTGACAACAGCGCGCATATTGCAGTAGTAAACCGTTGGATGGGTCAATAACCACGGGCAGAGTCGACTTTTTACTGTCTTCTGAGAGCTTGCGCTGCTCAACGGGTACGAGCAAGTTGGCCACGGCAAAAGGCACACGATTACCCAAACCAATTTGCTGCAGAATAAACTCAAAAGTGGGCGCGCTGGCCTCTTTCAGCAAACGTTTAATCTGCGATTTCTTAAGCTGCTTGTAGCTAGTGCCCAATCGGTTGAGTGATTGATCGAGCAGCCGCTTGCCGAGATCCACCGATTCGTCGTGCTGTTGGTTTTTCAAATAGTGGCGGATGGCACTGCGGGCTTTCGCACTGACAACGAAGTTGAGCCAGTTCGGGTTGGGCTGCGCTTCGTGGTCGCTGATAATTTCAACCATTTGACCACTTTCCAGCGGCTTAGATAGGGGCGTCAGTTGGCCATTGACTCGGCAGGCGATGCAGCTGTTGCCAATGCCAGTGTGCACGGCATAGGCGAAATCAATCGGCGTTGCACCCGTCGGCAGTTCGATAATGCGGCCTTTTGGCGTGAAAACGTAGACTTCGTCGGGGAAAAGGTCGGCTTTGACATGCTCAAGGAATTCCAGTGAGTCCCCCGCCTCTTTTTGCATATCGAGCAAACCCTGTATCCAGCGCGTTGCACGTCGCTGGTTAACGTCGGCCGTTTGTTTGCCTGTCTTGTACTCCCAGTGGGCAGCGATACCGTAGCTGGCCATGGCTTCCATTTCATTGGTGCGGATCTGCACTTCAATCAAAACCCCGTGCATACCCACCAATACGGTGTGCAGCGACTGGTAGCCATTGGCTTTGGGAATGGCGATATAGTCTTTAAACTCGCCGGGGACGGGTTTGAAAATATTGTGCATCATGCCGAGTACGCGATAACAATCGTCAACACTATTGACGATTAAACGAAAGGCGAACACGTCCATGATTTCTCGAAAAGCGCGTTTTTTCTCGCGCATTTTTCGGTAAATACTCCAGAGATGCTTTTCGCGGCTTTTAACCGTGGCGTTGACCGACTCTTTCTCGAGCCTGATCTCGATCGCTTGATGCACCTCAGTGACAATTTCTTTGCGGTTCTTTTTCGCCGCCTTCATGGCCTCGCGCAAACGTCTGTGACGCAGCGGATACATGGCCGCAAAGCCGAGGTCTTCCAGCTCAAGGCGAATATCGTTGATACCCAGACGCTGGGCAATCGGCGCGTAAATTTCCAGTGTTTCCCGGGCAATTCGGCGGCGTTTGGCCGGCGATAGCACACCGAGTGTGCGCATGTTGTGCAAGCGATCGGCGAGCTTTACTAAAACTACGCGGATATCTCGCGACATGGCGAGGGTCATTTTTTGAAAGCTTTCCGCTTGCTGTTCAGCTTTGGATTGAAACTCAATTTCCGAGAGTTTACTGACGCCGTCCACTAGGTCAGCCACCGGCCGGCCAAATCGTCGGCTTATTTGTGCTTTGGTGACACCCGTGTCTTCGATCACATCGTGGAGCATGGCGGCCATTAAGCTTTCATGATCCATATGCATATCGGCAAGGATATGGGCAACAGCTAAGGGGTGGGAGATATACGCGTCGCCACTCTGGCGCATCTGGCCTTCGTGACACTTTTCTGCAAACAGGTAGGCGCGCTCTACGCGGCTGACTTCTTTAGGATCAAGGTAGAAAGAGAGTTTATCTAACAGTAACCGCAGCGCCAAATAGCTCTCTCCCTAGACAGTTATAAACCTCTTAGATAAGAGGCTCTTCTGGATATTCTGAGGCGTCGACTGGTTCGATGATCTCAAAGTCTGGCTTTGGTTTGAGGAGAATCGCTGAAGTAACTAGACCGGCGGCTATTTCACGCAGAGCGATTACGGTGGGCTTGTCATTTTCTTCTGGGACTAAGGCGGGACGCCCCTCTACCGCTAATTGACGTGCGCGCTTAGAGCCAACCATAACCAGTTCAAAACGATTATCAACGTGATCTAAACAATCTTCTACAGTAATACGAGCCATTTTATATCCGCCGGGGTAAATAATTTATTCGATTAAAGCAATGAAACCTTGCAGGGCCGCCCAGTTTACCTAAAGCGCGGGGTCACGACAATAAATCAGCGATTAAATCTTCTTGGCCGCTTACGGGGAGCCGGCATTTCTGTGCGGCAATAATTGCGATGAGTTGCTCGACAGCGGTTTCGAAATCATCGTTCACCACCAGGAAGTCAGCTTCAACATAGTGGCTCATTTCGTCAGTAGCCGCCGCGATACGTTTTTCAATCACGGCTGGGTCGTCTTGCGCGCGATTATCGAGGCGCTCGCGCAGGGCTTGCTTGGAGGGGGGAAGAATAAAAATACTGGTGCTCTGGGGAAATAACTTGCGCACTTGAGCGGCACCCTGCCAGTCGATTTCAAGAATAACGTCATCACCGTTGCGCAACGTCTCTTCAACCCACTGTTGGGATGTGCCGTAAAAATTGCCAAACACTTCCGCATGCTCAAGAAATGCCGCCTGCTCGAGCATGGCCATAAACGTTGCACGGTCGACAAAGTGGTAATTCACGCCGTCTACTTCACCGCGGCGACGCTCTCGTGTGGTGTGGGAAACAGAGGCTTTAATGTGCGCTCTGCGCTTCAGCAGTTCGGCGACCAAACTGGTTTTACCGGCTCCAGAGGGTGCAGAAATTATGAACAGAATACCTGTGGCCATGATTGTGTTTAACCCATTGTTCGAGATAACAGACGCTTAGGTAGCGGAGTTTACAGCAGCGGAAAAATTATTCCAGATGTGCTCGCCGCCCTCGAGAGGATTTCCATATCTGATGGAAGTGCATCAATCTGCTGGGTCAAAAATCCTGTTTAATTGGTCGGCAAGGCGAATGGCCGACATTGCGAGACGTTTCTCCAAAATTGGCCGGTTGCGATCCGCGTAGGCTTGATCAAGTACAACAACTGCCCCCTGCTTCGCGGGGCCAAATTCGTACACCTGTGGCCGCAGGGCCATCGACTCTTTCGCCCAGTCGGTGAAGCTGCCTTTTTTCCAGAGGGCGATCTGGCGAGGCGAGAGTTGACCGAGGATTTGAGCGTGCTGTTCAACGGTCAGCCGGTCGTCTAGCAAGAGGCCGGTATCCCAAGCCCAGTGCAGATTGCGCTGCTTGCGCTCGCCGAGCCAGCGAATCTTAATGCGATTCCCCCCTCTGTCTGCGGCGCGCCCCACATGCAGAGGTTGATGCAGATCTTGCACAAAGTGAACAAAGAACGCCAAGGCTTGGCGACGTTGTTGCGGCGGCAGGCGCTTGTCTTGAAGTTGGCTGCGGGCATCATTTAACGCCAGCAAGATATCGCCCTCGGGAACATGTTTGTGGGCGGCGATGCTTTCACCGTCTTCGACATTGATATAGTGCCAATACTTGGATTTTGACCACGCCGGATTCCCGCGAATTTTGTCCGCCCAGAGCGCCAGCGCCGCAAGATCACTGTCGCCGGCAATCGCGCGCAGCGCCTCACGTGTAGGTTGGCTGAGATGCGCTTCGGTGATTTTACTCGCCAAGCGGTGACCATACTCCCCAAGCGCATGGCTAGGGGCAGTGCCCACACACAGCAACAGGAACATGACAAGTTGTAATCGCCAAGGTTGGTTGAGTGCAATCATCACTGGCGGTTACCTCCCGGAGACTGGATGAGCGTGAGGTTTTGCTATCACGGATGGTTATTCGATGTTTTGGATCTATCCCTCTCGCCATCTGTCCTACTTTGTGGAGGCTGGAGAATATTTTTCACGCTCAAAAAGCGTTGATACTATTATTGTCTTTTGTCATTAACGTCATCAAACGTGGGTGTACAAATAACTTTTCCTTTCCTGAATTGATTTCTTGCAGCACACCAATATCCGCTAACTGCTTTAAATACGTTGAAGCAGTTTGGCGTTTTGCAATATCACGTTCAACTAGGTTGCTGATACGGCAGTAGGGTTGTTCGAAAATAAGCTGAACAAGCTCATAGCTATATATTTTAGGTAGCTGTGCTTTTATGTAATCGGCTGTACTTTCCGAAAGCGCCTTAATCGCTGTGATTTTATCACAGGTCCATATTGCAGTTTGCTCGATACCTTTTAGCATAAATAACAGCCAATTTTCCCAATTCTGATCTTTAGTCACTTGGTTCAACAGGCTGTAATAGTCTTGTTTGTTATGAACGATGAAACGGCTTAAGTACAAAATAGGTAGCGTTAAAAGACCGCATTCAATAAGGTACAAAACGTCTAAAATACGGCCCGTTCGACCATTTCCGTCATAAAATGGATGTAAGGCTTCAAATTGATAGTGGCCAACTGCCATCTTTATTAATGGATCTATATCATCGTCATCATGAAGAAATCGCTCCCAGTTAGTTAACAAGTCGCGGATAACGTTTTCTCCAGCAGGCGGGGTATAGATAATTTCTCCAGTTGTCTGGTTGCCTATAAAAGTCCCCGGCACTTTACGAATATCCATTTCGGACTGCTTTAACGTGCTGCATACTTCAATGGCAGTCGCTGTGCAAAGTGGCTTTCTTTCAAGCTGTATATAGCCTTGATATAACGCTGTTCTGTAGCGTAAAGCTTCCTTTGTTGCATGATCAGCGCCTTTATCTTCTAGCGCATACTGAAAAAGCTTATCGGTAGTGGTGACAATATTTTCAATTTCTGAACTGTCTTTTGCTTCCAGCAAAGGCAATAAGTTGATTAGCATGCTTTGGTTAGGTATGAGTTCCCCAGCCTTTTTTAATTCTGCTACAGCAGCGCGTGCAGAAATACAGGCTTTCAGAACGGCCTTCGTTTCTATGGAATCTAGATTTGGCGGCAATGTGGGTAATTGGTTGTAAGGCTGCTCTGCTTGCCAGGTCATGTTTAAATTTCCAGTTTAAATCGACATAAATGAACTATTGGGTCAGTTTATGTCGATTAGATCGACATATCAATTTTATGTGTCGATTTTTCGCTGTTTTTTCGACATAAGGTTTTTTGTGTGTCGATACACTCGACATATCAAGACATAAGCCATAAGACTCACCAAAACACCCAAACAAACTGATTGCAGCAGCCAACTACGCCAATGCACGGGTTGGATAGATACCAGCGGCCCACAAACCCTCTACCTGTGTTACCCAACCGGCTGGCATGAAGCCACCGAAGGCCTAAGCCCAGGTCCCGTTGCCAAAGCGCTGGTGGCCGCAGGCTACCTAGTCCCCGATGGCAACCTGTAATCCCCCCACAAATCCTAAACGGTTATTTGTAGAAAATTCTTCTAAAATCAAACCAAGGAGTATTCTATGCGTAAATCCAGATATCGCGATAGTCAGATTGACCGTTCCCCGAAGCTTCGAGCCGTGACAGTGATGAGACTTCCACCTACTCTGATGAGATGGAGGTCTCGCCATTAAATAATGGATGTACAGGACATCAGCAGACTCAACTGGAATCTACTCTATATTTTGAATCTGCTCGCGCATCTGCTCAATCAGCACTTTAAGTTCCACCGACGCTTGCGTCGTCACACCGGCGATTGATTTCGAGCCGAGGGTGTTGGCTTCTCGATTGAGCTCTTGCATTAGGAAGTCGAGGCGGCGGCCGATAGAGTCATTGCTTTTGAGCACGCGGCGAATTTCGCTGATATGGGCTTGCAAGCGGTCCAGTTCTTCGTCGACATCGCTGCGGTTTGCGATGATGACCATCTCTTGCTCGAGGCGGTCGCTGTCGAGTTGCTCTTTCAGGTCGCTCAGCTTTTGCTGAAGCCGCAGTCGCTGGTCTTGAAGAATGGTCGGGAGGTTGTCGCGCACAATAACGACTTGCGCTTCAATGCCGGTTAGGCGCTGCTCAATCATATCGGCCAGTTTGTCGCCTTCGCGCTGACGTCCTTCGAGGAGCTGGTCGACGGTGGCATCAAAGGTTTCGGTGGCGGCTTGCAGCAGTGCGTCGGTATCGATATTTTGTTCTTTCAAGATACCGGGCCAGCGCAAAATGTCGAGGGGCGAGATGGGTGCAGGGTTTTTCAATGCCGCGGCAAGTTCTTCGGCGATGGCTATGTAGCGTTTGGCTAGGTGCAGGTCGGCTTCGATGCTGGCGTCGGAATTATTGAAGGCCAGCTGCAGAGAGCAGTCGACTTTGCCGCGAGTGAGCTTTTTCCGGGCAATTTCTCGCAAAGGCATCTCGATTTGGCGGAGTGTGTCGGGCACACGAAAGCCGGTTTCGAGAAAACGATGGTTGACTGAGCGCAGCTCACAGGTGATCGAACCCCAACTAAAATCGATCGTGTTTCGGGCAAATGCTGTCATGCTGCGGGCCATAGGTTCTCCAATAGGGAATTTAATTGACGCTATGGTAACAAAGGCGGCCATGGGATGGTTAGATTTGCTACAATTCGCGCGAATTTTTATTTGAATCATTGTTGTCAAATCCCCCAATAGGAAAAAATTATGTCTCGACCCAGTGGCAGACGTCCTGAACAAATTAGGCAAGTCAAAATTACGCGCAACTTCACCTGTCATGCTGAGGGTTCTGTGTTGGTCGAATTTGGCAATACAAAAGTTATCTGCACCGCGAGTGTTGAGCAGGGTGTACCGCGATTTTTGCGCGGCAAGGGCGAGGGTTGGGTGACGGCAGAGTACGGCATGTTGCCGCGCTCGACGGGGTCGCGCATGGACCGCGAGGCGGCACGTGGCAAGCAGAGCGGTCGCACTCAGGAGATTCAGCGTTTGATCGGCCGGTCGCTGCGCGCCGCCGTGGATATGAAAAAGCTCGGTGAGCATACGATTAATATTGATTGCGATGTGATTCAGGCCGATGGCGGTACACGCACTGCGTCTATTACGGGCGCCTGTGTTGCGCTGGTGGACGCTATTCGTCATTTGCAGCGCAAGAAGGCGATTCTTGATGACCCACTGTTGACCATGGTTGCCTCGGTGTCGGTGGGAATGTACAAGGGACAGGCGGTTGTCGATCTCGATTATATTGAAGACTCTAACGCTGAAACCGATATGAATGTCGTGATGAATGCCGCTGGTGGCTTTATTGAAGTGCAGGGCACGGCTGAGGCGGCGCCTTTCAGTGAAGAGGAGCTCAGCGCGATGTTGAAACTGGCAAAACAGGGTATTGCTGATTTAGTGCGCGTACAGAAGATGGCGTTGGCGCAGTAAGGCTCGCTCGCCCGAAAAAATAAAAGCAATAATTACAACCATGCAAAGTAGGACAATATGACAACCGATCTCAGTTATAAACACCAGTTTATTGAAAACGGCCTGCGCAGTGGAGCGCTTAAGTTTGGGCAATTTACGCTCAAGTCTGGGCGTGTTTCGCCGTACTTTTTTAATGCAGGACAGTTTTACCAGGGACGCGCTCTGGCGGAATTGGGCCGTTGTTACGCAGCGGCGATTGTGGCGTCGGGTATTCAATTTGATGTGTTGTTTGGCCCTGCTTACAAGGGCATCACCCTCGCTGCCGCGACCTCTATCGCGCTGGCAGATGAGCACGGGCTTGATGTGCCATACTGTTTTAATAGAAAAGAGGCCAAGAATCATGGCGAGGGCGGCAGCATGGTGGGCGCGCCTCTTGAGGGTCGCGTCTTGATAATCGACGATGTGATTACTGCGGGTACTGCCATTCGCGAGGTGATGGAAATTGTTCAGCACGCGGGCGCTGTTGCTGCGGGTGTTGTTATCGGTCTCGATCGCAAAGAGAAAGGTAAGTCAGAGGTGTCGGCGATTCAGGAAGTCGAGCAGCAGTTTGCAATTCCGGTGGTGAGCATTGTGGATATTGGCGATATTCTCGCCTACCTTAAAACCCAGCAGGATAGCGCGGCCCTGATTACTTCTATTGAAGAGTACCGACAAAAGTACGGCGTATGATTAAAACGATATTGCTCATAGTGTTGATGACCCCATGGATAGTGCTTCAAGCGGCTGAGTGGTATCGCTATATAAACACGGAGGGGGTGCAGGTAACGACTGATACGCTGCCGCCGGAAGCGACTACAGGTGATTACGATGTCGTTAGCGAGACCGGTCGGGTGTTGCGCAGCGTCAAGGCATTAACCTTCGAGTCGGCAGAGCTCACCGAAGCGGAAAAGGACGACGACTATCTGTTGTCGAGCTTTAGCAGTGATGAGGATATTCGTGGGTTAAAGCAGCGCAAGGTGCTGTTGTTGGTTCGCGACATTGAGCAGTTGGAGGGCACGGTAGCCGCGCTCAATGGTCGAGAAGAGGCTGTGTTTAAACAGGCCTCTGACATTGAATTGGGCGGTAAAACCGTGCCGTCTGCGCTGATTGAGCAACTTGCACACATAGCACAGCGTAAAGACGAGTTGTTGCAGGTTTTGCAGACGCGGCGGGCAGAGCGGTTGACTCTTGAAAAGCGTTACGACAGTTATATTGAGCGGTTTCAGCAGTTGAAAGTCGAGTGACGTCCTGTCTCTCGATCTGATCATTTTTGACGGTTTTTCTGTTCTATTCTCAGGCAAACATGGCTGCGGTGAGTAGTTGCCACTGTTCCTGCCAATCTTTGGTGGGCGGCGTTCTAAATTGACTGCGCACATACTGGCTGATTTTGCCGTCGGCACAGCACAGCATCAGGTTAGCGGCGGTCGACAGCGGCACTTGCAGTTTTAAACCGTCCCGAATTTCTGCTTCGCGAAGGATCTGTTTTAGCTGCGCTTCTAGGCGATCAAACAGCTGGGCAACTCGATCATGCAACCGCTCGGTTTCGCCTGTTAGCGCGTCGCCATTTAAGATTCGGGTGATGCCGGGGTTCTTTTCCGCAAAGGCGAGGACCAAGCTGAGAATTCTGTAGCACTGGGTTATGGCGTTTGGCTCATCGCTGACAATACCTCGAACACGGGCAAAAATAGTCTCTTCAATAAAATCAATAAGTCCTTCGTACATGCGGGTTTTGCTGGGGAAGTGTCTGTACAGTGCGGCTTCTGAGACGCCTAACTCAGCTGCCAGCGCCGACGTGGTGATGCGTCCGCCCCCAGACTTTTCAAGCATGCGGGCAAGGGCTTGCAGAATCTCTTGGGCTTTCGTTGAGGGTTGTTTTGCCATTACGCATTCTCCACAAGGCTATTTTTTTGGTTGGTGATCAATGTGCCAACGCCTTCGTCGGTAAAGATTTCCAGCATAACCGCATGGGCCACGCGTCCATCAATAATATGGGCGCTGCGCACACCGGCTTGGACAGCTTCTAGAGCGCAGCGAATTTTTGGCAACATACCGCCGTAAATTGTGCCGTCGGCGATTAGTTCGTTGACGCGTTCAGTGGTCAATCCGGTGAGAATTTCACCGTCTTTATTTTTCAGGCCAGCGACATTGGTCAGCAAAATCAGCTTTTCGGCGCAGAGCACTTCGGCAACCTTGCCTGCCACTAAGTCGGCGTTAATGTTGTAGGAGGCGCCATTCGCGCCCACGCCGATGGGCGCTATCACTGGAATAAAGCCGCCGTTGACGAGCATGTCGATCACGCTTTTGTTGATTGAAGCCACTTCGCCCACCTGGCCAATATCAATAATTTCCGGCGCCGCCATTTCGGGGGTCTTGTGTGTCACGATAAGCTTTTTGGCTTTAATTAGCTGGCCGTCTTTGCCGGTGACGCCAAACGCGTTGCCGCCAGCGGCATTGATCATATTGACGATTTCTTTGTTGACGGTGGCGCCGAGGACCATTTCTACAACGTCCATGGTCTTGCTGTCGGTGACTCGCATACCATCGACAAATTTTGATTCAATCGACAGTCGATTGAGCAGGTCGCCAATCTGTGGGCCGCCGCCATGCACCACTACGGGATTGATGCCCACGGCTTTCATTAAAACAATATCCCGCGCAAAGCTTTGGTTGAGTTCAACATCAACCATGGCGTTGCCGCCGTACTTGACGACGACGGTTTTTCCGGAGAAACGCTGGATATAGGGCAGTGCGCGAGAGATTACCTCGGCGGTTGATTCTGCTTCGATGCGGCTTAGTGACATTAGAAATAGTCTTCCATGTTGTTGATATAGGGTTTTAGCACGTTCTGGAATGCCAGCTGGATCATTTCCAAGCTGTCATCATCGTCGGCTTCGAATCGCAAGGTCAAGTTTGCTGAGGTATTGGATGCTCTAATAAGGCCCCAGCCATAAGGGTATTCTACACGCAAGCCGTCCAGGGCAACGATGTGCGCTTGCTCAAATTCACAGTTGGTGGCCAAGGTTTGCATAAGAGAGAATTTTTCCTCTTCCTTAACGGGTATTAAAATTTCGGGGGTGGACACGCTGCTTTCCAGCCCATCAATCACTTGATCGAGAGTTTGCTCGAGCGCGCTCAGAATTTCCAAGAGTCGCACCGCGGCATAGAGGCCGTCGTCGAATCCTTTCCAGCGATCGTTGAAGAAAATATGCCCGCTGAACTCGCCACCTAGAGGTGCGTCGTTATCGTGGACTTGCTTGCGAACATGGGCGTGCCCGGTTTTGCACATGACCGGGCGACCTGAGTGTTGGCGGATAAGCTCGGCGAGGCGCTTGCTACTTTTGACGTCGAAAACAATGTCCGAGCCAGGATTGCGCGCAAGAACATCGCGGGCAAAAATCATCATCAGCTGGTCTGGCCAGACAATTCTTCCCTGAGCTGAGATCACGACAACGCGATCGCCGTCGCCATCAAAGGCAAAACCGAGATCTGCTCCCTGCTCAAGCACTTTGGCTTGCAGCGCGGCGAGATTTTTCACCTCGGAAGGGCTGGGTTCATGGTTTGGAAATGCGCCATCAACAGTGCAATAGAGGGGAAAGGTCATGCACCCTAGGCTGTCGAAAAGCTTCAGAGCAATCGGTCCCGGCACAGAGTTGGCGCCGTCGATGACGAGCTTAAATGTCTCATCAATCACGCAGGTTTCGGTGATATGGCTAATATAGCGGGGAATAATGTCGGCGCTGGAGAGCGTGCCTTCACCCTGCGCAAAGTGGCCGCCGCGCACCATGGGCTTGAGAAGTTGCAGCAGTTGCCCGGAGATAACTTCTTGCTGAATGATAATCTTAAATCCGTTGTAAATAGCGGGATTATGGCTCGCGGTCACCATTATGCCGCTGCTGGAGTTGCCGCCGTAGTGCAGGGCAAAATTCAGCGCTGGCGTTGTAATTTCACCGAGGTAAACCACCGAGCAGCCACTGGCGAGCAATCCCGCTTGCATGGCGTCGGCGAGTTTTGGTGAACTCAGTCGGCCATCCCGCGCCAGATAAACCGTCTCCTCGCCGCTTCGGCGCATAACAGTGCCTAGCGCCCTACCCAAACGGTTGGCAAAGGCTTCATCGATCTCTGTACCTGCGATACCGCGGATGTCGTAGTCGCGGAAGGCAACATCAGGGACATCGACGTTGTCGATGCCGTCGTCAGCCGTTTGCATATTCTGCATAATTTGCAGTTGCAGCGCCGAGAGCACTTCTTCGGGTTCCCTAATGGCGAGAGTGTCGGTGTCTTGCGTCGGGGGCTGTACTTTTTTCAGCGCGAGGGGCAACGCAGTATCAACGCTCTTGGGCTGAGCAGCGACTGTCTTCGCCGTCTTCGAACGCAGAGGCGGCTTTTTGGGCACAGGCGGTTGGAGCTCCCCGGTTTCCGGCACTTCTATAGCTGTTGGGGCGCGTTCTCTTAAGTTGTATCTGACAGTGAAATACAGCACAAGCAGCATGCTGACCACGAAGCCGCCAAAAAACAGCTTGAAGGGAGGCAGAGATTGTTCAATGGCGAGCACGGCTTCTTCAGATGGCGATAGGGTTAGCGTCCACAGTGGATTTTCCGTCGCCGCAACCTCTAGGTGTGGGCTCGACGACAGATTTGCCGTATCGCCGAGTTCAACAATCACCGCGCTGTGCTCTTCTGCGCTGGCTTGCTGCAAACGCATCAGCCCCTGGTTGTTGTCGGCACTGCTGAGGGCGTAACGCAATCCTTCGATAGGCAGCTCGACAAGGAGCGTGCCGATGGGCGTACGGTTAAATTGAACTGTTTGGCTGAACAGCACGTGCCACTGATTGTCGATTTTGATGGCGCGTGGCGGAACTGCCAGATCGATTCCGCCTTGGCGCAGCATATATTTTGCCGCGTAGCCAAGCTTGCTCGCATGGCGATTCATGGCAGGATCAATAAAGTAGATAGTTTCAGCGTCGCTGATTTCTGCGCGGATCTGCTGTTCAGCGGCGTCCATTTCACTTGGATTGGCAGCTAGAAAGGTATCGATCACGCTCGGCTTTTCCGCCAGCGAGCGGAGCTGCTGTTGGTGGTGAGCAATATAGGCATCGACGCGATTGGCGGCCATCTTCATGGTCAGACCGTAGTGGCGCTCAGTGCTTTGCTGACGGGCGTCAACTAATAGCCTGTCTTCAATAGAGAGATAGACGACAACAAGCAAAACGCCCGCTCCAGCAATACTGCCGAGCAGGTACGGATTTTTGATAATGCGCGATAGGGTCTCTTTTACGGTCACTGTACTCCGACTAACTCAGGGCTCAGAGAGGCATTACTTGCCGATGGCGCTGGCGACGCTGGCGATAATGTCCCTGGCGAGTTGTGTCTTGCTCCTTTTGCTTAATACTTGGCTGGTTTCAGCGGTAATTAACCAAGCCTCGTTGTCATCACTGTTAAAGCCTACGTCAGCGCGCGAAACATCGTTTGCCACGATCGCATCCAGTTTCTTGCGCTCCAGTTTATCGCGTGCGTAGCGCTCCACATCCTGTGTTTCAGCGGCAAAGCCAACAACGTAAAGGTTGTTGAAGTGCTGTGCGACACTGCTGACAATGTCAGGGTTTTTTTCGAGTTCCAAGGTCATAACGTCTGCGCTTTTCTTAATTTTTTGCTGGGCAACCGATACTGGTCGATAGTCTGCCACCGCTGCGGAGGCAATAAATACCTGAGCGTTATCGCATGCTGCCATTGCTGCTTGATGCATTTCGGCGGCGGATGTCACGTGAATTACCTTGCAGCGCGAGGGTGGATTAAGGCTAACCGGTCCTGAAATTAGGGTGACGTCAGCGCCCGCCTCGATTGCGGCTGTGGCTAACGCGTAGCCCATTTTCCCCGAACTGTGATTGCTTATATAGCGCACCGGGTCGATCGCCTCGCGCGTCGGCCCCGCGGTAATAACCACCTTCACGCCGGACAGCTGGCTGTTGGAAAAACAGTGCGCCACCTGCTCAACGATCGTCTCCGGCTGTTGCATGCGGCCGTAGCCAACATCGCCACAGGCTTGGCTGCCACTGTCGGGTCCAAACACTCTAACGTCGCGCTGCTGGAGCAGCTGCATGTTGTCGCAGGTTGCCGGATGGGACCACATGCCTTGGTTCATCGCAGGGGCCACAGCCACGAGCGCCGGCGTGGCTAAATAGACAGCGTTAAGCAGGCTGTTGCCGCGACCCTGCGCCATGCTGGCGATAAAGTCTGCGGTGGCGGGTGCGATAAGCAGTAAGTCGGCCCAGCGGGCTAATTCGATGTGGCCCATGCCCGCTTCCGCATCGGGATCTAACAATCCGGTGTGAACGGGATGCCCTGAAAGGGCTTGCAAAGTCAGTGGGCGGATAAACTCTTCAGCAGAAGGGGTCATCACAACGCGGACTTCAGCGCCGTGATCTTGCAGACGTCGGACAATTTCGGCACTTTTATATGCGGCGATGCCGCCAGTGATGCCAACAATTATGCGTTTGTTTGAAAGGGTGCTCATTAATCGTCCGGACACGGCCATTAAAGACTGTAAGATACCATTATGGACGACACTTCTGTAGCACTAAAATAGGGACATACAATGGCTATAGCCAACTGGCCGGAAAGCGAGCGGCCTCGCGAAAAACTAATGTTAAGGGGCGCGTCGGCGCTGTCTGATGCGGAACTCCTAGCCATTTTTTTGCGCACTGGCCTGCCAGGCATCACCGCAATCGATTTGGCGCGCAATTTATTGGTTCAGTTTGGTGGGTTGGGCGCATTGCTCAGTGCCGATCACGGAACCTTTTGTGAAGCTAAGGGCGTCGGCACGGCTAAATTTGTTCAACTCAAGGCATCACTAGAGCTGACTCGGCGCTATTTGCAGGAGCAGCTCGAGGATCAGCCAGTTTTTACCAGCCCCTCAAAAGTCAGCGATTACCTCTCGATACAGATGCGCGATTACAAGCGCGAGGTGTTTGCCGTGTTACTCCTCGACAGCAAGCACCAGCTCGTAGATACCTATGAACTTTTTCACGGCACCCTTGATAGCGCCAGCGTGCACCCCCGAGAAGTTGTGGCGCGCGCGCTGAAACTCAATGCGGCAGCGGTCATTGTGGCGCACAATCATCCGTCGGGTATGGCCGAGCCAAGCCAAGCTGATATTGATATCACTCGGCGCTTAAAAATGGCATTGGATCTGGTGGATATTCGACTGCTCGATCACTTTATTATTGGGCGTGGACAGGTGGTTTCACTGGCCGAACGCGGTAAATTGTAGGCATAACGAATTTATCGCCTGTTATAGGTGGGATTACGCCAATTTCGTTTGATTCACTTTGGCCTTTCTGGTATAAATTGCGCCCCTTTGAGGGAGCGGCGGTAATTTAGCGCGAAGTATTTAGAATTCACGTGTTGGACGGGTGTCAATTCGGTCAGCACAATTGCAAACAGAGGCAGTAAAAATGTCCAGAGTATGTCAAGTCACCGGCAAGCGCCCTATGACTGGAAACAATGTATCTCACGCGAAAAACAGAACACGTCGTCGCTTTGAGCCAAACCTCCACACCCACCGTTTTTGGGTCGAGGCAGAAAAACGCTTTGTTAAGCTTCGTGTATCCACTAAAGGTATGCGCATCATTGACAAAAATGGTATTGAACAAGTCTTGTCCGGCCTTCGTGCTCGTGGCGAGAAGATCTAAGGAGATTTCTGATGGCTAAGTCAGCGCGTGAAAAGATTCGCTTAGTGTCCAGTGCAGGTACCGGACATTTTTATACTACAGACAAGAACAAGCGCAATATGCCTGAGAAAATGGAGATCAAGAAGTACGATCCCACTATCCGCAAGCATGTGATCTACAAAGAAGCCAAGATTAAGTAATCGGCTGACCTGTGGTGCTGAAAGATCCTGCCTCGCGGCGGGATTTTTTTTGCCTGCATTTTAACGGAACAGACTAAAGTGCTTTTGAGCCGCAATATTTGAGCAACAATAAAAGCGGGGGGGCATAAAAAAACCCCGACAATCGCTTGTCGGGGTTTTTCAATTTACTGATGATGCCCTGAGGCAAAATCATAAATTAGTCGGCAACTACGTTCTCAGCTTGAGCGCCTTTCTGACCTTGAGTAACTTCCATAGTTACTGACTGGCCTTCTTTCAATGATTTGAATCCATCAGCTTGAATAGCGCTGTGGTGAACAAACACGTCACCGCCGCCTTCTTGCTCAATGAAACCAAAACCTTTACTGTCGTTGAACCATTTTACAGTTCCAGAAACTCTCTGGGCCATGCTAACCTCACTTATAAATGTGTATACCGTTTAAGGCGTTTAAAATATATCCAGCCTCGTAACGGGGCTAGCCTATCCCTTTGCAATAACGCGGCCGTTACCGAAATAACAGGCCTACTGCAAAGGCATCACTGGCTCAACAAAACACTAAAGTTTAAATTGCGTTGAATCAGAGCGGCGAAGTGTATTGCTTTTTTTAACTATTTGCTAACATTTGAGCGCCGAAAAATCAAAATAAAGGCTTTTTAGTCGATTTTTAACGAAAATCTCTCGTTTAAAACAAAACCCGACAGCGAATTGTCCCTGTTACCTGCTTGAGTGCAGTGAGCGCTGCATCACCAAATTCCCCTTCCACATCGACGACCACATAGCCCACATTGTCACTTGTCTGCAGATACTGCGCGGCAACGTTGATATTAAACTCCGAGAATATCAGGTTGATGGCGCCCATTACTCCGGGGGTGTTTTTGTGAATATGCAGCAGGCGATGTGTATCGGCATGCGGGGGAAGTGCTACCTGAGGGAAGTTTACCGCGCTTGTTGAGGTGCCGTTGTCACTATAGGTGACCATTTTTTCCGTGACTTCAAGGCCAATGTTGGCCTGCGCTTCCTGGGTTGATCCGCCAACATGGGGCGTCAATAGAACATTGTCAAACTGCCGCAGTGGTGACACAAACTCGTCGTCATTGGATTTTGGTTCGACAGGGAACACGTCAATGGCAGCGCCGCCGATGTGCTTGCTGGCCAGCAGAGCGCAGAGGGCGTCAATATCGACCACCTGTCCCCGCGCGGCATTAATTAGCATGGCGCCTTTTTTCATCGCGCCGAGCTCTTTGGCGCCCATCATGTTGCGTGTTGCAGCGGTATCTGGCACATGCAGGGTTACCACATCGCTCATTTTTAGCAGTGCTGACAGTCCTCTTACCTGTTCAGCATTGCCCAGTGGCAGCTTGGTAACCGTGTCGTAAAAGCGAACTTTCATGCCAAGGGATTCCGCCAGCACACTGACCTGACTGCCAATGTTGCCGTAACCAATAATACCTAGGGTTTTGCCTCGCACTTCAAATGAGTTGCTGGCGGACTTTAGCCACTCGCCGCGGTGTGCCTTGGCATTTTTGTCTGGGATGCCGCGCATCAACATAATTGCTTCAGCGATAACCAATTCGGCGACACTGCGCGTATTAGAGTAGGGCGCGTTGAATACCACGACACCGTGTTCGGTTGCCGCTTTTAAATCAACTTGGTTGGTGCCGATGCAAAAGCAGCCCACGCATATCAGTTTTTTTGCCGCGGCAAAGCATTCGCGGTTGAGTTGGGTTCTGGAGCGAATACCGACAAAATGGGCGTCGGCGATTTTTTCTAAAAGCTCGGCTTCTGACAGGGCGGCGGGGTAGGACTCAATATTTTCGTAGCCCGCGGCTTTGAACGCATCCAGTGCAGATGGGTGAACACCTTCGAGTAATAAGATTTTGATTTTCTTCTTTTCGAGAGAGAAATTAAACATTGATAACAGCTCCGGTGCGGCACTCACATTTGAGTTCCCTATGATAACATAACACGCATAAATAGAGATTAAGTGCCGAGCAAATGGAGCGGCGCACTGAGGACTTTAAACATGTTGGCTGAAACCATAATTAAACAGCTAGTTGCGATCGTTGGTGAGCCACGTTTGCTGCTTGGCGACGACGATTTAAAACGCTTTGGTATTGATCGCACCACGCTGTGGACGCCCGCCCCCAGCGCCGTTCTGCTGCCCGGTTCGGTCGCCGAGGTGCAGGCCATTGTTAGGTTGGCCAACGAGCACAATTTAGCAGTAGTTCCATCGGGTGGCCGGACTGGCTTGAGCGGTGGCGCTGTGGCAAAGGACGGCGAGTTAGTCGTGGCGATGGACAGGCTTAACAGTGTTTTAGATTTTAACCCTATGGACCGAACGGTGACCGTTGGTGCGGGGATGATCACGGCGCAACTTCAAGATTTCGCCGAACAGCAGGGCCTTTTTTATCCTGTTGATTTTGCCTCAACAGGTTCGAGTCAGATCGGCGGTAATATCGCCACCAATGCCGGCGGCATCAAAGTGATTAAGTATGGCATGACCCGCAATTGGGTGGCCGGTTTGAAAGTGGTGACGGGCAATGGCGACGTTCTTGAATTAAACAAAGGGCTGGCAAAAAACAACACTGGCTACGACTTGCGGCACTTGTTTATCGGCTCTGAGGGCACGTTGGGGCTTATTTGTGAAGCGACTATTCAGTTGACGCGCCCACCGCTGGAGTCGTCTGTCATGGTGTTGGGTGTGGCAGATTTCCCAGCCATTATGGATGTGTTGCGGTGTTTCTCCACCGACATCGATCTCAGTGCGTTTGAGTTTTTCTCGCAGCAGGCGCTGGAAAAAGTGACTGCCCACCGCGGCCACCCAAAGCCCTTTGAGACAGAGGCGCCCTTTTATGCCCTGCTAGAGTTTGAAAACAGCAGCGAAGCGGTGTTGGAGCAGGCCATGGCGATCTTTGAGACCTGCGTCGAAAGCGGCTGGGTGTTGGACGGTGTGTTGAGCCAGAGTCTGAGTCAAGCGAGCAATCTGTGGAAGCTTCGTGAAGATATCTCGGAAACATTGTGGCACTGGAAGCCCTATAAAAATGATATCTCTGTGCGTGTTTCGCGCATGCCTGAATTTCTTCGCGAGGTCGACGAGTTGGTGGCGCGCCAGTATCCCGATTTTGAGGTGGTCTGGTACGGTCATATTGGCGATGGCAACTTGCACCTCAACATTCTTAAACCTGAGACCCTTGAAGTGGCTCAATTTCACGCCAAGTGTGTCAATGTCAGCAGCGAGATTGGTCAGCTTTTAGCTAAGTACGAAGGCAGTGTTTCGGCCGAGCACGGCGTTGGCCTGCTGAAAAAAGATTACTTACACTACTCGCGCTCCGCGGAAGAGATGGCGATGATGCGAAGTATAAAGCGTGCGTTCGATGCGAACGGTATTTTGAATCCGGGAAAGGTATTTGACGAGTTATCATGAACGATAATCCTCTAGAAAGTTTTAGTCTTGAGCCTGCGCCCAACGACCGCAAGCTCGTGATGCTGGTTTATATTTTGCAGGGTTTGGGACTGGTGACCGGTGGTTTGACTTGGGTTGTCGGCGCGATGGTGAATTACCTCAAACTCGACTCTGTCAGAGGCACCTGGCTGGAGAGCCATTTTCGCTGGCAGATCACGACATTTTGGTATGCACTACTTTGGTGGGTTGTCGGTCTGGTGCTCTGGCTATTGATGCTGGGCGGTGTCGCTTGGATGATTCTGACGATCTGGGTGATATATCGCATTGTGAAGGGCGCGTTGCGACTGAGCGACAACCTACCTATTCAAATCAACTAAAAACAGCGCCACTTCGGGCGATTGATTCGTAAAACATCAAGGAACAGCATGACCAGTTACCACCATAGTATTGATGGGCAATCCAGCGCGCTGCCAGTGGGCAAAGTTGTCTGTGTTGGACGCAATTACGCAGAGCACGCCAAAGAGTTAAACAACCCCATTCCCACCGAGCCAGTATTGTTTATCAAACCGAGCACGGCCCTTGTCGGCTTGGGCTCGACGATTTCAATTCCTCAGCGTTTTGGCGCGTGCCACTTTGAAACCGAGATGGCGATATTGATTGGAGACAGGTTGCAGCAGTGTGACGCCCTGCAAGCTGAAGCCGCGGTTGTTGGCGTTGGCGTCGCGCTAGATTTGACCTTGCGCGATCTGCAGACGCAGTTAAAAGAGAAAAGCTTGCCGTGGGAGAAGGCCAAAGCCTTCGACGGCGCTTGTCCGATCTCGCCCTTTGTCTCGCCAGTGCGTGTCGGCGATCTCCAGAACCAAACCATTCAGCTGCACCAAAATAGTGTGTTGAAACAGGACGGCCACACGACTGATATGCTTACCCACGTGATCCCCTTGCTTGTTTATATCAGCCAGTTTTTCACCCTCTTGCCCGGGGATGTTTTGCTCACAGGAACTCCCGCTGGAGTGGGCCCGCTGGCGGCGGGTGATCACTTGACGGTCTCGCTCGGCAAGGTGATAAGTCAGTCTGTGATTGTCAGCAGGGATTGATATGAGCGTTGAGAACGGTATTTACAGGCATTACAAAGGCAGTCTTTACGAAGTTGTGGGTGTGGCTCAGCACAGCGAAACAGATGAGAAACTGGTGGTTTACAAAACGCTGTATGGCGATTTTGGACTTTGGGTTCGGCCTTTGGCGATGTTTTTGGAAACGGTCGAGGTTGGAGGTAAAACGGTTCCTCGCTTTGAATTTGTCGAGGCCTGACGGGTGGTATTTATCTCAGCGGCGGTCTCTATTCCGGAGAGCGAAATTGAACTAACCGCGGTTCGCTCTCAAGGCCCTGGCGGGCAAAACGTCAACAAAGTCTCTTCTGCGATCCATCTGCGTTTTGATATAAGCAGCTCTTCGCTGCCTGATACGATCAAGCAGCGACTGTTGCAGTTGGGTGATCAGCGCATTTCAAAAGATGGCGTAGTGATTATCAAAGCCCAAACATCGCGCAGCCAAGAAAAAAATCGCACAGATGCGCTGCAGCGATTGCAGCAGCTGTTGCGACAGGTGACCTACACACCGAAACCACGCAGACCAACAAAGCCCACTTGGGGCTCGCAAATTAAGCGAATGGACAAGAAAACTCAGCATGGCAAGCAGAAGTCCCTGCGCTCTAAAGTAACCCCCGATTAATCTCTTCACCAACATCTACAGTCTCCTAGGTAACGTCCGTCGGCCCGTGTAAACTGGGGCTACTCCACAAGCCGGTTGCCCTCGATGTCTGAATCTGAAAATCACCCCTTTGATCGGTTGTCCCCTGACCTTCTGATAGATGCCGTAGAAAGTTTAGGCTTTGTTAGTGATGGCCGCTTGTTGGCGCTGAACAGCTATGAAAATCGGGTCTACCAAATTGGCATCGAGGAAAAGACGCCCATGATCGTCAAGTTCTATCGTCCTGAGCGCTGGAGCCGTGAACAGATTTTGGAGGAGCACGCTTTCTGTTTCGATTTGCTTGAACAGGAATTGCCTGTTGTCGCGCCCTGGGTCAGCGCCGATGGTGCAAGTTTGAACAGCTACGATGGTTTTAGTTTTGCGCTCTATGAGCGCCGCGGCGGTCATGCCCCAGAACTCGATAATCTCGATAATTTATTTATTCTCGGCCGACTGATGGGACGAATTCACGGCATTGGCGCGGCGCGGCCTTTCAAGTATCGGCCGCAGCTAGACAGCCAGGCGTTTGGTTGGGATTCCTTTAAGCTGATCAGCGACGGTTTTATGCCAGATGGTCTGCGCTTGGCGTACGACAGCTTGGCATTGGATATTTTGAAAAAAATTGATCAGATTTTGGCGGATTATGGCCCGATCAAGCGCATACGCGTACATGGTGATTGCCACTCGGGCAATATTTTATGGCGCGACGATAACCCACACTTTGTCGATTTTGATGATGCGCGCATGGCCCCTGCGATTCAGGATTTATGGATGTTGTTGTCCGGTGATCGTTTTGAGCAGACTGCGCAGATGGCTGAAATTGTTGAAGGGTACAGCGAATTTTATGATTTCGATCTGCGGGAGTTGCAACTGATTGAGGTGATGCGCACGCTGCGTATCATGCATCATAGTGCTTGGATTGCTAAACGCTGGTCCGATCCAGCTTTTCCGCGCGCCTTTTCCTGGTTTAACTCGCCGCGCTACTGGAGCGACCATATTCTGGAACTGCGCGAACAACTGGCAGCCCTGAACGAGCCGCCGATTGCGCTTATGCGTTGAGTTCGAACCTTTACCAGCCGTAGTTCACGCCAATAGACAGCTGGGTGTCGGTGGGCTTCTTGCCGTCAGCGGGTTGGTTGTCAAAAATCCATTCAAGTTTGATTTCAGTGAATAAATTTTC
Organism: SAR92 bacterium BACL16 MAG-120619-bin48; assembly: GCA_001438605.1. GTDB lineage: Bacteria > Pseudomonadota > Gammaproteobacteria > Pseudomonadales > Porticoccaceae > HTCC2207. The sequence continues at coordinate 57,742 of LIDE01000003.1, read as the reverse complement.
AACCACAGGCACTCTTAAGCCCAAGTTGGCGCGCAGCTCCGTGTCTTCAAAATCGGTCAAGGCAATAAGTACCTTGTGAGTGTGGAACAGCTCCATTCTGTGCATTAGGTTGCGGCGATAGTCTGCGGCCCAGCTCCAGGTTAAGCGCTGGTCTTTTGTTTGGTCGTTCAAGGACTCGCTGATCCACACCAGACCGGTCTCGGCCGAGAGCGACTTCGCTGGCGTATCCCAGAACTGGCGACCGATAGCTGAGCCAACAGAGTAGAAATGATCGACGGACCGGTCGTCGTCACCCCCCCAAGCTACACCATTGCTGAGGTACCATTTTTCTTGGAAAAACCAGTCTACCGAGTGGCCCAATGCAAATTCTTCTTTGGGCTCAGAGCCTGCGAGGCTGTGGCTTTCGAAATTGACGTCTGAGCTGTGGCGAAAATCACCTTCGCGCCACTCAACATTGCTCTCCAAGTCCCAGTCTTCACGCTTTTGGTTGCCGCTGGCAAAACCGCCAGTAAAGGACAGGCCGCCTTTATAGGTATTTCTGAAGACAGGTGCTTTGTTTGCGTTTAGTGACAGGCCGTTGATTGTTGCAATTCTTTTCGCGGCAATTTTGAGCGCGCCGAAATTGTCAGACTGCCAAATCACATAGGTATCTGTCTGCTCTTGGAGTTCGCCGCTGAGGGTGTCGCCGTTGGTGAGAACCAGTTGATCGGCTGACGCCATGGCAGAGAGGGCGAGGCCGAGCGCCGAAAAAAGAAAATTGTGGCTGAGTCGTTTGGGTAGCATTAATGGCTTCCTAGTGGTTGGCAGTAAAGTAAAAGCGGATGTTTCGATGGCGGGTATTTTACAGATTTGGCCGAGATGGTCACGACTTCTCGAAAATTACTTTATCTTTCTTGCGGTTCATCAGTAGAATGCCGAAGCTTGGATGGATGACCCGCCGGGTTCAGAATCTTAATGACGGTATGAGTGAGAGATAGGAGAGAAGTAATGAGCGAATTCCCAGCAGAGTTTAAATACGCCAGCAGTCACGAATGGGCGAGATTGGAGAGTGACGGCAGCGTACTTATCGGTATTACCGATCATGCGCAAGACGCTCTTGGCGATATCGTGTATATCGAGTTGCCCGAGGTGGGCGCACAGGTTCATGCAGGTGCTGAAGTTGCGGTGATAGAGTCGGTAAAAGCGGCGTCAGATATTTATTCGCCGATCACCGGTGAAGTGGTTGAGGTAAACCCAGCGCTTGAAGACGAGCCAGAAACCGTCAACAGCTCACCCTATGCCGACGGTTGGTTGTTCCGAGTTATGCCAGCCGATGGTGAGAATCTGGACGATTTGATGGATGCAGACACTTACGCAGCCTCGATTGAAGAGTAAGGTTTTCTCCACGGTTACTGGAATGCTAAGCCCCGCGCCTGTCGCGGGGTTTTTCTTTGCGCGTTTTGAGCCAGTTGGCGATAGTGACTAACTATTGCGCAGAGAAATAATCGGCCACTGTCGCTCTGTTGCTTCTCGTTTTAACTTCTCGCAGGGATCAACCGCCACTGGATTGTCGACTTCTAAGAGCAACGGCAAGTCGTTGATCGAGTCGCTGTAAAACCAACTGCCCTCGAGACTCTCTTTCTCGGCTGCTAACCATTCTTGCAGGCGTATGACTTTGCCCTGTTGGTAGGTGGGGGTACCGAACACCTTGCCGGTGTAGCGACCATTCACTTTTTCCGGCTCGCTGGCCAACAGTTCGGTCACGCCAAGGCTTTGGCAAATGGGCTCAATCACAAAGCGATTGGTGGCGCTGATAATCAACAGTCGGTCACCGGCATCGCGATGTTTTTGCAGCAACGCATGGGCTTTAGGCAGTTGCAGCGGGGTGATGACTGTTTGCATAAATTTTCTGTGCAGTTGTTCCAGCTCCGGCGCAGGAATTTCTGTCAGCGGTCGCAGTGAAAACGCGAGGTAAGCAAAAATATCTAAGTTACCAGCGACATAATCAGCGTAGAATCGATCATTGATCTGCTCAAACTGCTCTGCGTCGACGCGCTTTTCTGAGACCAAGAATTGCCCCCAACTGTGATCGCTGTCACCAGCGATTAGGGTGTTGTCGAGGTCGAAAATAGCGAGAGCCATGGCGCATTTGTCCGTTGCGTTTGAAGAGGCAAGAGGATAACCACCGGCGGTCTCGGTCTCAAGAGAAAATTGCCCAACCTGCGAGACTATGGAACAATGGCCTCGCACTCATGCATGATGAAAAGGTAGATCCATTTTGGTAGATAAGGACGGTTTTCGCTCTAATGTTGCTATTGTGATAGGCGATGGCAAAGGTCACCTATTTTGGGCAAAACGGCTCGGCCAAAATGCGTGGCAGTTTCCGCAGGGCGGAATTGATCCCGGTGAAAGCGCCGAAGACGCACTTTATAGAGAGCTTTATGAAGAGGTGGGTCTAGAGTCGGACGATGTGAAAATTGTCCAGCGCTCAAAAAAATGGCTGCGCTACCATATACCACTGCAAATGCAGCGCAAACACTCTAAGCCCCTGTGTATTGGCCAAAAGCAGCGCTGGTTTTTCTTGGAGATGACCTGCGATCCTGCAAAGGTGAGATTCGACACCAGCGGCACGCCTGAGTTTGATCATTGGCAGTGGGTTAATTACTGGTATCCAGTGCACTCTGTTATTTCTTTTAAGCGCAGCGTCTATCGCAATGCGCTTCACGAGTTTTCCCCACTCAATGCGCGCTTCCAAGCCTCGCTTCCGACGCAGGCTCTTTAAACATGCTGGCTTCACTGCGCAATATCGTCCAGGAAGTAAACAGCGCCCGCAGTCTTCCGGAGGTTCTGACGATTATTGTTCGCGAAGTGCGCTCCGCGATGCAGGCGGGTGTTTGCTCGGTCTACCTGTTTGATGAGGCTGATCAGCGCTATGTGCTGATGGCTACCGAGGGGCTGCGCAGTGAATCGATCGGCAAGGTGCGCCTTGCCATGCGCGAGGGTCTGGTGGGCTTGGTCGCCGCGCGTGAAGAGCCGCTCAACTTAGAGAATGCCGACAAACACCCCAATTACGCCTATTTCGAAGAGACGGGTGAAAGTCCTTTCCACTCGTTTTTGGGTGTCCCGATTATTCATCATCGCAAAGTGCTGGGTGTTCTTGTCTTGCAGCAAGAGACGCGGCGCAAATTTAAGGCGAAGGAAGAGGCATTTGTGGTCACCGTCTGTGCCCAGTTGTCTGGCGCGATCGCCCATGCTGAAGCTACAGGTGCCCTGCGCCAGTTGGCTTCTGTGGGACGGGGCAAAACTCGCGAAGCGGTTTTCCACGGAATTCCCAGCTCCCCCGGGGTGGGCATTGGGCGCGCAGTCTTGGTGTCGTCGAGTGCAGATTTGGCGTCGGTTCCGGAGCGTTTTGTCACGGATATCCCTGCAGAAATTGAAATGTTCAGATTTGCGCTGGAGTCAGTTAAAAAAGATATGCGCAGCCTTGGCAGTGGCCTCGAAGGTAAGCTGAGCACGGATGAGTTTGCGCTTTTCGAAGTTTATATTCGACTGCTGGATGACCGCTCTCTTGGCGGCGAAGTGATTGAGGCTATATTGCAGGGAAAAGCGGCGCAAAGTGCGTGGAGTTCTGTTGTGCTCCAGCATGTGCGCGCTTTTCGCAAGATGGAGGACCCCTACCTGCGGGAGCGGGCGGCGGATATCAACGACCTTGGCCGTCGCGTGCTGAGCTATCTGCAAGACGGTCAAAAAAAGAATCTACCGTTGCCGCGCCGCATTATTCTTGTTGGTGAAGATCTCTCCGCGTCGGCTCTAGCTGATATCCCAGTTGAGCGGCTGGTGGGCATTGTCTCGGTTCGCGGTTCAAGCAACTCCCATATGGCGATTGTCGGGCGCGCGCTCGGCGTGCCGACCATTATGGGCGCCGTCGATCTCCCCTGGGGTGAGGTTGAGGGTCATGAGATTATTGTTGATGGCTTTAGTGGTGATGTTATCAGTCGCCCCAGCCGAACCATGCGTCGCACGTATATTCAGCGTCAACGCGAAGAAAAATTGCTGCTGAAAGATCTCGAAAAGCTCCGCGATGTTCCCTGTGTGACCCCAGACGGTTTTCCCGTTTCCCTGTGGGTGAACACTGGTCTGCGCCAAGATATCGCCGCTGCACTGAAAGCCAGTGCTGAAGGGGTTGGCTTGTACCGCACTGAAATCCCGTTTTTTATGCGCACCAGCTTCCCGACAGAAAGCCAGCAGACAGCTATTTATCGCGAGCAGCTGCAGGCCTTTGCCCCGCAATTTGTGACCATGAGAACACTGGATATTGGTGGTGATAAAGCCCTGCCCTATTTCCCAATTGAAGAAGAAAATCCGTTTTTGGGGTGGCGCGGCATTCGTATCTCCCTCGATCATCCAGAGATATTTCTCACCCAGATTCGGGCAATGCTCCGCGCCAGTGAAGGGTTGAACAACTTGCGCATTATGCTGCCGATGATCAGCAGCATGGCGGAGCTGGAGCGTGCTTTAGAGCTTATTCAGCGCGCCTATGGGGAGTTGTCCCAAGAGGAGGGATACAATATTCAAAGACCAGAGGTCGGGGCCATGATCGAGGTGCCGGCGGCGGTTTATCAAGTGAAAGAGTTTGGCCGTTGCGTCGATTTTCTCTCGGTTGGAACCAACGATTTGACGCAATATTTACTGGCTGTCGACCGCAACAACCCCCGGGTGGCCAATCTCTACAATACATTGCATCCAGCGGTGTTGCGTGCGCTGAAGTCAATTCAGGAGCAGGCGGCTGCGGTTCACTGTGAGGTGAGCGTGTGTGGTGAGATGGCGGGCGATCCCCTTGGCGCGGTGACGTTGCTAGGGCTTGGCTACGAGCATTTGTCCATGAGTGCCAACAGCTTGCTGAAGGTGAAGTCAATGCTGAATCAAGTGACAAAAGAAGAAGCGAAGAATTTGGCGAAGCGCGCGCTGCGCATGTCCGATGCCGATGCTGTGACGCAGTTTTTGTCGGATGCGCTAAATCGTCCCGCGCTATCAAAGCTCTATCGTCCGGGTCTACCTGCTTCCACATCAAGCGCTTCGGCTAAAACGTAAAAACCTCGCAGTGGCTATCGCCACCGGGCTGATGGCTTTTCTCTGCAACCGCGATTTTCCCAGATGCGCTAATGACCACGGCAGTTGATGCCCGTGTTCCGTAGCCCTCGGCGCTGATCATCGGTGACGACAACAGTCGCTCCCATTCCGGCGGAACCCCTGTGCTGGGCAGTTGGTCATCTGGATAGGGTGTTTGCCGAGACAACAGACTGGCGAGATTTTGCATATCCCAGCTCCCTGACTCAGCCGTTTGCAGTGCGCTGCGCAGTTGAGTTCGCGCGTAATCTACCTTCGGCCAGGGTGAGTCGAGTAAATGATTGCTCAGCGCATAAACACCGGCTGCCAAAGGAGTGGTCTGCTTAGTGTAATTGTTGATGTAGAGCAGCTCGCGACCATCAAAAATCAATAAATTGAAGCCGCCGTAGTTGTCCATTTCGTGATTAATCGATTGCGACCATTCGCGCGCGTTGTTATCTGCGCCGAGAAAGTCACTGACAAGGTGCCCGCGGGAAAGAGGCTTTTCACCATCAAAGGTCGGATGTCTGAGATCTCTAAAATTGGTCACAGCGGCAAAACGCCCGCTCCGCGACAGCCCCAGCCACGTGCCCCCAGCCTGCTCATCTCTGCCGGCAAGAATAGACGTCTCCGGCCACCAGTGCATGGGCAGTGTGGGGCGCTGATAAAACTCGTCGCGGTTAGAGCAGACGACCAAAGGCGTATCGGCGTGGGAGTTGTAAGCAAAGGCGAGAAGACACATGCGGCGCAGTGTAGCTTTTTATTGATTTATTCGTCACCCTGCATGGTAGCTCAAGGCATAAAAAGTTATGATCTGTCCAAAATTCACTGTCGAGAAAGCCGATGTTACTCTATCCAGCCATTGATCCTGTCGCCCTCGCCATAGGCCCCTTTACTGTCGCGGGCCATGAGTTTGGGCCTTTGCAAATTCACTGGTACGGTATTATGTACCTCCTAGCATTTGCCTTTGCGTGGTTTATTGCTTCGCGCAATAGTCAGAGACCATGGTCGCCCATTAAACAGAGTCAGGTAGAGGATCTTATTGTTTACGGCGCTTGGGGGGTGATTCTCGGCGGGCGTTTTGGCTATATGATGTTCTACAGTGCCGACAAGTGGCTTGCAGATCCGGCGATGATACTGCGTATTTGGGAAGGTGGTATGTCATTCCACGGTGGACTTCTCGGCGTCGCCTTGGCGCTGTTCCTATTCGCCCGAAAATACAATCTCGCGTTTTTGTCAGTAGCGGACTTTGTCGCGCCACTGGTACCGAGTGGACTGTTCTTTGGTCGCCTTGGTAACTTCATTGGTCAAGAGCTGTGGGGGCGGCCAACGGATGTTTCATGGGGTATGTTGTTCCCCGCTGACCCAGCCCAACTGGCTCGCCATCCCTCGCAGCTTTACGAAGCGCTGCTCGAGGGCTTAGTGCTTTTTGTGGTGTTAACATGGTTTGCTCGACGCCCTAGGCTGCCCGGCCAAGTGGCTGGATTGTTCTTAATTCTCTATGGTATTTTCCGCTTTTCTGTGGAGTTTGTGCGTCAACCCGACCCCCAGTTTAGTGATCAGTCGCCGCTATTTGAGGTTCTTGGCTGGATGACTCGAGGGCAGACTCTCTGTATTCCTATGATACTTGTTGGGCTCTGGTTTATGCGCAAGACGCTGGCCCGAGCGCTTGGCCGCAGCGCGTAACCTTTTTCGACTCAGCACACCTATTACTGATGAAGCACATTTTATGAAGCAGTATTTAGATCTTATAAGACATATTCGTGACAACGGCGTGCTAAAAGAAGACCGCACAGGAACGGGGACCAAGAGCATATTTGGCTATCAAATGCGCTTTGATCTAAGCGAGGGATTTCCCCTTGTGACAAGCAAAAAAGTTCATCTGAAATCGATACTGCACGAGTTGTTGTGGTTTATTCGCGGCGACACGAATATTCGCTACCTCGTTGAGAACGGCGTTGGTATTTGGAACGATTGGCCCTATCAAAGCTGGTTGCGCAGCACTGGCCAAGAAGCGCTATATCCTATGTATTCGCCGGCGTGGAAGGTGAAGATGAAAGAGTTTATTCAGCGCATCAAAGACGATGCCGATTTCGCCAAGGAGTTTGGTGATCTTGGGCCTGTCTATGGCCACCAGTGGCGAAACTTCGAAGGTGTTGATCAGCTGGCGCAGGTGGTTGAGGATATTAAAAGCAATCCCGATTCCCGTCGGCTGATTGTCTCTGCGTGGAATCCAAAAGACATTCCGGTGATGGTTAAGTCAGGGCTGCCGCCCTGCCACAGCCTGTTTCAATTTTACGTAACCGAAGGTCGGCTCTCCTGTCAGCTGTATCAGCGCAGCGCTGACGTGTTTCTGGGAGTGCCGTTCAATATCGCTTCTTATGCTCTTCTCACCCTCATGATTGCCCAGGTCACAGGTTTAAAGCCGGGTGATTTTGTCCACACCTTTGGCGATGCCCACCTCTACAGCAATCATATGGACCAAGTTGAAGAGCAACTGTCTCGAACAACGTTCCCCTTACCAACACTGGCGATTAATCCCGCCGTGACAAATCTCTTTGATTTTGTCTACGACGATTTCGAGTTGATTGGTTACCAGTCCCATGACGCAATCTCAGCGCCGGTGGCCGTGTAATGAGTGCCGCTAGCCCGATAAAAATGTCCCTAATTGTTGCCGTTAGCCGCAATGGTGTTATTGGTATTGAAAACCGACTGCCTTGGCATCTGCCTGAAGACCTTAAGTATTTTAAATCTGTGACCATGGGCAAGCCGTTGGTTATGGGGCGCAAGACTTACGAATCAATTGGGCGTCCACTTCCTGGGCGCACCAATATTGTTATTACCCGTGATCTAGCGTGGAAGGCCGAGGGTGTCCAGGTTGCGCACACATTGCTTCAGGCCATGACCCTCGCGCGACTAGCCTGCGCCCACGCTCAGCTTGATGAAGTAATGGTGATTGGCGGAGAGCAGATCTATGCCATGACGCTCCCTTCAGCAGACCGCCTCTATTTGACTGAAGTGCAGGCAGATGTTGAGGGCGACGCCTTTTTCCCCGCCTTTGATCGGCAGCAGTGGCGTCAGGTCGGAGAGAAAATTCCAGAGGTAACCGATACTCACCCCTACCGATTTATAATCCTCGAGCGTGAATCTGACGAGTTGTTACGTTAGGTAACAAAATAAAAAAATGTTGGTTTCTCAAGGACCATTTCGTCGCGCCAAATTGATTCTTGGTCGACGGCCTGTTACAAAGACCAACCAAAATATTATGTCAGCGTAGTGGGTGAGTTTTTACTTGCTGCTCTAACATGAAAAGATCACCAATCCGATAGACCCAAGTTGAGGGAACTATGAAAAAGCAACCACTAAAAGCACTGGCGCTATTTGCCGTACTTACCGGTGGCTTAACTGCTGTTGCAGTTCAGGCTACAGAAGTAAGTGATGTGCTAAAAGCCGGCGCCGTAAAGGTCCAAGCCGCAAAATCCGCGCAAACAAGTGTTGATCGCATCGCTGATCAAACAGATGTTCTGCTGCAAGAGTTCAAGCAAGTTAACAAGCAGATTGAAAGTCTGCGCGTTTACAACTCTCAGTTAGAGCGTCAAATTGCCAGCCAGCAGCAGATGATGGACGAACTTGTTGAGTCAATTGAGAACGCAACTGTCATTGAGCGAGGTATTTCGCCATTGATGGAAAACATGCTCAAAGGACTGCAAGAGTTTGTTGCGCTCGACGTTCCATTCAAGAGAGATATGCGTGAAGAAGCGGTTGAGCGTCTATTCTCTAATCTCGATAGCGCTAAGTTTTCTGCCGCTGAAAAGTTTCGTCAGATTTTAGAGCTTTACGATATTGAGTCTGAGTACAGCCTAACTATCGAAAATTACCGTGATCTGATTGATATCAACGGTGATGGTACCGAAGTAGAAGTTGACGTGTTGCGTGTTGGCCGTGTTGCTTTGATGTATCAAACAAAAGATAAATCACAGACAGGCGCTTGGAACAAGGCGACTAAATCTTGGGAGACACTCGGCTCTGAGTACCGTCGTCCCGTCGATCAGGGCATCCGCATAGCCAAGAAATTGTCTCCGCAGGATGTTATGGAAATGCCAATCAATGCACCGGAGTCAGCACAATGAATATGAAATTCGTTAAAGTTTGTGCCGCTTTTATAGCTGCTGCAGCGATGAGCATGCCAGCCATGGCACAGGACGCAAAGAGTCTTTCTGAGTTGTTGGACATGATCCAAAGCTCAAAGATTGCAGAATCAAAAGAGTACCGCGACCGCGAAGCAGCCTTTAAGCGTGATCAGCGTCAGCAAGCGACAGAGTTGACCAACGCTAAAAACAGTAAGACTGCTGAAGAGCGTCGCTCTGACCGTCTCGAGCAAAATATTCGCGACAACGAGCTCAAGCTAACCGCACTGCGTGAGCAGCGTGACAAGCGTCTCGGCTCACTGAAGGAGCTGTTCGGTCATTTGACTGGTGCAGCGGGCGATATCCGCGCCAACCTGACGCAGTCAGTTGTCAGTGCTCAGATCCCTGGCCGTACAGAGTTCCTCGACGAACTTATTGCCAAAATGAGCAGCGACACGCGCCTACCGTCTATCACTGATATCGAAAAGCTGTGGTACGAGCAGCAGCGCGAAATGATTGAAAGTGGCCGTGTGGTTCGTTTCAACCGCAATGTTTTGCTGGCTAACGGCGAGCAGGCAGAGATGGAAGTTGTGCGTATCGGTACCTACAACTTAGTCGCCAATGGCACTTACCTTGAGTACAGCCCAGAAAACGGTCTTGTATCTGAGCTTGCGCGTCAGCCATCAGATCACCAAGGCAGCGCTGCCGATTTACAAGCAGCCACAGACGGCTTTACTAAAGTAGGTCTCGACCCAACAGGTCCGCTGGGTGGCGGGTTACTCCGCGCCCTTATCAACGCTCCGACTCTTTACGAGCGCTGGCAGTTTGGTGGTATCGTTGGTTACGTGATCACAGGCGTATTCTTTGTTGCGATCCTTCTGGCAATCTGGCGCTTTATCGTGCTCCAGGGAATGTCATCAAAAGTTGCATCACAGCTCAAGAATCCAGCTTCATCTACTCTTGATAACCCATTGGGTCGTGTACTTGCTGTAGCAAAAGCAAATCCTGGACTTGATCCAGAGTCGCTCGAGCTGAAGCTGCATGAAGCCGTTCTCAAAGAGCGTCCCGCCATTGAGTCTGGTCTCAGTCTGTTGAAGATTATCGCCATGGTTGCCCCGCTGTTAGGTCTGTTGGGTACAGTGACCGGTATGATTATCACCTTCCAGATGATTACACTGTTTGGTGCAGGCGATCCTAAGGCCATGGCCGGCGGTATCTCACAAGCGCTTATCACCACAGTACAGGGTCTGGTAGTGGCTATTCCTACCGTGTTAATGCACACACTGATCAATGGCAAAGCGCAGAACGTTCTTCATGTTCTCGAAGAGCAGAGTGCGGGCATTGTTGCTGGTTCAGTAGAGGGTCACTGACATGTTCTTTGTTGATACTCTTGCAGAAGTTGGAAAGTTTATGGATTCAGGCGGCACAGTCCTTTGGGCGATTGTTGTCCTGCTGTTCGTAATGTGGACTCTCCTCTTTGAGCGCATGTGGTATCTCAAATCTAGCGTCAGCAACGATGTTCAAGCTGCACTCGATGTTTGGGAGGCGCGATCTGAGAGAACGTCGAAGCGCGCCCACCAGATTCGCGAGAAATTGATCTCTGAAGTGAGTGTCAAAATCGACAACAACCTCATGATGATCAAAACATTGGTCGCGCTAGCGCCGCTGTTTGGTTTGCTAGGTACAGTGACAGGCATGATCGTCGTGTTTGACGTTATGGCATTTACCGGTGGTGGCGACGCGAAGGCGATGGCCGGCGGTGTTTCTCAGGCAACTGTACCGACAATGTCGGGCATGGTTGCCGCCCTTTCAGGCGTGTTTGGCATGACCTATGTCGAACGCTCAGCCGAGAGAGAGAAGCATCTTCTGGAAGATCACCTGACTATGGACCACTAACTGTAACTGATCGGAGATTTGTCTCTGTGAGAGAACACTATGCGCAATAGAACAAACAGATCACAACCGCAGGGCGAGGCTATTGACCTCACGCCAATGCTAGACGTGGTTTTTATCATGCTGATCTTTTTCATTGTTACCGCATCGTTTATCAAGTTGCCGGGCGTAGACATCAATAAAGTTTACGCTGAAACGGCAGATCCCTACAAAAAAGTGGGTATATTGGTAGCTGTTACTGAAAACAATGAAATCTGGATCGATAAGAAGCGTGTTGAAGTAACTGCCTTAAAGATTAATTTAAGCAGACTTTACAACGAAAACCCAAAGGGCGGCATGGTTATCCAAGCCGACAATGAATCGAATATTGAAGTCGTCGCCAAAGTCGCTGATGTCGCAACAGACATTGGGATCCGCCCGGTGGCAATTTCAGTAGAACAAGACTGAGTTAATAAGTATGGCCGTTATCAGAGTTGCTATATCTGCTGCACTTGGGGTCCTAGTTACTTTTGCATTGATCATATTAATGTATAAGTTAATCGACTCGGGCAACAAAGATTTGGATGAAAAGGAAGCGATTAAGATTCCTGAATTCGTTCAAGTCGATCGTGATTTGACTGAAAACGTCAAGCAGACTCAAATTGAAAAACCCGAAGATCCCGAGACTCCACCACCGGATCTTCCTGACGACAACATTGAGTTTGAAGTTCCAGAAAACGCGATAAGCATGGCCGCGCCTGCTGCCAATGCGAACTTAAAGTTGAGTGGTACTGGCGGTTTTGCGCGGGACTCAGACTATATTCCTGTCTATGTGCCACAGCCAGAGTATCCGCGTAGAGCACAGACTCGCGGCAAAGAGGGGTACGCGGTAATTGAAGTGATTATTACCACGACGGGTGGCACCCGCGACCCTATCCTGATCGAAGAATTCCCAGAGGGCTGGGGCTTTGGTAAGGCAGCGTTAAAGGCCGCAAGTAAGCTCAAGTACAACCCCCGTGTTGTTGATGGTATCGGTCAAGAAGTGCCCGGTGTTTTGTATAAATTTACGTTCCAAATGGCGAAATAAGGAGTCCATGATGTCTAGAAGCACAAAATTTCTAGCCGCAGTCGGCGCTGCTTTTTTAATGCCGTTGTTTGTAGCCGTGGTTGCGCCTCAGGTTGTTACCAGCGCGTCAGCTTTTGCTGAAGACGAAAAGCCGGAGCCAAAGTACAAGAATGTGCAGACGCGTCAGCGTCAATCCGTTGGCGCAACCTGTGGTAAAGCGCTTGAGAAAGTTCAGCCAGATCTTGAGGCGGAGAACTGGAAAGGCTCACTGGTTTTGTTGAAAGAGATTGAAGCCAACTCAAAAACCTGTAAAAGCGACTACGAGCAGACACAAGTCTGGAAGTTTCAGGCCTATGTTTATTACTCGCTAGACGATTACAACAACGCGATTCGCTCCTACAAGAAAGTTGTAGACGGCGTTGGCACACCGCCAGAGTTGAAGTTAGACACGCGCTACACACTTGCCCAGCTCTACACTGTGCAGGAAGACTATCGCAATGCGGCGCTGCAGCTCGAAGCTTGGATGAAAGAGTCAACTATCGTCGGCGCTGATGCAAAGATGCTACTGGCTCAGATTTACTACCAGCTCGACCGCAAAAAAGAATCGCTGCGTTTTGTTGAAGAAGCCATTGCCGATGTTGAAAGCAAAGATATTTTGCCGAAGGAAGGCTGGTGGGGACTTCAGCGCGTTCTCTACTACGAGAAAGGTAACTACCCAAAAGTTACATCTATCCTAGAGAAAATGGTCAAGCACTACCCAAAGTGGACCTACTGGCGTCAGCTGGGCGGTATGTACGGTGAGCAAGAGCGTGAAACAGACCGATTGGTTGCTACAGAGGTTGTTTATTTAAACAACCAGCTGGAAACCGAGAGTCAAGTTATGAGTATGGCGTACATGTACCTCGGTGCTGAAGTGCCTTACCGCGCCGCCAAGATCATCGAAAAGGGTATGAAGGACGGTATTATCACTCGCAGCGCTAAAAATCTTGAGGTCTTGGGCACCGCTTGGTACCAATCAAAAGACTTACAGAAGGCGGTAACCGCGCTTGAAAGTGCATCAAAGAAAGCCGATACAGGTAATTTGCAGGCGCGTCTTGCGGGCATTTATCTGGATCTCGGCCGAGACACCGAAGCGTATCGCGCAGCTGATCGCGCCGCCAAAAAAGGTGGCATGAAGCGTCCAGAGTCTAATTATCTGATTATGGGCAACGCCCTGATTAACTTGCATTGTTACTCGGACGCGATCAAAGCGTTTGGGTCTTCGATAAAAGTGGCCACAGATGAGAAGAGCAAGCGCTACCCACGACAGTGGATTAAGTACGCGGAAGCTGAAGGTGACCGTTTGGATAAGTTACGTAAGGTAGGGGCCGCTGTGCCCAGTTGCAAGAAGGGTTAATATAGCCTCAAGCAAGTAACATTAAAAAGCCCGGTGTCGAGAGACTACCGGGCTTTTTTTTGATTCGAACTCGCTTTCTTTCAATATCTCTCTAATTCCCTCTCTAATTCCCTCTCTTTGCCACTCCAGCTCTCCCTGCTGTCCAGTTGACGCTTAAACACACATCGTCGACCGGACAACCGCAGGATTCACCCTCACAGCTGGGATAAATCTCGCACAGCGCCTTTGTCAGCACTTGTCGCTAACTTAGCGTAAGCCCTCAGTGATGCGGATACTTTGCGCGGTCTTTCAACGGCGGGCTGCCAGCCGATGGCGTTTTGTGCCTCACGTCTCGCTGCCAGTTCAGTATCGGAGACCAGCACGTTAATGCTGCGATTAGGAATATCGATGCGGATAATGTCACCCTGGCGCACCAACCCAATATTGCCCCCAGCGCCTGCCTCTGGCGATACGTGACCGATGGATAACCCCGATGTCCCGCCGGAGAAACGCCCGTCTGTGATCAACGCACAGGCCTTGCCCAGATTCTTCGACTTAATGTAGCTGGTCGGGTAGAGCATTTCCTGCATGCCGGGCCCACCTCGTGGACCTTCGTAACGAACGATAACAACATCTCCCGCTTTTACTCGGTCCTGCAAAATGGCTTCGACGGCTTCGTCTTGGCTTTCTGTGATGTACGCGGGTCCTGCAAAGACATGAATCGACTCATCGACGCCCGATGTTTTCACCACACAGCCATCCGGTGCTAAGTTTCCTGTGAGTACGGCCAGACCACCTTCAAGACTAAAGGCATTCTCAAGGTTGCGAATACACCCCTTTTCCCGGTCGGCGTCCAAGGATGGCCAGCGCGTGCTTTGACTAAAGGCTGTTTGCGTAGGGATCCCCGCAGGACCGGCTTTATAAAAAGTTTTCACAGCGTCACTTACGTGACCGCTGACAATATCCCACTTATCAAGGGCATCTCTCAGCGATGGCGAATGGACAGTGGGTAGATCATTATGAATCAACCCTGCGCGATCCAGCTCAGCTAAAATACCCATAATGCCGCCGGCGCGGTGCACGTCTTCAACATGGTACTCCGGCGTGCTCGGCGCGACCTTGCACAGCTGCGGCACAACCCGTGACAAGCGATCGATATCCGCCATGGTGAAGTCAATGCCCGCTTCTTGCACAGCGGCAAGCAGATGCAAAATAGTATTGGTCGAGCCACCCATGCAGATATCGAGCGTCATCGCGTTTTCAAATGCTTTAAAGTTAGCAATAGAGCGCGGCAGCACAGAGTAGTCATCCGATTCGTAATGCTTCCTTGCCATGTTCACGATCGTGCGGCCGGCCTCAAGGAACAGTTCCCGCCGATCCGAGTGGGTAGCCAGCACAGTGCCGTTGCCCGGCAGTGATAGACCCAACGCCTCGGTCAGACAATTCATCGAATTCGCCGTAAACATACCGGAGCAGGAACCGCAGGTAGGACAGGCCGATCGCTCATATTCAGCCACTTTCTCGTCGCTGGCATTGTCGTCTACGGCAATAACCATGGCATCGACTAAGTCGAGTTTATGCTCAGACAGTTTAGTCTTGCCGGCCTCCATTGGCCCGCCCGAGACAAAAATGGTCGGAATATTGAGGCGCATTGCCGCCATTAACATGCCGGGAGTAATTTTGTCGCAGTTAGAAATGCAGACCAGCGCATCGGCGCAGTGTGCGTTAACCATGTACTCCACTGAATCGGCGATAACATCCCGAGAAGGGAGTGAATAAAGCATGCCGTCGTGGCCCATGGCGATACCATCGTCAACTGCAATGGTGTGGAATTCACGTGCGATACCGCCGGCCTTTGCCACTTCTCCTGCAACAAGATCACCAAGGTCCTTTAGGTGCACATGGCCTGGAACGAACTGAGTGTACGAGTTGGCAATGGCAATCATCGGTTTGTCGAAGTCGTCGTCCGTCATCCCAGTTGCGCGCCACAGTGCTCTGGCGCCGGCCATATTGCGGCCCTGTGTCGTGGTGTGGGATCTGTACTTTGGCATGTGATTTCTCTGTGAATAAATAAACGGTGTGCAAGAATAGCAGAAACCGCAGGGCAGAAAAATCTACCCTGCTATTTAAGCTCTTAAAGTTTGAGCACTTAGAGTTTGAGCACTTAAAGTTCTTTGCTGAAAATACGAGACTGGCGCTGATAGTTGTAAAGCGACTGTCGCTCGGCAGGCAGATCGGTCAGTGCGGCCTCTACGAACCCCTGCTCACGAAACCAGTGGGCAGTTTGGGTAGTTAAAACAAACAGTTTTTTAATCGCCATTTCTGCGGCATTTTTTTCAATGGCGGCTAACAGCCGAGAGGCGATGCCCTGATTGTGGAACTCTGGGTGTGTCGCAACGCAGGCCAGCTCTCCAGTGTTGCTGTCGCCTATCTGATAGAGCGCAGCGCAGCCGATAAGCGTGCCCTCAGGATGGACAACAACCATAAAACGCGATATTTCAGTTTCCAGAAGCTCGCGCGAACGTTTTACTAAAATGCCCTTCTGCTCAAGAGGCGAAATTAAGTCAAGAATACCGCCCACGTCATCGATACTGGCTGGCCTAATCACCTCGGAGTGATCTTTCATAATCAAGGTGCCACAACCCTCTCGGGTAAATAGCTCCTGCAGCAGTGCGCCATCGTCATTGCAGCCGACAATATGCACGCGCTCGACGCCATTGCGACATGCCTGATAGGCTGAACCAGTCAGTAAATAGCGCTGACTTTCCGCGCCGCTCTCTTTTTTAACGGTAGACAGTAAATCAGCTACTTCGGGCAGCGAGAGATTGCGCAATAAATTATTGTCGCGGTCTGACAATCCAGAGGCTTCGGTAATAAGCACCAGTTTTTCAGCTTTAAGTGCGATCGCCGTCTGTGTCGCCACATCTTGGTAGGCAAGATTGAACGCTTCACCCGTTGGCGAGAAACCAATGGACGAAATCAACACTAGCGCGCCGCCCTCGAGTTGCGCTTGAATCGCCTTGCGATCAATACGACGAATCTCGCCGGCTCTTTGAAAGTCTATCCCGTCGCGCACACCGACAGGTTTTGCAGTAATAAAATTGCCGCCAATAACACGAATACGTGCACCATGCATCGGTGAATTGGGAAGCCCCATCGACAATGCGGCTTCGATTTGAAAGCGCGTTGCACCCACCGCTTCCTTCACACATTGCATCGCCGCGCCATCGGTTATGCGCACTTGCTCGCGAAATACTGTTTCTATTCCCGCTTGCTGCAGGCGCTGCTCAATTTGCGGGCGCGCGCCATGCACCATAACAATGTGCACGCCTAAACTTTGCAGCAGGGCGATGTCGTGCACAATGCTCTGGAAGTTCGCATGGGACGTGGCATCGCCACTCACAGCAATGACAAAGGTCTTACCTCTGTGCGCGTGTATATAGGGCGATGTTTCGCGAAAAAATTGTACGTAGTTAGTCGTTGTCATGGCGTGATTATAAGCAACCGTGATAAATAAGTTGAGATAAAAATTCGTTCCTTCGATAACAGTCTTTGGTCGTTGCTCTCAGGCTTGTAAACCGTCCGTCCCCCCGCAGGTGAAATAGAGTGTAGCGCATATCCCAATTTGCGCTACAGCTATTGCCAAAGCGTACTAAAGTTTATGGATAGAGCAACAACAGGAGTTGACCATGAAAGAGGCGCTGACAAAAGGGCGATGTCTAGATCTTGGCGGAATTTTAAAGGATTTAGTCAGTGACGGCGTGCTGGAGAAAAGTGATGCCGTTGAGATTGCCGCCGCGCGTCGCAGTCGCGAGCAAGCGCTGCTGCATCCATTAGAAATTATTGCCGCAAAGCAATGTCTGCATCGCAGCCACAAAACACCGCTCAATCTTGATTATCTGAGTGGCTGGTTAGCCAAAAAAGCAGGGATACCCTTGGCACATATAGATCCCTTAAAAATCAAGTGCCTGCAGTCACCGCGGTTATGTCATTTGCCTATGCCAAGCGCTACGGCATTCTCTGCCTTGAGGTCAGTCGCGAGGCGCTGGTGATTGCGACCATGGAACCGTTTGATACCGCGTGGATGGAGAGCCTTCAGCAAACCTCGCCGCGCACCCTGCGCCGCGTGATGGCCAATCCTGCTGACATCAAAAAGTACACGCTGGAATTTTACTCCCTCGCCAAATCGGTTTTTGGTGCAGGCACATCCGTAGTTAGCGGTGCCGGTATTGCCAATTTTGAGCAGCTCCTGGAAGTGGGCAAACTGAAAAATGCCGATGCCCAAGATCAGCATATCGTCAATATTGTCGATTGGCTTTTGCAATACGCTTTTGACCAGCGCGCAAGTGATATTCATCTCGAACCGCGCCGGGGCAAAGGCAAGGTGCGTTTCCGCATTGATGGCGTGCTGCACTTGGTCTACGAGTTGCCAGACAATGTTATGACTGCCATGATCAGTCGTCTAAAAATTCTGGGTCGCATGGATGTGGCAGAAAAGCGCCGACCGCAAGATGGTCGAATTAAAACCAAGGCGCCGAACGGCAGCGAAGTTGAGCTGCGCCTGTCTACCATGCCAACTGCATTTGGCGAAAAGTTGGTGATGCGTATTTTTGATCCTGATGTGCTATTGCGCAGCTTTTCTCAACTAGGCCTTGTGGCCTCAGACTATCAGCAGTGGCAATCGATGATCAAACGCGCCCATGGCATTGTCTTGGTCACTGGGCCCACAGGGTCGGGCAAGACCACCACGCTCTATTCAACCTTAAAGCAGCTGGCGACGGATAGCGTGAATGTGAGCACCGTCGAAGATCCCATCGAGATGGTTGTGGACGCTTTTAATCAGAGTCAAATTCAACCTGCGATCGACTTTGATTTTGCCGCCGGTATTCGCACGTTGATGCGGCAGGACCCTGACATCATCATGGTCGGTGAAATTCGTGATCGAGCAACCGCCGAGATGGCCGTGCAGGCCGCATTGACTGGCCACCTCGTGCTCTCAACGCTGCATACCAACGACGCCCCTACAGCGATAAGTCGTCTCTTGGATTTAGCCATGCCCGCGCACCTAATTAAGGCCACATTAAACGGCGTCATGGCGCAGCGCCTCGTGCGCACACTTTGCCCCGACTGCCGCGGTGAAGTGCCCTGTGATACTGACGCGTGGAAAGAGCTAACAGGCCCGACGCAACTAGCCACACCGGCAACAGTATTTCAGCCGGTGGGTTGTTTAGAGTGTCGCAACACTGGATACTTAGGGCGCGAGGGTATCTATGAAATTATGCCGATTACCCATACGCTTCTCAGCCATATCAGCAGCGAGTCAGATATTCAGCAGATTCGCAGTGCCGCGATTGGCGAGGGGATGAAAACGCTGCGCATGGCGGGCGCAGAAAAAGTTGCCGCTGGAGTCACCTCCATCGAAGAGGTATTGCGCGTTACGCCAGAGTTGGGACGCTAATTAACAGAGATTTTTTTATGACGAAAACTTTTCCTGCGCTGATATCGGCAAAATATCAGCACTATATCGATAGTTTTCGAGCGGTGGAAAACAACGCTGAATGGCTGAACAGAAGACTTACTAATTTTCCTGAATACCCTTTATTTGCAGTGCATTTGCAGCTCGTTTGGGGCTGCAGCGATTTTGTTGCGCAGGACTGCCTCAGTCAACCAGCACTGTTCAGAGCGCTGGTCGAGAGCGGTGATTTACAGCGCAGTTATTCTGCCACCGACTATGAAAAAGCCATCCCGCTGCCAGAGCCGTGCAATGAAGAGCAGTTGGCCAAGACGTTGCGACTGTTTCGCCGTCGCGAATTAATCAGAATTATTTGGCGCGACTTCACCCGCCAAGCGACCATGCAAGAGACCACTGCGGATATGACATGGATGGCAGAGGCGGCTATCTCCGCGGCGCTGCTGGTACTTCACCCCATTACCTGTCGCGAATTAGGCACGCCCTTAAGCAGCGCAGATGGCGCTTCGGCCTCCACTATTCAGCGTATGGTGGTAATTGCCATGGGGAAAATGGGCGCCTATGAACTGAATGTCTCTTCTGATATTGATCTTATTTTTGCTTACCCCAACAAAGGTGAAACCTCTTGGTTAGAGAGTGGCGTTGCACGCAAAACGGTCTCTAATCAAGAATTTTTTACCCGCCTTGGGCAAAAATTAATTGCTGCCTTAGATCGCAAAACAGCCGACGGCTTTGTCTTTCGCGTTGATATGGCGCTGCGCCCCTACGGTCAAAGTGGCGCCTTAGTGATGAGCTTTGATGCGCTTGAGGAATATTATCTGACACAGGGCCGCGAGTGGGAGCGCTACGCGATGGTCAAAGCACGTGTGGTCAGCGGTGCGACGGCTGACCGAGAACAACTGGACGCTATTTTGCGGCCATTTGTCTATCGCCGCTATTTAGATTTTGGTGCCATTGAAGCATTGCGCGACTTAAAGAAACTGATTAACCGAGAGGTGATGCGTAAAGGTTTGCAGGACGATATCAAACTTGGCGCAGGCGGCATTCGTGAAGTTGAGTTTATTGTTCAGGCATTTCAGTTGGTTCGCGGTGGGCGCAATATTAGTCTGCAAACGCAGTCTCTTCATACGGCGCTGCAGCAATTGGTCAAGAGTAATATTGTCGCTGAAAATGACGCGTTAGCGCTGTGGCGTGCCTATGAATTTCTGCGCAACACAGAACATGCACTGCAAGGTATTGGCAATCAGCAAACACAGCAGCTCCCTCTGGATGAACTCGGTCGCCAGCGCGTTGCAATCCTTCTCAACAGTGATAGCTGGGCAGCTTTTTCCGAACAATTACAGGAACACAGGCGCGTTGTTAAAAGCATGTTTGGGGATATTTTTGCTGACCCCAGTGACGCAGCTGCATCGGGTGACGCTGGGGAGGGCGCTGGGGAAAATGCCGGCGAACGGTTTTGGTCTGGCGACCTAACCCGCGAGGAAATTGTTCAGTACTTGCAAAGGCAGGGCTACCAAGAGGCAGAGCCGGTCGCGCAGCAGCTCTATGATATGTATACCAGCAAGGCCGTGGTCACATTAGAAAAAGAGCCGCGCAGTCGTCTCGACAAATTAATGCCCAACCTCACGGCTGTCTGCGCGCCCTTTGTCGATAACAGTACAACATTGGCCCGCGTCGTTGCCCTAGTGCAAGCGGTTTTGCGTCGCAGCGCGTATCTGGCACTGTTGACTGAGAGCCCAAGGGCCCTGGAGCAGTTAGCGCTGCTGTGTGAGCGCAGTAGTTGGATTGCCGCCGAATTGACGGCCTACCCAGCACTGTTAGATGAGCTGCTCGATCCGCGCTCACTCTACATGTTGCCCACGAAAGCGATTTTGCAGGATCAATTGCGCCAACAAATGTTGCGTGTTTCCAGTGATGATCTAGAGCAGCAGATGGAGGTTGTTCGCTATTTCGTACGTTCCTCTACACTGCGTATTGCGGCTTGCGATGTTACAGGCGTTATTCCATTGATGCAGGTGAGCGACTATCTCACGTGGCTTGCTGAAGTGGTGATTGAGTACTCGGTAAACATTTCTTGGGAATACATGCTGAGTCAATATGGAGAACCTCAGAGCGACGGTGCCGAGCCCCCTGCTTTCGTTGTGGTCGCCTACGGTAAGCTCGGAGGCATTGAGTTAGGGTACAAGTCCGATCTCGATTTGGTTTTTCTCTACAGTGGAGCCTCTGGGATGCTGACCAACGGTGCTCGCAGCATTGATAACAGCACCTTTTTTGTTCGTCTTGGCCAGCGCATTATTCATATTCTTACCACCATGACGAGATCTGGCGCTGCCTACGAGATTGATATGCGTCTGCGTCCCTCCGGAAACTCCGGCATGCTGGTGTCGAGTATTGCAGGCTTTGCTAAGTATCAGCGCGAGAGCGCTTGGACATGGGAGCATCAGGCCTTGGTGCGCGCTCGCGTTGTCGCCGGAGATCGCCAACTTACCGAGGCCTTCGACGCCCTGCGAGAAGAAATACTCTGTCGTTCGCGGGATAAAGCATCCCTTGCGGTGGACGTGCAAGAAATGCGCGAAAAAATGCGCACTCATTTAGGTCGCGCAACAAAAGACGGCAAATTCTCTCTCAAGCAGGGCGCTGGAGGTATCGTAGATATCGAATTTATGGTTCAATTTGCGGTACTTGCGTGGTCTCATCAATATCCGACGCTTGCTCGGTGGAGCGACACAATCCGTATCCTAGAATCACTGGCACAGAATGGACTGTTTACAGAGCAACAGTCTGCTGAGTTGATTGACGCATACAAGCGTTATCGATCAGAGGGACACAGATTACAATTGCAAAATCTTGCCGCGGAAGTGGACGATTCACAGTTGCAAGAACTCAGGGAAAAAGTCGGCACACAGTGGCGGCAGTTATTTAATAGTCATTAGTTAATCAAGAGGAAGAGGTCGATGTCGTTCGCAGAGCACGATGGTTTTATTTGGATGGATGGAGAGTTGGTGGATTGGCGCGATGCCAAGACACACTTTTTAACGCACTCGCTACACTATGGTTTAGCGGTTTTCGAAGGTATACGCGCCTATCACAATAGTGTGTCGGGCACCTGTATTTACCGCCTCGAAGATCACACTAAGCGCCTTTTTAACTCAGCGAAAATTCTTCAGTTGCAGGTTCCCTTCACGCAAGAGCAGATAAACGCTGCGCACCGCGAAGTGGTGCGGGTAAACAATCTTAAAGAAGCCTATATTCGCCCGCTGGTTTTCTTGGGGTCAGAAGGCATGGGCCTGCGCGCCAAAGATTTAAAAGTGCATGTCGGCATTGCAGCTTGGGAGTGGCCGTCATATATGTCCCCTGAAGCGCTGGAAGCGGGCATTAAAGTGCGCACGTCCTCCTACACCCGACACCACGTCAATATCACCATGTGTAAAGCCAAGGCCAGCGGCAACTACATGAACTCGATGTTGGCCCTGCGCGAAGCGCTCGATTCCGGTTGCGATGAAGCGATGCTCCTCGATCCAGAAGGGTACGTGGCAGAGGGCAGCGGCGAGAACTTTTTTATGGTGCGCAACGGTGTTATTTACACCCCAGATCTCACCTCATGTCTCGACGGAATTACTCGGGATACTATTTTTAGATTGGCTGCCGATCACGGTATTGAAGTGCGAGAGAAGCGCATCACCCGTGACGAAGTGTATATCTGTGACGAAGCGTTCTTTACCGGCACTGCGGCAGAAGTTGTGCCCATTTGCCAGTACGATGGCCGCGTAATCGGCAGTGGCAAACGCGGGCCCATTGCGGCGACATTACAGGCCGCTTATTTTGATTTGGTGCGTGGCAAAAACGCCAAATATCCGAGCTGGCTATCACCGGTTGCCGACTAATTTTTTAGACAAGTTAAAGAGGCGTTTATGGTGACTGACACTGAACTAGTCAACGTACTGTGCATGAAGTGGGGTACAAAGTACCCCGCAGATTACGTCAACAGACTTTACTCAATGGTTGCACGCAATATGGCGCGCCCTTTTCGCTTTGTTTGTCTCACCGAAGATGGCGTGGGTTTAGACGACAATATTGATGTTTTTCCGCTGCCGCAAAGTGCGGTGAATCTTGCGGGCCCCGAGCGGGGCTGGAATAAGCTTTCGGTTTTTGCTGCAGACCTTTATGGTCTGTCAGGCAAAGTTCTTTGTCTCGATCTCGATCTTATTATTACCGGTAGTTTGGATGATCTTTTTGATTATCCCGGCGAGGTTATGATTATTAAAGACTGGATAAAAACTGACGGCACTGGCAACTCCTCGGTATATCGATTTGAAGTTGGCGCCCATCCAGAGGTGCTCGCGAAATTTGAAAAATCCTTCGACAGCATTAAAAAAACCTATCGCAACGAACAGGAATACTTGTCCGCAGAGCTATTGGCGAAAGGCGCCTTGAAATATTGGCCAGATGAGTGGTGCCGCAGCTTTAAACGTCACTGCATAAAACCCTTTTCATTTTTTCTGGCGCGTGAGACAGTAATACCAAAAAATGCGCGGATTATTGTATTTCACGGCAAGCCCGATCCCCACGAAGCAATCGTTGGTGTTAGTGGCAAGTGGTATCGACACTTTAAGCCCGCAGCATGGATAACCGACCATTGGCGCTAGGCGCTTTAGGGGAGTTTTTATGGCGAGTGCAGAGCCGATAAAGCAATTAATCTGCATCAACTGGGGAACCAAATACGGGTCTGATTACATCAACCGTTTGTATGGTATGGTGTCGCGAAATATCACCCCGCCTTTCACACTCACCTGTTTCACCGACAACAGCGAAGGCATTCGCCCAGAAGTGCATGCGGTGCCGCTGCCAGAACTTAGTTTTCAACTACCGCAAACCAAAAGAGGCATTTGGCCAAAATGTCGTCTTTGGAGCCAAACGCTGGGTGAGCTCACGGGGCCTGTTCTGTTTTTAGATCTCGATTTGGTTATCACAGGTAATCTTGATGGGTTTTTCAGTTTTGGCGATCCGAACGATGTCATATTGGCAAGAAACCCAAGCAACCCGCTAGAGAAACTCGGTCAGACATCTGTTTATCGCTTTCCCGTTGGCAAATTGCTGCCACTGTTAGAACGTTTTTCCGCGTCGCCCCTCGAGATTGCAGAGAAGTACCGTTTTGAGCAGCGCTACGTGACGCGAAACGCACCTGGGGGCGTAAAATTCTGGCCGAATCCGTGGGTGCTGCATTTTCGCCAGCAGTGTCGGCGAACGTTTCCTTTCAATTATTTCAAAGTGTCTAAATTACCTGACACGGCAAAAATCGCTATTTTTCCTGGCGATTTAAACCCTGGAGATGCGATCCAAGGTATCTATCACAGCGGTGGAAAAGTTCGCTCGCCGCGGCAGCATGTTTGTGCGGGCCTGCGCGGGGACCGCGATCGGTCGCTGCTTGCGCATCTCAGGCACTTTATACTGCCCACGCCCTGGGTTGATAGATTGTGGCGCGAATAGGCGCTTAGCTGAGTCTCTGCGTGTAGCCGTAGCGCTCAAAATCCTCTTTGTAGATCGCGTTGATAGACGCCAAGATATCTGGCGTTAAAAGGAGTTTTTTCTTAACCTGCTCGCTGCTGTTTGCTCGTGTCGCTGAGGAAAATCCGGTTGCGTGGCAAAAACGCTGCATGTCCTCAGGGTCATCCATTTTAAAAATTGAAAATCTTTTTACGCTGATATTTAGTCTCTTCAAAAAGCGGTACTGCGGATTTTCAATAAGCCAATGTTGCGGCTGAATATGCTCGTCCAGCCAGTAAATCTGCTCAAGCATTTCAACAAACGACGCGAAGGAAGTGTCTAGCAAGCGCTGGCGTATCGCTTCGTTACTGTGGGTTTTAGTCGATATTTGCAGCAGTGGGAAAAACACCCGCTGTGGTTTTTCCCATTTATAAGGTTGAGTTAAGTCAGCATTCATAGGAATTTTTTGAAATTTATCTTTATAGAATGACACGACTCGATCGTAGGGATTTCTTACGGTGAAGTAGACGTGGGGGCGACCTGAAAGCAGCCGCGCCCAAGCCTCAATCCGTTTCATTTTTTGGAAGGGTGCGTGTTTCTTAAAAGATGAAAACATCACTTTAAAATTGGTAAGAACTAACCCGGGCTCATTGTCTATTCTGAAATAAGGCATCGTGGTGTGTGCTCGATTTTTATTGTTATTATTATTTGCACTCAGATGGGAGAGTATCGCAAACCCGTCGGAACCACCAACTCCTCTCGAGAAAAAAACCAGTCGAACCAGAAAAAACTATTCCGCCGGCGATATTTGTCCGCTCTTTACGGGCGCAACGACGAGTTTGTTCTATGATTAGTCAGCCGACTTTGGTAACTTGCAGCAACTCAGGCCGGTGCTTATTTTTCAGGTTGTCTATGCGCATACGTTTAAACAGATTTTCTTACAGCGTGCTTTTATACCTGCTGACGCCCTTTATTCTTTTGCGGTTAATCGTGCGGAGTATTAAAGCGCCCGCCTACGCGGCGCGCTGGGCCGAGCGTTTTGGCTTGGTTTCGCGCATGCAAAATAAGAGTCAAACTATTTGGGTGCACGCGGTGTCCGTGGGCGAAACAATTGCCGCCATTCCGTTAATTAAGCAACTGCAATTGCGCTATCCGCACCATCGACTGTTGGTGACTAACATGACGCCAACCGGTTCAGATAGAGTTGTGGCAACCTTTGGTGACAGCGTTTCCCACTGCTACGCGCCCTACGATATGCCCGATGCTGTGGCGCGTTTTTTGAAGCGTACCAACCCCCAGATGCTGGTCATTATGGAAACCGAGCTGTGGCCCAACACCATTGCTGCCTGCGAAAAACGCCAAATTCCTGTTATTTTGGCCAATGCGCGACTCTCCGAAAAATCTGCCCTTGGTTATCGGCGAGTGCTTGGATTGACGTCGCCCATGCTCGGCAGATTAACCAAGGTCGCTGCACAACACAGTGATGATGGTGCGCGATTTATCGCTCTTGGACTGCCACAGGCCAATCTTACTATTACCGGTAATATTAAATTTGATTTGGATATCACAGCGCAGATGAGGGCCGATGCAGAGGCGTTGTTGAAAGCTTGGCGTGGTGACAGTCAGCGCAAGATACTGCTGGTGGCCAGTACTCACCGCGGTGAGGATGAAATTATTTTGCGCGCATTTGGTGAGATCAAGCATCGCCATTCCAGCGCATTGCTGGTGTTAGTGCCCCGCCACCCCGAGCGCTTTAATGATGTTGCCGACCAAGCTCAGGCCGCTGGCTTTGTGGTTGCTCGCCACAGTGCTCGAGAGGACTGTTTGTCAGCAGATGTTGTCATCGGCGACACCATGGGTGAGTTGATGACGTTCTACGGTGCCTGCGACGTGGCCTTTGTGGGCGGCAGTTTGGTCGCTAATGGCGGCCACAATATGATTGAGCCTGCGGCTTGGGGAAAGCCGGTCCTCAGCGGGCCACATCTGTTTAATTTTGCCGAGGTTTCTAGTCTTTTGTTGTCTTCCGGCGGCATGCTTATAAGCCGCGATGCACAAGAACTCGCGACAACCGTGGTGGAGTTGTTTGATCACGAGGCGCGTTTACAGGAGATGGGAGATCAGGCGCTGAGTGTGGCTGAAGCCAATCGCGGTGCGCTGGATAAATTGTTACACATTGTTGAGCAGGCGCTGCCAGCGCCGAAGCGCTAGCAGGCAGGAGTGAATTACTTGTTGATCACGAGTTGCGGATCAAGCCAAGCATTTAACTGATAAATATCGTCGGGTGATAACTGTCCGGCTACTTCCTTTAAGCGCATCATCGACAAAATATAGTCGTAGCGCGCATTGGCAAAATTGCGCCGCGCTTGATAGACGGTGCGTTGCGCTACCAGTACATCAACAATATTTCGCGTGCCCACTTCATAACCCGCTTGGGTCGCCTGTAAGGCGCTTTCGGCGGATGTGATGGACTGCTTGCGGGCTTTTACTCGGGCGGTGTTAGTCAGCACTAACTGATGCAGAGAGCGGGCTGCTTGAACGGTATTGCGCTTTGCAGCGACGAAATTTTCATCAGACTGAATAGACTGCTGTTTTGCTTGGCGACGCTGCGCATCAAGTGCACCACCGAGCCAAATTGGCATGGTGACAGCGATAGAAAAGGAATTGCCGTCTTGCTGTGACTCAAAGGTACCGTCCGCATCAGAATCAAAGTAGCTTGCCCGCCCTGACACTTTCGGCAAACGCGCAGCCGCAGCGGCTTTGGCGCGATTGTAAGCGGCATCTTTGCCAAGTTCGGCGACTTTGAGTTGGAAGTTGTTGCCCAGTGCAAAATCGACCCACTGTTGTTTGTCCAAGGGTTCAGGGTTGGTGGCCGCAAACGTGTCGGTTAGGCCGGCGAGCACGTTGTGGCTCTGACCCGTCAGCACTGCCAGTTGTTCGAAGGCGATGGTGAGTGCACCCTCTGCTTCGAGGCTGTTGACCGCGGCGTCATCGAACACGGCTTGTGCTTCGTGGACATCGGTGACCGGCAGCAAACCAACTTCAAAACGCTCGCGAGTCTGCTCGAGCTGGCGCTGAATGGCGCGCTCTTCAGCTTTGCGGGTCTCCATGTTGTCGTAGGCGCGCAGCACATTAAAATAGGCATCGCTGACGCGGATAATCAGCGATTGCTGATCCGCAGAAAACTGTGCGCGGGCACTTTCGCTCAGCGCTTTACTGCCTTGGAACTGATACCAAGCGGGCATATCGAAAATAGCTTGGCTCAGTGACACGTTGTAAGACGTGGTGTCGCTATCGATAGTGCCGAGACCCATGTCGTTAGTTTCAGACTCGCGATATTCTCCAGAGGCCGCCAGTTGCGGCAGCAGAGCGGCTCTGCCGATATTCTTCGCTTCGCTGTTAGCATTAAAACTGGCTCGTGCTGCGCTGAGCACTGGATCGTTTTGCAAGGCAGTTTCGTATATGTCCTTGAGCGTGTCAGCCATCACCATCTGGGGTGCCAGAAAAGCAAAGCACGAAATCATGAGTCGTTTTGTAACAGTTTGCATAAAGCCTCCGTTTGCAAGGTCGGTAGTTTAGCAGATTTGCTCTCAAGTCATACTAAGCTGGTGTGTAAAAGCGTAGAGATTTTTTCAGTGCCCATTAGACGTTTGAAACCGACAATTGGTTGATAGCGATGGTAAAATTTATGGCTATTTTTGATAAGAGGACGGGCCAGTGAAAAAAAGACATCAGTTTGGCCAGTCCGACTACCGTCTCGTAGCGAGTGAGTCGGTATTTCAAGGTTTTTTTAAAATGAGTCGCATGGTTGTTGAGCATCGCTTGTTTCAGGGCGGTTGGAGTAAGCCAGTTTCTCGCGAGCTCTTTCAGCGCGGTGATGCGGTGGGTGTGCTGCTTTATGATCCAGTCAACCAATTGGTTGGTGTTGTTGAGCAATTTCGCGTGGGCGCTATGGGTGATAAACACGGCCCGTGGCAATACGAGATTATTGCTGGCATGCTAAAGCCCGGTGAGAGCCCGCAGGATGTCGCTGTTCGCGAGTTGCAAGAGGAGTCCGGGATCGCGGTGGAAAAACTACTGCCGATCTGCGACTATCTGGTGAGTGGCGGTGGCTCAGGCGAGCGCATGTACATGTTTTGTGGGCTTGTTGATCTCAGCGATCGCGGCGGGGTTTTTGGATTAGATGAGGAAAATGAAGATATTCTGTTCCAAGTTTGGCCCTATAACGACGCTATAGAGGCATTGAATGACGGCCTGCTCAACAGTGCTGCCATGACGATTGCCATGCTCTGGTTGCAGCTGAAGCGCGATGATTTGAGACTTGAGTCTTGAATAAATAATGCGCCAATAAAACAACCACAAAACGGTTAACTCCATCACGACGAGAGAGTAAAGACTTTGTCAGTATCCGAAACCCGACGTCAGAAACAAAACATTGCTCGCTTGCATGGTGAGTGTGAGCTGAATTATCTGCGTCTTAAAAAATTATTGCCCAGCGCCGTACAAGCTCAAGGTCTCTTGCAGATAAATTTTAGTTTTGAGGCGGATAATTGCAAAGACGGCGCCTCGGCCGAGAGCGCCATGCGCCTGCAAATAGTGGAAGAAACGCGCTATACGAGCCTTGTGATTATCGGTGCAATTGGGGCAAGACCGGAGTGGTTGCCGGGTATTGAGGTGAAAGTGCGCCTGTATCACGATGCCAAAATGGCGGAGGTTATTGAGTGGTGCAGCGACCGAACTATCCCGTGGGAACTGGTTGAAAAGTCAGGCATGCAGTCGCGTGACGAAAAGTGGCAGTGGAATCGATTTTTGAGCGATCTGTTGTCACACAGTCTCAGCCACGGTATGGCAAAAATGGAAGTTTAAGAGAATTCATGAGTACAGTTAGGCTAACGCAAATTACCGATCTCCATCTCGGGGCGACCAAGGACGAAATCTTGGGCGGCGTGACCACCTATGACAGCTTTTTGTCAGTCTTGCGGGCGTCGGAGACGCAGGGCCATGGCGATAATCTGCTGTTGCTGACTGGCGATCTTGCCAGCGATAGTCAGCCAGGCGCCTATCGTCTACTCAATAAAGTGCTGGATGATAATGGCAAAAAGGCAGTCTGGTTGCCCGGCAATCACGATCATTTTAAAACCATGCAAGACAATCTTAGGGATTATCCTTTCACTCCAGTGTTGATATTGGGTGGGTGGGGAATACTCTTGCTAGACAGCTCAAAACCCGATGGCCCTGGCGGTCATTTCTCCGACGAAGAACTTGCTCGTGCCGAGGCCGGATTGGCGCAGCTTGCAGGGAAACCGGTGTTAGTTGCCATGCATCACTCCCCGGTCGCGGTCAACTCCACGTGGCTTGATCGCCAGCGGATCGACAATCAACAAAAGCTTTATGCCATGCTCTTGGCGCATGGTCAGGTAAAGGCCGTGATCACCGGTCATGTGCATCAGCACCACGACAGCCTGTGGCATGATATTCCCGTCTACTCCTCCCCTTCCAGCTGTGTTCAATTTGAACAGTACAGCCATGATTTCGCCCTGTCAGACAACCCGCCCGGCTATCGCTGGATAGAGCTGCATGAGGATGGTAGCGTTCATACAGGCGTAGAATTCCTGCAAGATTTCACTCAGCGCTGTGATGTCGATTGCGTTGGCTATTAAGCCTGTATAAGACTGTGCAATGCGCCGTTAAACTCTATGGGATAGCATAATCAATGCTCCCTATCTGCGCGGCTTTGGCTATAATGGCCGCTACTCAAAAATAGTTATTCTCCTATGCCGACGTTGCTTTACTTACACGGGTTCAACAGCTCGCCAGAGTCAAAAAAAGCCTTGCAGACGGAGCAATGGTTTGCCAATTACGCACCCGACATTGAATTTGTTTGTCCTCAGCTGCCGCCCTTTGCCAATCAAGCTATGGCGCTTTTGAGCAGGTTGATTGAGCAGCGCCTGCCCGACCCTGTCTATCTTGTGGGCAGTTCTATGGGAGGATTCTTAGCCACTTGCCTCGTTGAGCGCTATGGCGTTAAGGCCGTGCTGATCAATCCTGCGGTAAGTCCCCACCGCGGTCTGGAGGACTGGCTGGGGGAAAATGCCAATTATCAAACGGGTGAGAAATGGCGGTTTGAGCCAGAGCATATCGATGAGTACAAACAGTGGGATCCCACGGCGATAAAACAGACAAATAATTACTTGGTACTATTGCAAAGTGGTGATGAAATACTCGATTACCGTGATGCACAGCAACACTACAATGGGTGCAAAGTAATTCTTGAATACGGTGGAGATCACAGTTTTACCGACTATGATCGTCATCTTGAAAATATCCATCATTTTTTGCTTTCGACCTGATAATCAACCTGACCTGTAGAGCCAATGAGCACATATAACTCAGAAGATATTGAAGTCCTAACTGGTTTAGACCCGGTGCGAAAGCGCCCGGGGATGTACACCGACACCAGCCGTCCCAACCACCTTGCGCAAGAGGTCATTGATAATAGCGTCGATGAAGCACTGGCCGGTCATGCCAGTCGCATAGATGTCACCATGCACAGTGATGGCTCACTCTCGGTCTGTGACGACGGGCGCGGTATGCCGGTCGATATCCACCCCGAACAGGGCGTGCCAGGTGTTGAGGTAATACTCTCGACGCTCCATGCCGGCGGTAAGTTCTCCAACAAAAACTACCAATTCTCCGGTGGTCTGCACGGCGTTGGTGTATCTGTGGTTAACGCACTGTCCGACAAGCTCGAAGTCATCGTGAAGCGCGAGGGCAAGGTCCATCAAATTCTCTTTGCCAATGGTGAAAAGACCTCCAATCTTAAAGTTATCGATACCTGTGGACAGCGCAACACCGGCACTATTTTGCGCTTTTGGCCGAACGCCTCGTACTTTGATTCGGTAAAGTTTTCGCTGCCACGCCTGCGCCACGTCTTGCGCGCGAAAGCGGTGTTGTGCAGTGGCCTAACCGTCAGTTTTTACGATGAAAATACCAATGAAAGCGAAGAGTGGTATTACGAAGATGGCCTTCAAGATTATCTCTCGGGCGCGCTGCAAGGCTGGGATTTACTGCCCGCGGTACCATTTATCGGCACCTATGCTGCTGCCAATGAAGCCGCAGACTGGGCGGTGCAGTGGATGCCTGATGGCGGCGAGTTAGTTCAAGAGAGTTACGTCAACCTCATTCCAACCCCTCAGGGCGGTACCCATGTCAACGGTCTGCGCACTGGCCTTTTGGAGGCTATGCGCGAGTTTTGTGAGTTTAGAAATTTACTGCCGCGCGGCGTTAAGCTGACCCCCGATGATATCTGGGATCGCTGTAGCTTTGTGCTCTCGTCCAAGCTGGAAGACCCGCAATTTTCCGGTCAAACAAAAGACCGTCTGTCGTCTCGGCAGGCAGCGGCATTCGTTTCGGGCGTGGTTAAAGATTCCTTTAGCCTGTGGCTAAATCAGCACACAGAGGAAGCGGAAAAACTCGCCGAGCTGTGTATTTTTAGCGCCCAGAGTCGCATGCGCGCGAGCAAAAAAGTGGTGCGAAAAAAGATCACACAAGGCCCCGCACTGCCCGGAAAGCTTGCCGATTGCTCTAGCGGTGAGCCAGAGCGCAGTGAAATTTTCTTTGTCGAAGGTGATTCGGCAGGCGGCTCAGCCAAGCAGGCGCGCAATCGTGAAAATCAAGCGATCATGCCGCTGCGAGGCAAAATCTTAAATACCTGGGAAGTTGATTCCCAAGAAATTTTGGGCTCGCAGGAGGTTCACGATATTTCTGTCGCTCTGGGTATCGATCCGGGTGTTGAAAGTCTCGAAAAACTGCGTTATCACAAAGTCTGCATTCTCGCCGATGCAGACTCCGACGGACTGCATATCGCCACGTTGTTGTGCGCGCTATTTGTTCGCCACTTCCGACCATTGGTTAGCGCCGGTCACGTCTATGTCGCCATGCCGCCACTGTTTCGCATCGATATTGGAAAAGACGTTTACTACGCCCTCGATGAGTCTGAAAAACAGGGCGTTCTCGATCGCATTCAGGCCGAGGGCAAGCGCGGCAAAGTGAATGTGCAGCGCTTTAAAGGACTGGGTGAGATGAATCCGCTGCAGTTGCGCGAAACCACAATGAACCCCGATACCCGCCGTTTAGTGCAGCTGACCATTGAGCCAGGTGATGAAACCAACAGTATTCTGGATATGCTACTGGCTAAAAAGCGCGCGCCCGACCGCCGCGAGTGGATTGAAACGAACGGTAATTTGGCTGCCGTGGCAGACCTCTAACAGCTTAAAACAAGGTAATAGTGATGAATGATATCGTCATGTTTAACAGCGAAGGGTTAGAAAAGAGACCCTTGAGTCAGTATGCCGAACAGGCCTATCTCGACTACTCCATGTACGTGATTTTAGACCGCGCTCTGCCCCATATTGGCGACGGTTTGAAACCTGTACAGCGGCGCATTATTTACGCCATGAGCGAGCTTGGTCTCAAGGCCAACGCGAAATACAAGAAATCGGCGCGCACAGTTGGCGACGTAATCGGTAAGTTTCATCCCCATGGTGACAGCGCAGCCTACGAGGCGATGGTGCTGATGGCGCAGCCATTCTCCTATCGCTACCCGCTGGTCGATGGTCAGGGAAACTGGGGTTCGCCCGATGACCCGAAGTCCTTCGCGGCAATGCGTTACACCGAATCTAAGCTTTCAAAATACGCCGATGTACTGTTGTCAGAGCTCGGCCAGGGCACAGCCAATTGGCGTCCCAATTTTGATGCGACCATGGACGAGCCGGAGATTTTGCCAGCTCGGCTGCCCAATATTTTACTCAACGGCACCACTGGTATTGCCGTGGGCATGGCGACAGATATCCCACCGCACAACTTACACGAAGTTGTAAGTGCGTGCTTACATCTGCTGGATAACCCGAAAGCAGACGTTTCCGAATTGATGGAATTTGTGAAAGGCCCGGATTTTCCAACCGAGGCCGAAATTATCACCTCGTCTAACGACATTAAGGCCGTCTACGAGACAGGACGCGGCTCGGTTAAAATGCGCGCAGTTTGGCATCGGGAAGAAGGTGATATTGTCGTCACAGCGCTGCCCTTCCAAGCCTCTGGGTCGAAAATTCTAGAGCAGATCGCGGCTCAAATGCGCAACAAAAAGCTCCCCATGGTCGAAGATTTGCGCGATGAGTCTGACCATGAAAATCCAACTCGCCTAGTGATCGTTCCGCGCTCAAATCGCATCGACCTAGACGCGCTGATGGACCATTTGTTTGCCACCAGCGACCTCGAACGCAGCTATCGCATCAATCTCAATATTATTGGTGTGAATGGCAAGCCAGGCGTCATGAACTTGCGGGAAATTCTGCGCGACTGGCTGGCGTTCCGTACGGATGTCACGCGCCGCCGACTCGACTATCGACTGCAAAAAGTGGACAGCCGTCTGCATTTGTTGGACGGGTTATTAATTGCCTTTTTAAATATTGATGAAGTTATTCATATCATCCGCACGGAAGAAGAGCCTAAGCCCGCATTGATTTCTCGCTTCGGCTTAACCGATATTCAGGCAGAGTATATCCTCGACACCAAATTGCGCCAGTTAGCGCGTTTGGAAGAGTTTAAAATTCGCGCTGAGCAAGACGAGCTGGCAAAAGAGAAAGCGGAGCTCGAGCTGATTTTAGGATCAGAAGCCCGCCTAAAGACCCTCGTCAAAAACGAACTCAAAGCGACTGCCGCAGAGTACGGTGATGAGCGTCGCTCACCGCTTGTTCAACGCGTCGAAGCGCAGGCCTTTAACGAAAAAGACCTGCTGACCGCAGAGCCGATTACGGCCGTATTGTCGGACAAAGGGTGGATTCGTGGCGCAAAAGGTCACGATATTGATCCCACGACCCTCAGCTACAAGTCTGGCGACAAATTCCTCTCTGTCGCCTTTGGACGCAGCAATCAAAATGTTTTTCTGCAAGATTCAACTGGCCGCTTTTATGCACTGCCCGGTCATACATTACCGTCCGCTAGAGGCCAGGGCGAACCTGCCACAGGTCGCTTAAATGTGCCGTCGGGCGCCTATTTCACCGACGTTATAATGGGTGCGGACGAGCAAAAGGTACTGCTCGGAACCGACGCTGGCTATGGCTTTATTGGCAATATCGGCGACCTGTACACGAAAAACCGCGCCGGTAAGGCGGTTGTCTCGCTATCGAAAGGGGCCAAGATACTTTCGCCGAAAATGGTCAATGACAGCAATGCTCTGATTGCCGCCGTGAGTAACGAAGGCCGCCTGTTGGTATTCCCCATCGCCGAGCTGCCAGAGTTGTCGCGCGGTAAAGGCAACAAAATTATCAATATTCCCTCGTCCCGACTGCAGACCCGAGAGGAGTTCGTGGTTGATTATGGAGTCATTTCCGACGGCGATTCACTGGTGGTGCACTCAGGCAAGCGCTTTTTGACGATGAAGTACAAAGATCTTGAACACTATCGTGGTGAGCGCGGACGACGTGGACACAAGTTGCCGAGGGGCTTCCAGAAAGTGGACCGCTTGGAGGTTGAGGGCGGTTAGTGGTGAGCTGCCGGAAAACGTCTAATTTTGTACTACTCTTAGACAAGACCATTTTACGGCCCCGGATGGTCAGAAAATGAATTTAACTGGGCGACAAGGTAGAAAGGACAGGTTATGAGCGAGAATATGCAGGCGATTGAGTCATTGGTGATTTCCTACGGCGTAAAAATACTAAT
Organism: SAR92 bacterium BACL16 MAG-120619-bin48; assembly: GCA_001438605.1. GTDB lineage: Bacteria > Pseudomonadota > Gammaproteobacteria > Pseudomonadales > Porticoccaceae > HTCC2207. The sequence continues at coordinate 22,547 of LIDE01000003.1, read as the reverse complement.
GGCAATAGCCATTATTGTTATCGGTAAATGGGTAGTTAAAAAGCTTTCTGCAGGCATTGAAAAGCTGATGTCCAAAAACGATGTTGATCCTGCGATACGACATTTTGTGGGCAGTTTGACTCACTACTCGCTGTTTATTTTTGTCTGTATTGCCGCGCTCGGTCAGTTGGGCATTCAGACCGCTTCGTTTGTTGCTATCGTCGGTGCCGCAGGTCTGGCGGTCGGTTTAGCGCTGCAGGGCTCGCTGTCTAATTTTGCCGCGGGTGTACTGATTTTGATTTTCCGCCCTTTCAAAGTTGGCGATTTTGTTGAGATGGCAGGTACGTCGGGGGTTGTTCACAGCATTCAAATATTCACCACAGAGCTGCACACCTCTGACAACAAGAAAGTCATTGTGCCCAATGGCGGCGTTATCAGTGGCAACATTATTAACTTTTCCGCGAACGATACCCGCCGCGTAGATATGGTTTTTGGAATTGGGTATGGCGATGATATCGACGCGGCTAAAGCCGTTATTCGGTCTGTGGTCGCCGCGGATAAGCGCGCGCTTGCCGAGCCTGAGACAACCATTGCTGTTGTCGCCCTCGCTGACAGCAGCGTTAATCTGGTCTGCCGGCCCTGGGTCAATACCGCAGATTACTGGGCAGTTTATTTTGATTTAACCGAGGGGGTTAAAAAGGCCTTCGATGCGAAGGGAATAACCATCCCATACCCGCAGCGAGACGTGCATTTGCACAATGTCGAGGCTCGTTAACCGAGAGTTAACCTGAGTACTCGATCAGCAATATTAATGAATGTCGAAAACAGACAAGGAGAAGTTTTATGGGTTTTCTATCGTGGATTTTATTAAGCTTAATAGCTGGCATATTAGCGAAATTTATTATGCCAACTAACGCTAATACGGGCTTTATCGCTACCACTTTGCTCGGTATCGCCGGCGCGTTTATCGGTGGTTGGTTGGGCTCATTTGTGGGGCTTGGTACGACCGGTGAATTTAGTCTCGCTGGCATCGTCACGGCAGTGATTGGCGCACTGGTACTGCTATTTGCCTACGGTCTAGTGAAGAAATAAGCCGTTCTTAAAAGTAAAAAAATGGGATGCCCTTGTTCGCAGGCGTCCCATTTTTTTTGCCTACCTAACGGCGGACAGTCTTTTAATTTTGGGGCGAGCCGGGCTCTGACTGTGAATTCCTGTCGCGGCTTAGCAGCTGGAAGCCTTTAAGAACATTCAGTGCTTCATAGAGCTGGTTGTCGTTGATTTGTGCATCATCAACGGGTGAACTCTCTGAATCCTCGTGGGCGGCCTGCTCAAGGTGGCCCTCTAAATCTGCTTCACGAACCGTCTTGCTCTTTTCGTAGGGACGTATCTCGGCGGGCTCCACAATAATATCTGGCGTGATGCCCTCCGCTTGTATCGAGCGGCCATTCGGGGTGAAGTAACGGGCTGTGGTTAACTTGATGGCGCGTCCGTCGCCGAGGGGTATTACTGTCTGCACGGAGCCTTTGCCAAAGCTTTGCGTGCCTAAAACGGCTGCGCGCTTATGGTCTTGCAGGGCACCGGCGACGATTTCAGAGGCTGAGGCACTGCCGCCATTAATTAATACCACCATGGGTACGCCGCGAATAACATCGCCCGGAGTGGCGCGAAAGCGGCTGTTTGAACTGGGCAGACGTCCTTCGGTATAGACGACTGTGCCGCTCTCGAGCACAGCGTCGGCCATTTCCACGGCGGCGGGAACAAGGCCTCCAGGATTGTTGCGCAGATCGACGATAATGCCTTTGAGTGGACTGCCGGGTGTATACAGTCCAGCCAAGGCTTTTTTGAAGTCGCTACCGGAGGTATTTTGAAATTGCGATACGCGAACATAGCCATAGCCGGGCTCGAGCAGGTGACTGCGCACGGCGCTAATTTGAATAATATCGCGAACAATAGTGAATTCGAGGGGCTTGTCCTCACCCTCACGCAGTACCTGCAAGACGATGCTGGTACCTTTTTCGCCGCGCAATTTATCAATGGCTTTCTGCGGTGCCATGCTGCGGACTGCAATACCATCGACTTCGGTTATTAGATCGCCGGGCTCTATGCCGGCTTGTGCGGCGGGAGAGCCGTCAATCGGGGAGATGATTTTTATCAGGCCGCGCTCAGCGCCGACTTCCAAGCCGAGGCCGCCGTATTCGCCAGTTGCCGCTTCTTGCAGCTCGTCGTAATCGGTTTCATTCAGATAGGCAGAGTGGGGATCTAGCTCGAGGAGCAGCCCAGCAATCGCATTTTCCAGCAGTTCTGTGTCTTTAACCTCTTCGACGTAACCGCGACGAATTTGCTCGAACACTTGGGTAAACAGGCGCAGTTCGCGCAGAGGCAGGCGCTCTTCTTTGGCGGGGTCAGTTGCCGCAGGTACGGTTTCGTCTGCGACCGTGAAGGTCGTTGCGGCACTGAGCAGAAGTGCTCCGATTAGCAGTTTGGCGCGTGTGATAGGCGAAGCGACGATACAGTTAAACATGAGGGGTTGCCCTGTGGCGTGATAGTTCAATGGTGTTGGTTGATTAACGTTTTCCCAACCATGCTTTTGGATCTGTGGGTTGGCCTTTTTGGCGTATTTCAAAATAGACCGCGGCTTGATCCATGCCGCCGGTATCGCCTGCGCGGGCGATAGTCTCGTTGCTCAGCACCCAGTCGCCGGTATCTTTAATTAACTCTTGGTTGTGCGCGTAAAGGGTCATGAAGCCATCGCCGTGGTTGAGAATAATTAATAGCCCAAATCCGCGCATGTAGTTGGAGAAAATCACCTGTCCGTCGTGCACAGCAGCGACGGGTTCGCCCATTTTTGCATTAATAAGCAGCCCTTCCCAGCGCATTGTACCACTGCGCTGGCTGCCGTAACTGTGGGCAACCTTGCCATTAATCGGCCAGCGCAGAGACCCTTTGCGCGAGGCGAAACTCTGCTTGCCCGCCGGTGTGAGCATTTGCATATTTCGGCTGGCGCGCTCGACGGTGGCGAGCAGTTCTTCGAGTTCGCGGCGCTCTTTAAGTAATTTGTCGAGTTTGCCGCGATCATTTTGCAGTGATAGGGTGAGTTTTTGCAGGGTTGCGGCGCGGGTTTTACTGGCTGCCAGTAGTTTTTGCTGGTTGTCGAGCAATTGCTCTTTCGCGCTATCGAGCTGCTCTTTTTGCTGCGACACTTCTGTACTCAATGCAGCCAGCTTTTCCACATCGGCGGTGTAGGCTGCAATTTTTTCGTTGCGGGCGTCGATAAAGTAGCTGTAATACTTGAACACGCGAGCGAGTTTCTGCGGATCTTCTTGGTTGAGCAAGAGTTTGATGGATTCTTGATTACCCAGTTTGTAGCTGGCGGCGATATGTTCGCTGATTGCCGCATTTTGCTGTTTGATGTTTTTACGCAAGTCATGTTGCTGCACGTCGAGATTTTGTAACGTGGCGACATGGCCGTTGATCTGTTGTGTAACGCGGCGGATATTTTTGCTGATATTCGCAGCGTCCACTTCCACCTTCTTTAACTCTGTGGCCAGGGTGTTCTTCTCTTTGTCCCGCTGACCGAGTTGTTTTTCTAGGCTGCTAATGGCGCGCTTGAGATTGTCTAGCTTGGCTTTGTCGTCATCCGCCGCTGCGACATGGGATAACGTCAGCAATAGCATACAGCTGATGGCAGCACGGCTGATTGCTGAGGTTATTGCTGTCATGGGTTTATTAACGATCGCCCGGTCATTTCAGCGGGTTGTTCAAGTGCCATAAGGGCCAACATGGTTGGGGCTATGTCGGCCAGCGAGCCGCCCTCGGCAAGACTAATTTTGCGCTCGCCAACGTAGACCAGAGGCACGGGCAGCGTTGTGTGCTGTGTGTGCGGCTGATTGTTGATGTCGTCGAACATTTCCTCAACATTGCCATGGTCGGCGGTGATCAGAATTTCGCCACCGGCTTGTTCGGTTGCGGCGATCACTTGCGCAAGGCAGAGGTCAATGGCTTCCACCGCCTTGACGGAGGCGTCGAAGTTGCCGGTGTGGCCGACCTGATCGCAGTTAGCATAGTTGCAAATAATCGCGTCAAATTTGTTGCTGCCGATAGCTTCAACGAGTTTTTCGGTGACTTCAAAGGCGCTCATTTCAGGTTGTTTATCGTAGGTGGCGATATTGGGTGATGGCACCAGTATGCGCTCCTCTCCATCGTAGAGAGACTCTTTGCCGCCGCTGAAAAAGAATGTCACGTGGGCGTATTTTTCTGTTTCGGCAATGCGCAGTTGGCGTTTGCCCTGGCTGGATAAATAATCGCCGAGGGAGTTTACCAGTGAGATTGGCGGGTAGGCGCAGGGTGCGTCGATATTGGCTTGATATTCGGTGGTTTGAACAAAGCTCGATAGGGCTGGCGTAACGCTGCGGGTGAAACCGTCGAAATGCGGGTCGGTAAACGCATGGGTGATTTCGCGTGCGCGGTCGGGGCGAAAATTCATAAAAATAATCGCATCGCCATCGCTGATTTTAACGGGTGCCTCGCCGGCAGCGCAGACAGTGGTTGCCTGAACAAACTCGTCATTTTCGTCGCGTTGGTAGGCTTGCTCGAGTCCACTTTCGGCGGTTGGTGCGCTATGTGGTGCAACGCCCGCTGCGATAAGGTTGTAGGCGGCAGCCACACGGTCCCAGCGGTTGTCGCGATCGAGCCCATAGAAGCGGCCACAAATCGAGGCGATTTTACCGACGCCGATTTTTGCAAACAGCGCTTCGGCTTTTTGTAGTGAGGGCAGTGCGCTGCGCGGTGGGCAGTCGCGGCCATCGAGGAAAGCATGCAGGTATATTTTTTCAGCGCCTCGCTGCGCGGCCATTTCGATCATGGCAAAGATATGGTCTTCGTGACTGTGTACGCCGCCAGGAGAGAGTAGACCTAGGATATGCACAGCCTTGCCCTTCGCTTGCGCAGTATCAATGGCATCGCAGTAGACGGGATTGGTAAAAAAGTCGCCGTCGGCGATGGCTTTGTTAATGCGCGTAAAATTTTGGTAGACCACACGTCCCGCGCCGAGGGTCATGTGCCCCACTTCTGAGTTGCCCATCTGCCCTTCGGGGAGCCCAACGGCCATGCCTGAGGTATGGATTAATGTTTTTGGATTACTGGCCCAGAGTTTTTGCCACAGGGGAGCATCGGCTTTTTTGATCGCGTTGTATTTATCGTCGTCGCTGTAGCCGAAGCCATCGAGAATAAGAAGTACAAGAGGTCTGTGCTGTTGAGTCATGGCTGGGCGCTGATGTCGAAGAATGTGGGTCAATTTTAAAGACTACCGGTGCATTTCGCTATGGTCGCGAGCGAATTAAGCAAAATGGCACCTTGGCGAGTCGCGTTTTAATGGCTGAGCGCGCTGTTAACTGGCTTCTAGCTGTTCCCAGCGTTTGTAGCATTGGTTTAGCTTGGTTTGCAGGGCAGTGAGCTTGTCTTCCACGGCGGCGGTTAATGCGCGCTCGGCTTGGTAAAACTCAGGATTGTTCATCTGCTCTGAAATTTCACCAATTTGAATTTCCAGGCTTTCAATTTCGGCAGGCAGTAAATCGAGTTCGCGCTGATCTTTGTAAGAGCGTTTTTTTGCCTGTACCTCTGGTTTACTTGGGGCTTTTTCAGGGGCTGCTTGCTTACTGCTGGTTTCTGCTTTGCGCTGCCGCAGCCAGTCGTCGTAGCCGCCGATATATTGGTTGATCACGGCATCGCCCTCAAAGACGAGGGTGCTGGTGACGACATTGTTGAGAAACGCGCGGTCGTGGCTCACTAGCAGTATGGTGCCTTTGTAGTCGATTAGCAGTTCTTCGAGAAGGTCCAAGGTATCGATATCAAGATCGTTGGTGGGTTCATCGAGTACGAGCACATTGGAGGGCCGTGTAAATAGCTTGGCCAGCAACAGGCGGTTGCGCTCTCCACCGGACAGCGCACTGACGGGCTGGCGACAGCGGTCTGGGCTGAATAGAAAGTCTTGTAAATAGCTGATGACATGGCGCGATTTGCCGCCAATGTCGAGCATATCGCGGCCGCCCGAGACGTTATCTTGTACGGTCTTGGTTTCGTCCAGCGCTGATCTGTACTGGTCAAAGTAGGCAATATTAAGGTTGGTGCCGGTTTTGATGGTGCCTTTTTGTGCCGCCAAATCACCGAGCAGCAGTTTCAACAGTGTGGTTTTTCCCACCCCATTGCGACCGATCAGGCCGACTTTGTCGCCCCGCTGAATCAATGTCGAGAAGTTGTCGACAACCGCCTTGCCGTTGTCAAAGGAGAAGCTGATGTCTTGGGCTTCGGCAACAATTTTGCCGGACTTCTCGGCCTGCTGAATATCCATTTTGGCGGTGCCGACTTGCTTGCGGCGATCGGCGTATTCTCGACGCAACGCTTCGAGTGCGCGAACACGGCCTTCGTTGCGGGTGCGGCGGGCCTTGATGCCTTGGCGAATCCAAACTTCTTCTTGCGAGAGGCGTTTGTCGAACAGGGCGTTGTGCTTGTCTTCAGTCTCGAGCATCTCTTTTTTGCGCTCGATATAAGTACTGTAGTTGCAGTTAAATTCAGCCAGTTTGCCGCGGTCAATTTCGATGAAGCGAGTCGCTAAGTTGTCCATAAAGCGGCGGTCGTGGCTGATAAACAGCAGTGCGCCTTCCCATTTCAATAAAAACTGCTCCACCCACTGGATGGCGTCGATATCGAGATGGTTGGTTGGTTCGTCGAGCAGCAAAAGGTCGGGGTTGCAGACCAATGCGCGGGCGAGCAGAACGCGACGCTTATAGCCTCCTGACAGACTGGCGATATCGACATCGGGGTCGAGGTCCATTTTAGTGACAATGGCTTCTACCCGTTGATTGATATCCCACCCGTCGACGCGTTCTAATTCGCTCTGACACTCTTCCAGATCGCGCATCACGTCATCGCTCGGATTGCTGCCGAGTTGCAGAATTAAATGGTGGTAGCGCGCCGCCAGCTTACCCTCGGCACCAAGGCCTTCGGCAATCACATCAAAAACCGAGCCTTTGGCATCTTGGGGAACTGACTGCTCCAACTGGGCAATTTTGACGCCTGTGGTTTTCTTGTACACCCCTTCATCGGCAATTACTTGGCCGGTAAGTATTTTCAGCAGAGTCGATTTCCCTGCGCCGTTTCGACCGATAAGACAGACGCGCTCGCCGGGCTCAATGACCAAGTTAATGTGATCGATAAGCGGCGGCTGACCATAGCTGAGGTAAATATCTTGCAGAGTGACAAGTGGCATAGAGTTATTGATTATCCAGTGTTGAAGCGGGCTTTGGCGCTTCTGGGCCCAAGGGCTTGGTGATTAAAATAAGTTTCGGCAAGAGCGTCATGGAGCCGAGCAGGGCAGCGGTCATCGCGAGACTGGTCAGTAAGCCGAAATAGATCGACGGAATAAAGTTGGACAGTGCGAGAATCGAAAATCCAGCAATAATTGTCACGGCTGTATAGAACAGCGCCAAGCCAATGCTGGCGTGCGCTCGGTGCATAGAGGCGACATAGTTACCGTCTTTGACAAACTCGCGCTGGAATCGCGTGAGGTAGTGGATGGCATGGTCGACGCCAATACCGACCGTTATGGCGGCAATGGTAATGGTCATCATATCCAATGGAATACCGGCCAGACCCATGCCGCCGAGCACAATCCCTGCTGCTAAGAAGTTCGGCAGAATCGCAATAACGGATATTTTGACTGAGCGGAACAGCACCATAAACATTAGCATAATGCCCACAAAAACTGCGCCGAGGGTCAAAATCTGCGATTTGTAGAGGCTCTGAAGCATGTTGTTGTAAAGCACCAGCAGGCCGGTGAAGCGAATATTTTCCGGGGCAATGCCGACTTCGTTGATGGCGTAATCGCGAATTTTTTCCAGTAATTCTGCGCGGCGCAGCAGACCTTCGGTTTCCATGGCGCGCAATTGAATACGGGTTTCGTCTAGATCTTCAATTAAATAAGGCGCAACCATCTGCCGGTAGATGTCGGGGCTAAAACTTTTGCGCATAAAGGCAATTTCAAAGTCATTTAACTTGTGGCCGCTAAGGTCACTGGCGACATCGTAAATCTGTACAAGCGAGCTGACTTTGCCCACCTCGGGCTGTGCTTCGATAAAACGTTGCAACTTGGCGAGATCGGCGAGACCTGTTGAGGTGAACCAATAAGTATCTTTTAGGGCTGTGCTGGCGTCTTCACCAAATGGGTCGGCGGCGCTGTCAGAGTCGCCAAAAGCATCATCACCAAAGGCGTCATCGGTGTAGTCGCTCTGCTCGGTGGGGGTGGCTTCGGCGAAGGCATCCTCGGAGAAGGCATCGTCAGCAAACGCATCGTCGCCGTACTCGCTGTCGACCATTGGTTGGTCATTCGAGGATTCAAGGACTGGCTTAAATGTCGGCGCCTGCAGAATAATATCCAGCGGTGTGGTGCCGCCGAGAGAGCTATCGATAATTTCCATGCCTTGATAAATTTCCGTGTCGCTGCGGAAGTAATCAATAAAGCGGTTTTCCACCTGCAGTTGCGTGGTGCCGTAGATCGACAAAATGCCTAAAGCGCCGGCAATTAGTAATACCAGATTGCCGTGGCGTTCGGTAAACACCGCAAATACTGAGGTGAAGGCCGCAGAGTTATCATCGCCACTGGCGTCATTGCCTTTGCCAATTAGCATCATACCCGCTGGAATAATAATAAATGCAACGACCAGCGCCAGTGAGATGCCAAGGGTCATCATCCAGCCAAAGTCGATGACTGGGCGGATATTACTGACAACTAAAGAGAGGAAGGCAACCATGGTAGTGAGCACGGTGTAGAGGCATGGCTTGACCATCGATTTGACCGTTTCAATGACCAGAGTATCTTGCGATGCATCGGGTTGCTCGCGGAAAATTTCGCGGTAGCGGACAATTAAATGCATGGTCAACGCGAGGGTAATAATAAGCAACAATGAGACAAAGTTTGAGGAAATGACCGTCAGTCGCCAGTCGATCCAGCTGAGGAAGCCCAGAATAATAACCAGACACAGGGCGCAGGTGGCCAAGGGCAGAACGACCCAGCGAAGTTTGCGAAAAATTATCGCTAGGGTAGCGATAATAAAGATCAGAATGCCCGCGCCAAAAATAACGAGGTCACTTTTAATAAAGTCGACCATGTCAGCAGTAATCATATCTGGACCGCCAAGAAAGATGGTGGCGCGATCGCGGTAGCCATCCATTAATGTGCGTACATCACTGATCATCTGGTGGGTTTGGGCTGCTTTTGCGGTGCGGTAATCGAGAAATTCTTGGCTAACGCTGTCCAGCTCAATCTGTTCTTCAGCAGTGAGGCCTTTCGTGGCTTTGGTTAATCGCAGCGCGTCTCGCGCTCTTACCAAGTCGAGATACTGTTGGTCGAGCTCTAATGTTGCGAGCATCCCGGTGGTTTGGCCATCGCCGCTGAGAATCAGGTTTTTATAAATAGGGCTGTTGAGAAATTCTTGGCGGGCCAATTGACGATCGACGCCGGGTGACAACAGTGTGTTCAGGTCTTCTTGGAGGTCCGCAACACTAATTTTAGGGCTGTACAGCAGAGGCACGTCCAGCAGCGAAAGCATGCTCTCAACGCCTTTGATGGTGGCCAATTCGTCGCGCAGGGAGGCAAGCAGCTGCAGATTCTCATCGTCAAAAAGATCGCCCTGTTTGGGTGAGAAAGTGACAATTAAAAAGTTGTCGCTGCCATAGCGCTGGATGACTTCGCGAAAGAAATTGAGGTCATCGTCATGCTCAAGTGTCAGAGAATCTGCCGAGGCATCCAGTTTGAAATTGGGCAGTCCAAACGCCATACCTACGGTGAGGGCAACGACCATCAAAATTGCGCGGAGAGGACGACGAAGAACCGTTTTTTGGTATAAGTCAAACAGAGCTGAAGACATAAGAGAGTGTTCCTTGGGGCTAGCCATGCAATGCCGCGTATTATGCGATGTTGGGGACGAATATCATAGCGCGCACGGCACTATTTGCCGTGCCTTGGCGCGTTACTGCACTGATTGACGTCATCGTGGGTGAATTAAAAATAGTGAAGCGCTGCCGGATGCGATTAAACTAAGCGCTTTGTGCCGGGCCTCTTAAACCGGACCGTTCAAGTCGAACTTCTTTAAAAGTAGATTCTATGAATGCTGTAATTCTCGATTGCGATAGCCTTGGCCCCCACGATCTGAATATGCAGGCGCTTTACGATCTGCCACTCAATTGGAGAGTCTACGGTGCTACCTCGCCGGAGCAGGTGGTTGAGCGCATTGCCGATGCCGATATTGTGGTCACCAACAAAGTACCGTTGACAGCGCTAACGCTTTCACGAGCGCCGAAACTGAAGTTAATAACACTCACGGCGACGGGAACCAATGTGGTTGATCTGGCTGCGGCGCAGGCCAGAGATATGGTTGTGTGCAACGCTGTTAAATACTGCACCGGGTCTGTGGTGCAACATACCTGGGCGCTGATACTGGCGTTGAGCACAAGGCTCAACTATTGTCAGCAAGCGGCGAGTGACGGTACTTGGGGGAAAAGTCCCTTTTTCTGTTTGCTGGATTACCCCGTTCAGGAATTGGCGGGCAAGGTGCTGGGGATTATTGGCGCCGGCGAGCTCGGTCGAGGTGTTGCGGCGGTTGCCGAGGCTTTCGGTATGCGAGTGATTTACGCCGCCCTGCCGGGGCGCGATTACGGCGCCGATGATCGTGTTGAATTTGAGGCTTTTTTAGCCATGGCAGATGTTGTTAGTGTGCACTGCCCGCTTACCCCTAACACCGTCGATCTGATTGATGCAGATGAGTTGACCAAAATGAAACCCACGGCGATTTTGGTGAATACTGCCCGTGGCGGCATAGTGAATGAGATGGCCTTGAAGGACGCATTGCTGGCGAACACTATCGCTGGTGCGGCGGTGGATGTCTTGACCACTGAACCGCCGCGAGAGGGCAATGTGTTACTGGATTCTGCGATCCCCAATCTTATTGTGACACCGCACTGCGCCTGGGCTGCACGTGAATCTCGCCAGCGCGTGGTCGAGCAAATGGCGGAAAATATTCGTGATTTTCTCGCCGCTAAAACGCCCGCCCGCGCACTGCCGAGGGTCTGACTCAGTCGCCGCTAAAGCTGCTGCTGAGTTTTTTTTCAATCAAGTTGTTTTTCAGTTTCGCGTATTGCGGTACGCCATTTTTGTAGGGAGGGTAATCTTCCCCAACAATTAAAGGCTGCAAATAATCGCGGGCTTCTTGGGTAATGCCAAAACCGTCTTTGGTGATAAACGAGCGCGGCATTTTTTTCTCAACATTCGCCACGTTGCTCAGGCAAACTTCACCGAGAGACCAACTGTACTTTTTGGCGCTGCCGCGCTCAATGGTCACCATAATGGCGCTTTTGCCTTCGAGCGCTTTTTCAACGGCGGCCCGACCAACAGCATAGGCCTGTTCGACGTCGGTTTTCGACGAGATGTGTCGTGCTGCGCGCTGTAAATAGTCGGCAAGGGCGTAGTGGTATTTGTACCCGAGGGAATGTTTAATCATGCTGGCCAGTGTCGGCGCGACTCCACCCAACTGCTGGTGGCCGAATGCGTCCTTGTGCAACGAGCCAGAAATTAATGCGCCGTCTGCATATTTCGCGCCCTCTGAGGCAACCACTACGCAATATCCCTTCTCTTTGACGGTAGCGGCGACTTTGGCAACAAACTCTTCGCGCACAAAAGGTATTTCTGGGAAGATAATAATATGGGGCGGGTCACCGGCATTTTCGGCAGCGAGTCCCCCTGATGCGGCAATCCAGCCCGCGTGTCGGCCCATCACTTCCAGGATAAATATTTTCGTGGAGGAGGCGCACATCGATGCAATGTCGAGGCTGGCTTCCTTGGTAGAGACGGCAACGTACTTTGCCACCGAGCCAAAACCGGGACAGCAATCGGTAAAAGGCAGATCGTTGTCGATGGTTTTCGGGATATGAATGGCTTGAATGGGGTAGCCCATTTGCTCGGAAATTTGCGACACTTTGAGGCAGGTGTCGGCCGAGTCGCCGCCGCCGTTGTAAAAGAAGTAGCCGATATTATGCGCTTTAAAGACTTCGACCAGACGCTCGTACTCTGCGCGACTATCTTTAATATCTTTCATTTTGTAGCGACAGGAGCCGAAGGCGCCCCCTGGGGTGTGCAAGAGCGACGCGATTGCCGCGGCCGATTCCTTTCCCGTGTCGATAAGATTTTCCTGCAGCGCGCCGATAATGCCGTTTTGTCCGGCATACAGTTTGCCAATTTTGTCGCTGTTTGCGCGGCAGGCTTCAATAACGCCGCAGGCCGACGCATTGATGACGGATGTTACACCGCCGGATTGCGCATAAAATGCATTTTTCTTACTCATAAAACTCTCTCTTCCTGACAGTCCATTTCCAACCGCCTATGGTAATCGTTCGGAAGAGTATCAGGAAGGAAGAACTAGCGTCCGATGGGTCTAAACACGGAAAATGTGATTTCTGCGTAGTCGCGGTTGCCCAAGGTGTGGTCTGGCTGATAAATATATTCTGCACGGGCGGCGGCGGTCATGCCGCTCCAGGAAAATTGATAGTGCAGTTCGAGTTGCTGTTCGCGTCCGGGCGGTCGCAAATCAATCGCGATTTGTTCATAGGTGACTTGGCGATCGACAGTGCGGCCTGTGGCTAAACGAAGCTCTCCTCGACCATTGTCGATGCGCAGTGGTTGAGCCCAGTAGATGCTCAGTCGGTCGTTGTCCTGCCAAAGTGATTGACCTTGGACGCCAAAAGACCACGCGCTGCTGCGAATATTGTCATCAATCGTCAGCAAGCCGCTGTATTGTTTTAGCCCATGTTCGGTGTTGCCTTGATACAGGGTGACAATGCTCTGCCAGTTTTCTGTGAGGTGCAGCTGGCCGTTGATGCCGGTGAAAAAGGTACCGCTTTCCCCCAACTGTCCCAGCGCAGGACCGATAGCGGTGCCGAGGAAGGTGTCTAGCTCGCGGACATATCCACCCTGAAACGTCATTGATAATCGGTCTGTCGGCAAACTGTATTCAAGTAATGCGCCTGTGCCGCGAGCGTCGCTGTCAGGCTGCGCTTGATCCCACTGTGCGGTTCCTTCGAAAAGGCCAAAACGCAGTTTGTTTTGGCCAATGGCAATGGCGCCACCGCTGCTCAGGCCGTTGCGGGCAAAGTTCAGCCAAGGCGCGGCAAATCGGCTGTCGTCGCTGCTTTGTTCATGCATCGCGCCGCTGTCGGCGTAGACGCCAAAGAACCAACCCGGATTGGCATTGACGCCGGCGAAGCGCTCGCTGCCGCTGCTGTCTTGCCATTGCAGAGCAACGTAGTCTGGCTGTTGTTCACGGCGTGGGTCTGTGGTCTGGTCAAAGGGCAGTACTCCGTTGTTCCACATACCATTTAATGAATTATCCCAAGATCTGCCCCAAGAGCTGTCCCGCCGTTGAGCTGTTCCGACCTGAATTCGCTTGCCATCACGCATTTGACTCTGACGGTGCAGAGGTGCTGCTGGGTGTTTGCTCGGTGCCTGAGTGACGAGCTGGTTGGCATTGGTGTAGAAGGGGAAGCCCAACTCGTCAAACACTGCCATCGAGCGGCCGCTCAGTGCAGCGTCTAGGCTGACGCCCAGTGTTCCGTTGTAGGACGTCGCGGTGCTGTCGCTGACGGCCATCATGCCACTGTTCAGGTCGACGCCAGTCGCCACGGCTGTTGCTCCGACGGGTCGCGTGGCGGCATCGAGGTCCAAAAGCCCTTGTCCATAGATCTGAGTATCGCTGTAAATCCCAGTTTTGTTGGCCGTCACTAGCAGCCGATTGGCCAGTTCATAATTACCCACTGTGGGGAACATTTGTTTGAGCAGTGCCAGCGAGCCGCTGACTATCGGGGCCGCAAATGAGGTGCCGACGTTGCCGGTGTAATACTGGCTGTTGGGCTCAGCGTCTGCAGGTGGCGGTGTGGGGGCCCAGATGACTTCGCTTTCATCGAAGGTGCCATCGCCATTGGCGTCACCGCCGCCCGGAGCTGCCAGACAAAAGTCTGCGGCTACACCGCAGTGGTTTGAGTAGTAGGCAATCTCGCCGCTGCTGTCGACGGCGACGACGGCGAGCATGTGGTCTTTGAGTTCAGGGAACAGGTAGGGTAGTCCTGGCAACAGCTCTGGTGAGGTGGCGTCGACGGGATCGCCATTGTCATCGGTGTCGTTCCACGCGTTGCCTGCTGCGACAACAAAAATTGAGCGGTCGCCGCGGGCTTTTCCCGCTTGTCTGAGGGCCTCAAGGGTCAGCCTTAAGCCGCTTTCGGTCTCGCTCTGGGTGTAGGAGGTGATAATGCCAGAGAAGCCAAAACTTAAATTGATGATCTCAGCTTCATTGGTCATGGTGTTGAAGCGGTTGGCGAAATAGTTGTCATCGCCAAAGGTTATGTCATCGATAACAATGGGTTCGGAGGGGTCGTCATCGGCGCTAAGGGGGATTTCATAGGCGTTAATACTGGCCTCAAAGGCAACACCGTGCATATCAAAGCCGCTGATGCTGGGGGTGCTGTCACGATTGGCCGCAATCACTCCAGCGACGCCCGTGCCGTGGGTAATGGCGTCATCGGTTCGCGCTGTGCCACCGCTATAATCACTGCCAGCGAAGGTGATTTTAGTGCCGGATCCTGCGGCAAACTCGAGATGGTCGTCATACACCCCTGAATCAATAACACCAACGGTGACTCCGGCTCCCGTCGCGCCGCGAGCATAGGCCATAGAGGCGTTGATCATCGTCAAGGCGCCCATGCCTTTATATTCATCGGTCTCGAAGACAGCGGCACGGTCAGCGATATTTTCAGGGTCCTGAGGTTGTGCGGCAAAGCTATTCCACGGCGGTCTACTGGTATTTTCGGTGGAAGTGACAGGGGGTGTAATGACGCCATTGCTGGCAGGCTGCGTGCCGCCACCACTGCCGCCACAACTGGCGAGAGAAAGGGCTACTAACATGCCAAAGGCGACAGACAGTTTTTTCATAAATAACATCTCAGGGTGGCCAGAGCGGCCACAGTTTTTTCTGATGATTCAAGTTTTAGACTATATGCCCAGATACTTAGCAGTTTTCTACGGCCGGTGTCATAATCGGCCCTCAAAGCCTTGCTTGCGGGCGAACGTGCTAATCGCAAGGGTAACAATTTAAGGGAAAATATGCACATTCATATTTTGGGCATTTGCGGCACTTTTATGGGCAGTTTGGCGCAGCTTGCGAAACAGCTTGGCCATACTGTGTCGGGCTGTGATGCCAACGTTTATCCTCCGATGAGCACGCAGTTAGAGATGGCGGGTATCGATCTTACTGAGGGCTTCGATCCTCAGCAATTGGTGCCTGCTCCCGACCTTATTATTGTTGGCAATGCGCTGTCGCGGGGGAATCCTTGCGTTGAGTATATGCTTGATCAGGGGCTGCCCTACACGTCCGGGCCGCAGTGGCTCGGCGATGCACTGTTGCGCAATCAATATGTGTTGGCGGTATCAGGTACTCATGGCAAGACGACGACCAGCAGTATGTTGGCAAAAATCCTTGATTATGCGGGCTTAAAACCTGGCTTTTTAATTGGCGGTGTACCGGTGGATTTCGGCTTGTCGGCGCGATTGAGTGGCGAGGAGAAGGGCTATTTTGTTGTGGAGGCAGATGAGTACGACAGTGCATTTTTTGATAAACGCTCTAAGTTTGTGCACTACCACAGCAATACCGTTGTGATGAATAACCTCGAGTTCGATCATGCGGATATCTTTGATGATTTGCCCGCGATTCAAAAACAATTTCATCACATGCTGCGCACGGTGCCACGCAGCGGCTATGTTATCTATCCCGCTGGCGAGAAGAATTTACAGCAAGTGGTTGATCGCGGCTGTTGGAGTCAATTGCGCACATTTTCCGAGGGCGATGGACGCGCCCACAAGAGTGATTGGCAGTATCAGCTGTTAGAAAAAGACGGCTCACATTTTCAGGTGACCGATCCTGAGGGTCAATTGGCTAGTGTGCGGTGGCGACATAGCGGACTGCATAATGTGGCGAACGCTGTCGCGGCAATGGTTGCGGCGAGTACGGTGGGCGTCAGTTTACCTGCGGCGGCCGCTGCGCTATGTGAGTTTATTGGCGTGAAACGTCGCATGGAATTGATTTATCAAGACAGCGCGATTTCAGTCTATGACGATTTTGCGCACCACCCAACAGCGATTAAAACGACCCTCGAGGGGCTGCGCGCGAAAGTGGGCGACGAGACGATTGTGGCAATTATTGAGCCGCGCTCGGCAACTATGAAGATGGGCTTGCATCAAGCCGCGTTGAGCAGCTCGGTGGCGGCGGCTGATCAGGCGATCTGGTATAAAAGTGCTGCCATTAACTGGGATCTTCAAGCGGTGGCGACACACTCCGCTGTACCCGCCTTGGTTTGCAGCGATATTGAAAGTCTGTTGCAGACCGTGCGACAGAGTGCTGCAGGGGCGGCAAAGCTACACGTTGTGATTATGAGCAACGGCGGTTTTGAAGGGTTTCATCAGCGCTTGGTTGCTCAATTAAAAGGGGCTGGTTAGGCCAGCGTCACTCTGTGGTTTTCTCTAACTGAAAGGCGAGCTTGTTGGTCGCGCGAATCAGTGCGTCAGTAATGCCGGGTTCGCCTGACGAGTGTCCTGCATCGGCAATGATTTCTAATTTTGCGCTTGGCCATGCATTGCTGAGCGCGAAGGCCTGATTGACGGGGCAGACCATGTCATAGCGACCATGCACAATTGTGCCGGGAATGTCCTTCAACCGGTGGGCGTTTTTAATAATTTGGTCGTGCTCTAAGAATGATTTGTTGATAAAGAAATGCGCTTCGATACGCGCCATAGCCAGCGCCATATGCGGATTGGCAAAGCGATCAACCACGGCGTGATTGGCTTGCAGCGTTGCGCATCGACCCTCCCAAATTGACCACGCTTTCGCAGCGGCCATGCGCTCAAGTTCGTTGTCACCGGTCAAGCGCTTGTAGAATGCCGCGACCATATCGCTGCGCTCAGCCTCTGGGATAACTTGGCAATATTGCTGCCAGTAGTCGGGGAAAATACGTCCGGCACCGTCTTGATAAAACCAGTGAATATCTTCGTCGCGGCAGAGAAATATACCGCGCAAAATTAATCCGAGCACCAATTCAGGATAGGTCTGCGCATACACCAGTCCTAAGGTGGACCCCCATGAACCACCAAACACAACCCAGCGATCAATTTTTAACGTGGTGCGAATTGTTTCAATGTCGGCGATGAGAGCGGCGGTATTATTGTCTTCCAACCGCGCATGGGGTGTCGATTGCCCCGCGCCGCGCTGATCGAACAAAATAATTCGGTATTTTTCAGGGTCAAAAAAGCAGCGGTCGGTGACTGTTGTTCCACCGCCGGGGCCGCCGTGAACAAAAAGCACAGGTATGCCATCAGGATTGCCCGACTGTTCCACATACAATTTATGAGGCGGCGTAACGGCGATAAACTGTTTTTTGTAGGGGCGAATGGCGGGGAAGTGTTTTTTCATGGCGCTGAAATTACCTTAATCAACGGGGCTCTGGGGGGTATTAGAGATAGACAAATAGCCTGCCAAGCTCTAACGTGTAACCCTAGGCTACAACGAAAGGAAACGCAAATGATAGATAAGCAGCGATGCATTTGGTGCGGTGAAGACCCTTTTTACCGCCAGTACCACGACACCGAGTGGGGCGTGCCTCGCTATGATGATCAGACGCTATTTGAGTTTCTGTTACTTGAAGGGGCGCAGGCGGGACTGTCGTGGATTACCGTGTTGCGCAAACGGGAGAACTACCGCAAAGCCTTTGCCAATTTTGATGTGCAGAAAGTGGCTGCCTTCACAGAGCGGGATGTCGAACGCCTAATGTTAGATGCGGGCATTGTGCGCAACCGTTTAAAAATCACCAGTGCGATTTCAAATGCGCGTTGTTTTATTCAAGTTCAGCAGGAATTTGGCAGTTTTAGCGCGTATTTTTGGGGCTTTGTCGATGGCACGCCGATTCAAAACGCTTTTCGGTCGCACACAGATATCCCCGCCTCCACAGCGCTGTCAGACACTATCAGCAAGGATATGAAAAAACGTGGGTTCAAGTTTTTTGGTACAACCATTTGCTACGCCCATATGCAGGCAACAGGCATGGTCAACGATCACGTGATAGATTGTTATCGCTATTCGCAGTGCTGAACTGTCGCGATGGTAAACGACGGCTAGCCAACCACAACCATGTCGCGGCCCATATGCTTGGCTTGATAAAGGCCGTTTTCAGCGGTTGAGATGAGGTCGTCTATGCCGGTGCATTTATCGATAGAGGCGACGCCGACGCTGAGGGATATACGCAGTTTATCGCCCTGTGCCTCCATGAGTAATTTTCCCGCTTGAGCGCGCAGCCGCTCGGCGATATTGGTGGCGGCTTCGGCGTTTGCGGTAGGCAGCAACACCATAAATTCGTTGCCGCCCCAGCGTGCGACCACGTCTTCGCCGCGCAAAGGCTCGCTAAGAAGTACGCCAATCGCGTGAAGCACATCGTCGCCGACATCGTGGCCGTAGCGGTCGTTAATAAACTTAAAATTGTCCAAGTCGGCGAGCAGTATGGAGAACGGCTGATTAATCAGCCGGTACTGCTGATATTTTTTCTCTAGCCGGCGCTCCATATCGAGTCTGTTCGGGAGTTGCGTGAGCTGATCTTGGTGGGCGATTTGATCGACTCTCAGAGAGAGATCTTTGTACCGGTGCAGGCTCCGTGAGTGGGAGTTGTCCATGGCAATGGCAAAGAGAGAGAGTACTGCGAAGGCTGACAAAAATCGTGCAATAACCACTTCACTGTAGACATCTGGCGAAATAAAGCCTGAGTTACCGAAAAACAACCAGAGGGTCGCAGCGAAGATCGAGGCTAAAATAATCATGCTGACGCGTGAGCCGAAGGTACCCACCAACACAGGGATAATGGTTAAGCACCACAAAAGCACCGAGCTGTCGGGGACTGTGCTGAGTAGATAGAAAAACGTAACGATAAGAACGGCTGCGAGCAATCCGCGCACCAGCGCTGGGCGATCAAAAATAGAGTGAATGCCAAGACCCACTAAGAGTATTCCTGCGACCCCTAAGTAGAATGTGGCGAGGGCCATCTCTCCCGACTGGTAGGAGTAGAAGGCGAAGAGTACAGAAATTATTTCTTGCGCGACCAGCGAAAACGAGAGAAATCCGCTGGGTATTGATTGTTTGCTGTCCATGTCTGTCATAACGAAACCACCATCCATTGGCAGTAAATGTAGCACGTAATTGGCGGGCCGTCACAGCCCGCCAGTCTTGGGCTTACTTGGGCGCGCGCTTGCGCTCGTTTTCAGTGAGCAGTTTCTTACGCAGACGAATGCTCTGTGGTGTCACTTCTACCAACTCGTCGTCTTCGATAAATTCGAGCGCTTGCTCGAGGGTGTGCTTGATCGGCGGCACAAGAGTCAACGCTTCGTCGGTACCCGAGGCGCGCACGTTGGTAAGCTGCTTGCCTTTGATTGGGTTGACCACGAGGTCATTGGAGCGAGAGTGAATACCGACAATTTGCCCTTCGTAGACATCAACCGCATGGCCTAAGAACAAGCGACCGCGGGCTTGGATATTGAACAGTGCGTAGGCAGCTGTTCTGCCCTTGATCATGCTGATCAGTGCGCCGTTTTTGCGCGAGAAGCTCTCGCCCTCTTTCACTGGACCGTAGTGATCAAAAATGCTGGTCATAATGCCTGAGCCCGAGGTCAGGGTGAGGAACGTGCCGCGGAAACCAATCAGCCCGCGCGAAGGCATAATGAACTGTAAACGCACGCGACCTTTGCCATCTGGTTCCATATTGGTCATTTCAGCGCGACGTAGGCCGAGTTCTTCCATGACTGCGCCCTGATGGTGGTCTTCAACGTCAATAACAACTTGCTCGAAGGGCTCTTGCACTTTTCCGTCGACTATTTTCTGAACTACTTCGGGGCGTGAAACACCCATTTCGAAGCCTTCGCGACGCATTGTTTCAATCAAGACTGACAGGTGCAATTCACCACGGCCTGAGACAATAAACTTGTCGGGCGTGTCGCCCTGCTTAACGCGCAGCGCAACGTTGTGGATCAATTCTTGATCGAGACGATCTTTGATATTGCGTGTGGTGACAAATTTGCCTTCCAAGCCCGCAAATGGCGAATCGTTAACGATAAAGGTCATGCTGACTGTGGGCTCGTCAACGCTCAAGGGTGGCAGCGCTTCGACATGGTCTGGGTCACAGAGTGTGTCAGAAATACCGAGACCGTCAATGCCGTTGATACAGACGATGTCACCGGCGCCTGCCAGTGGTGTTTCAATTTGCTCAAGACCCAAATAGCCTTTCACATTGAGCACTTTGCCACGACGCTCTTCGCCGTTCGCGCGCTTTACAATCACTTGCTGGCCTGGCTTTAAACGGCCACGGGTAATGCGACCAACGCCGATAACACCGACATAGCTGTCATAGGCGAGCGCTGAAATTTGCATTTGAAATGGACCGTCGGCATCAACATTGGGCGCTGGTACTTGATCAACGATCATTTGGTAGAGCGGGGTCATGTCCTCAGCCATGTTATCGAGGTCTGTACCGGCAATTCCGTTTAGGGCAGAGGCGTAGATCACGGGGAAGTCGAGTTGTTCATCAGTGGCGCCGAGGTTGTCAAAGAGATCAAAAACCTGATCCATCACCCAGTCAGGACGCGCCCCTGGACGGTCAACTTTGTTGATAACAACAATGGGTCGCAGACCTTGCTCAAAGGCTTTAGAGGTAACGAAACGTGTTTGTGGCATCGGGCCGTCAACGGCGTCAACCAGCAGTAGAACAGAGTCAACCATCGACAGCACGCGCTCTACTTCACCACCGAAGTCGGCGTGACCTGGGGTGTCGACGATATTAATGCGATAATCATTCCACTTGATGGCAGTGTTTTTTGCCAAAATGGTAATGCCGCGCTCCTTTTCTTGATCATTAGAGTCCATCAGTCGCTCGGAGCCAACATCTTTACGATCTAAGGTGCCGGATTGGCTTAATAGTTTGTCTACCAGCGTGGTTTTTCCGTGGTCGACGTGAGCGATGATGGCGATGTTGCGTAGATTTTCAATAGACATGACAGATACCGAGTAGCGCAAAAAAGGCGCGATTATAGTGGAATTGACGGGAACTGCTAGGGATCTTTTCGCTAAGTGACAGATTCTTGCTCACTGCGGACATTGCGCTCGATAAGCATTCGTGTGATTGATGTTACGGGAGAGGGAGGTGCGATAAGATTTCCCTGTAATAACGGGCAGCCTGTATCGAGCACGAGGTGATGTATTTCAGGTTCTTCTATACCCGGGGCAATGCAGGTTAGACCCACGGATTTTGCGAGGTCAATCAACCCTTTGACGAGGTTCCACGAGCTTTCCATGTAAACGCTTTCGGCCATAAGGCGTTGGGATATCCTAATTGTGCTGATATTAAAGTCGCGCAGTTTCTGAATGGGTAGACTTTGATAACCAACATTGTCGACGCTAAAGCCTATTCCTAAATCGTTCAGTTTGTTTATTTGCAGCTCGAGAGGCTTGTATATTTTTGGCAGTGTCTCTGTGTGCAAGCTAAACACGAGGGTTTCGGCGCCGATGTTGTGTCGATTGAGCAAGTTTTGAACATTGTTCACAAAAGACGGATGCTCAAGCTCCCGAAGACTTAACGTGAAATATATTTTCTGATCGCTGCGCCACAGCCCTTGGTCGCGCCAGAGCGTGAGTTGGCGACAGCACTGGTCAAGCAGTGATAGTGAGATCTCGACAATCATCGAGCCAGATTCGAGAATTTGGATAATGTCATTGGCAGGGATAATTTGATTGTCAGGGTTTCGCCAGCGCAAAAATATTTGAAGACCGCAAATAAGGTTGCTAGACGTGTCAATAATGGGCTGATAGTAGAGGAAAAACGACTCAGTATTGGCTTTGTCCCGCAGCTGCGCCAAAAGTGTGGTGTGTGCTTGCAGTTCGGAGGGTAGGCGTTGATTGTGGAAGTAGTAGTTGGATTTCCCCTCGCGCTTAATGGTGTAAAGCGCTTTATCTGCCTGCTGCAAAATCGCCCCGCCGTCGGCGCTGCCGTCATTAAACAAGACAATGCCAATGCTGCAGCTGATGCGAAATTTCTCCTCTTTTATCAGAAAAGGCTCACGGGCGGCATCAATAATTTTTTCAGCGACCTGCGCGACCTGCAGGCGGGAGGACTCCTCTTCTCGGTCCAAGTTTTCCAACAGCACGACAAATTCATCGCCGCCCAGCCGCGCCACTGTTTCCTCGGTGCGGATAACTTTGCGCAGACGCTGTGCAAAAAGTGTCAGGGCAATGTCGCCATAGTGGTGTCCGCGGGTGTCATTGATTTCTTTAAAGTGGTCGAGGTCGATAAACAGGAGTGAACAGTAGTGCTTGTTGCGCTGGGCCAAGGCAATGACACGATTGAGCTCTTCCATCAGACGGTGCCGATTGGGCAAGCCGGTCAAAGGGTCGAAA
>LIDE01000002.1 GCA_001438605.1 SAR92 bacterium BACL16 MAG-120619-bin48 | reverse complement strand
GCCCGCGGGAGCTGACTGAGCAAGCCAAACAATGGATTGCAGGCGCACTCTAACAGCCCGTCCACAAAGAAGGATGAGCAAACTCAAGCGAGTGCTGTCAGCTATACTCTTGGCGGACACGACAGGAGGCCATTAAAACCATGGATAGTGCTAAACCACCAGCCAAAAAACCCAACACAAGCCTTGAAACGCGTAAGACCGTGCGTCGCGAAAAGGCTGACCGCCGTATCGACATAAGATTTGAACCCACGAAAAAAAACCGCCGAGCCGATAAAGGCCGACGGTCTTCTGACAGCGACTGCTGGGGCTCAAAGCCCGAATAATGCGCTCTTTTCAAACATCCCGCAGATAACCAGTAAAACGCTAAACCATTCCGGCTTTAAACGTCGAGATTGACCACGGATAGCGCGTTCATCTCAATAAACTCACGGCGCGGCTCAACCTGATCACCCATTAATGTGGTGAACATTTGGTCGGCCGCGATGGCATCCTCAACGGTGACACGCAGCATTCGCCGCGAGTCGGGATCCATCGTTGTTTCCCACAGCTGGCTGGGATTCATCTCACCCAATCCTTTATAGCGCTGTGTGCTGAGACCGCGACGCGACTCAGCCATCAACCACTCGAGAGCCTCTTGGAAACTCTCGACTTGCTGCTGTCGCTCGCCCCGCTGAACAAAACCACCCTCTTCGATCAAACCCTGCAACACCTCGCCCAACTCGGCGATAGCTTTATACTCGTTCGAGGCAAAAAACTCTCGGCCTAAAGTGTGATAATTCGGAATACCGTGGGCAGTCACTTCAACGCGAGGCACAAAAATACGACGTTCGCTGTCCTCGTGGACTTGCACATCGTGACGGTGCGTTCCCACAATCACTTTTTCAAGACTTCCCTGCAGTTCGCGACACCAAACCGCAAGATCGGTGCTATTTTGTAGAAATTCGGGCTTAAATCTCGATGTATAAATCAGCGCATCAAGTACTTCTTTGGGGTAAACCTGAGACAACCGCAACACCACTCCAGCCACATGGCGGAACTGACTCACCAAGGCTTCAAGGGCGGTCCCCTGAATACCCGGCGCAGTCGAGTTGACGTGTAAGCTGGCATTTTCGAGCGCCTTGGCGGTTAGATAGACCAACAGTGCGTCGTCATCTTTGACGTACTGCTCGTTCTTGCCGCGGCTGACTTTGTAGAGCGGGGGCTGGGCAATAAAAATATGGCCGTTTTCAACAAGATCGCGCATCTGCCGAAAGAAGAAGGTGAGCAGGAGCGTGCGAATATGCGACCCGTCCACGTCCGCATCCGTCATGATAACGATAGTGTGGTAGCGTAGCTTCTCAAGCTTAAACTCCTCCGTACCAATGCCGCAGCCCAGCGCTGTGATCAAAGTACCCACTTCCGCACTGGACAGCATTTTATCGAAACGCGCCTTCTCGACGTTAAGGATCTTACCTTTGAGCGGTAAAATAGCCTGCGTGCGACGATCACGGCCCTGCTTGGCCGATCCTCCTGCCGAATCACCCTCCACGAGATACAGTTCTGACAATGCAGGATCTTTCTCCTGACAGTCGGCCAGCTTACCTGGTAGCCCAGCAATATCGAGCGCTCCTTTGCGGCGCGTCATCTCACGAGCCTTACGGGCTGCCTCGCGGGCTCTGGCGGCATCGATCATTTTGTTAACCACGGCGCGGGCATCTTGGGGGAACTCAAGCAAAAACTCTGCGAATTTCTCACCCATTTCCTGCTCAACTGCAGTCTTTACCTCAGAGCTGACCAATTTATCTTTGGTCTGCGAGGAAAATTTAGGGTCTGGCACTTTTACCGAGATAATCGCAGTCAACCCCTCACGGGCATCATCACCCGTGGTGCCAACCTTGGCCTTATTGTTGATACCCTCTTTCTCGATATAGGAGTTCAAGCAACGCGTCAAAGCAGAGCGAAACCCCGCCAAGTGGGTGCCACCATCGCGCTGAGGGATATTATTGGTGTAACAGTGGATATTTTCTTGAAAACCATCATTCCACTGCAGAGCAACTTCAACACTCGTGCCGTCCTCGCGATGGGTATTGAAATGCATGATTTTGTTGACCGTTGTTTTGTTTTTATTCAAATACTCAACAAAAGCGCTCAAGCCACCCTCGTAGGCAAACACTTCTTCTTTACCCGTTCGCTCGTCATACAACACAATACGAACACCTGAGTTCAGGAACGATAGTTCCCGCAAGCGTTTGGCGAGCAGATCGAAATGGAATTTGATATTGGTAAAGGTATCAACCGAAGGGACAAAGTGGACCATCGTGCCCGATTCTTTGGTCTCCCCTACAACCTCGAGAGGTGCTTGCGGCACCCCGTGAACATAGAGCTGCTCGTGAATTTTGCCGCCGCGGCGAATAGTCAGTCGCAGCTGTGCAGACAGGGCGTTAACCACCGACACACCCACACCGTGCAAACCGCCAGAGACCTTATAGGAATTATCGTCAAACTTTCCGCCAGCATGGAGCACTGTCATGATAACTTCAGCAGCTGACACGCCCTCTTCGTGCATTTCAGTGGGAATACCGCGGCCATTATCTGAGACAGAGACTGACTCGTCTGGATGAATCACAACCCGTATCTCTGAGCAGTGGCCCGCTAACGCCTCATCGATGGAGTTATCGACCACCTCAAAGACCATATGATGCAAACCAGTGCCGTCATCCGTGTCGCCGATGTACATACCCGGTCGCTTGCGAACCGCATCCAAGCCTTTTAGTACCTTAATACTCGAAGAGTCGTAATTCTGCTGGTCACTCATATCTACTCAATTCCCGTTATCTATTCAACTGCAACTACGCCATGTTCCATGTGGAACATTTGATGGGGTATATTCTCCAC
Organism: SAR92 bacterium BACL16 MAG-120619-bin48; assembly: GCA_001438605.1. Taxonomy (GTDB): domain Bacteria; phylum Pseudomonadota; class Gammaproteobacteria; order Pseudomonadales; family Porticoccaceae; genus HTCC2207. The sequence goes on along the minus strand of LIDE01000002.1, from coordinate 78,598 downwards.
CAAATCCGTGAAATCCTGCCTATCAACGCCTGTAATAAAGTACTGGCAACCTAACTTGTTCAGAAAGGCCATCACCTGTTGGCGATGAAAGTAATCTAGCTCTGCGGGAAGATCATCTAGAAGAAACAAACAAGACTCCCCCGAACTTTCTTTGTAATAACTGGCCTGTGCCAATTTTAGTGCGTAGACCAGAAGCTTCACCTGTCCACGCGAGAAATGGTCAGCGGCTGGCTGGCCATTCACCTTAATAATGACATCACCCCTGTGAGCGCCATGATTCGTGGTCTTGGTCGCCATATCTCGCGACTCGTCCGCCTTATAGACCTCCGCGAGGCCCAACTTGCGATCCCAACCACAATAATACTCAAAACTCACTTCGCCCAACCCATCGAAGGCAGCCACAGCATCCTGAAGGGGCGCGCGGAGCGCCTCGAGATAACGCTCTCTGCGCACCGTGATCTGCTCGCAGAGGGGCACCAGCTCTGCTGTCCAGGTGCGTAAAACATCGGGGTCTATTCTACCATGACGAAGCAGTTGATTGCGCTGTTTTAGCGTTTTTTGGAAGCGACGCCAGAGATCGGTGTAGCCATGTTCCACGTGGAACACTCCCCAATCAAGAAACTGGCGGCGCTGTTGAGGGCCACCCTCGAGCAGCATAAAGCTATGGGCGTCTATCAGCTGTAATGGCAGCTCGGCAACCAATTGCGCAGACGATTGGAGAGAAGCGCCATCAAGGCGCGCCTCAAACTGCCCTGCCGACGTGCGCTTAATACCAAGCTGGCGTCGCTTGCCATCGCTGCCACGCGCCACTCGAGCGGCTACCACTAACTCGGTCGCAGCTTGATTGATCACCACCCGAAGATCACGGTGACGAAAGGAGCGCCCACGACCCAGCAGGTAGATAGCCTCAAGCAGGCTAGTTTTACCGCTGCCATTGGCGCCAAAGATAATATTTGCTTGGGGATGACAGGTAATATGGACGCTTTCCAAGTTTCGCACCTGGAGAACGTCCAAATTAGAGAGATACATAGTGCGTCGAAGCCGCGTCCAACGCGCCCCTAAAGGCGCATAGGCATAACAACATAGACTGCGGCACCGCTTGCCGCGTCTTCCATCAGCGCACTGCTGCCAGAATCAGACAAGGTTAAACGAACCGTGGTGCCCTTAAGAACATTCAGAACATCCAGTAAGTAACTGACATTAAAGCCAATTTCGAGATCGTCACCTGCATAATCGACGCCAATCTCTTCCTGAGCCTCTTCCTGCTCTGGATTATTAGCGACCATTTTCAGGGCACCGTTGGATAGCATTAAACGCACACCACGGTATTTTTCGTTCGATAAAATAGCGGTTCGACCAAAGGCTTGCTTTAACTCTGCACGGTCACCCAGCACTAACTTATCGCCACCCTTGGGTAGCACGCGATCGTAGTCAGGGTATGCGCCATCAACTAATTTAGAGGTGAAGCAGTAATCTGGACCGTTAACGCGAATATGGTTAGAGCCCATCGCCACACCCACCGAGCCCTCGTCACCCACCAGACGCGCCAACTCCATTACCCCTTTGCGGGGCAAAATCGCCTTGGTGATATCATCAACCGCAATATCACAGGCAGCGTCGGCCAAGGCCATGCGGTGTCCATCAGTCGCCACAGCTCGGAGTTTATTGGCGCTCACTTCCCACAACATGCCGTTCAAATAGTACCGAACATCCTGTTGCGCCATCGCAAAGCTCGTTGATTCAATCAGTGTTTTCAGCGTTGCGGCTTCAACATCAAAACGAATGTTATTTTCGCCATTATCCACGGAGGGGAAATCATTGGCCGGCAAGGTGGCGAGGGTAAAGCGACTGCGGCCACTCACGACCTGTGCTTTGCCGTCACTATTACTGAAATTGACGTTCGCCCCTTCTGGCAGCGACCGGCAAATATCCAATAATTTGCGGCCAGAAACCGTGACCTCACCTGGCTCATCGCCCCCTGAAACCTCGGTGTAGCCAATAATTTCGACTTCAAGATCCGTTCCCGTCAGCGAGAGCCGCGAACCCTCTAGGCTCAGCAACACATTGGACAGAATAGGCAGCGTTTGACGCCGCTCAACCACGCCCGTCACTAACTGTAACGGCTTAAGTAACGCTTCTCTCGACAAGCTAAATTTCATAGTAGGTCTCTATCTCCGGCACTGATAATGGCGTTTTTGATCTCTCACAACTTTTCGGTCTTTCACAACTGTTTGTTCTTTTAAAACTGTTAAATCTTTTAGACTAGACGTTAATTGGACAATGTTCTGAAGAGGTTTTTTAAATCTCGCTCTACTTCGCGATCACTCTGCTCCAACTCTTTAACTTTGCGGCACGCGTGTAATACGGTGGTGTGGTCGCGGCCACCAAAAGCCTCTCCAATCTCGGGCAGGCTGTAATTCGTCAACTCTTTAGCCAGAGCCATGGCGATCTGCCTGGGCCTCGCTACAGAGCGGCTACGGCGCTTAGACAAGAGGTCCGACATCTTTAATTTATAGTAATCGGCCACCACGCGCTGAATGTTGTCTATGGTAACGAGCTTGTCTTGGAGCGCCAACAAATCTTTCAGCGATTCCCGAATTAAATCAATGTCAATAACGCGACCGCTAAACTGGGCATGGGCCATTACGCGCTTCAGCGCGCCCTCAAGCTCTCTGACATTGGAGCGAATGCGCTGGGCGATAAAAAAGGCGGCATCACGCGACAAATCCATGCCCGTCTGCTCTGCTTTGTTGATCAAGATCGCGACCCTTGTCTCAAGCTCAGGCGGCTCAACAGCTACCGTCAACCCCCAACCGAAACGGGACTTCAGACGCTCTTCCACACCATCAATCTCTTTCGGATAGCGGTCACAGGTGAGAATCATCTGCTGGCCGCGCTCAAGCAGCGCATTGTAGGTGTGAAAAAATTCTTCTTGGCTGCGGTCTTTACCGGCGAAAAACTGAATATCGTCGATAAGTAGCGCGTCAACGGAGCGGTAGAACTGTTTAAACTCATCTATCGCCTTCAATTGCAGGGCCTTCACCATATCCGCAACAAACCGCTCGGAGTGCAGGTAGACAATTTTAGCGTCGGGTTTGCGCTCGCGCATGGCATTGCCCACAGCGTGCATCAAGTGCGTCTTACCCAAACCAACGCCGCCATAAATAAACAGCGGGTTGTAAGACCCACCGGGGTTCTCGGCGACTTGCTGCGCAGCCGCCAACGCTAATTGATTCGACTTGCCCTCCACAAAGGTATCGAAAGTGAAGGCGCTGTTGAGATTGCTCTTTAAACTGTGCTCTGCAGCCGAAGTGATAATCGCCGGAGCGGCGAGGGGTCTTAAAATTTGCGGTGCATCCGGCAATATGATGTCACGGGTGCGCGCTGGTGTGGGGTCTGCTACAACAGACTCGACGCGATCGCCGATCAGTGGCTGATCGGGCTGAGCAGCAATTGAACGCTGTTGTTCGCGAAATATTGGCGCAGATTCTGCTTGCGCGATTACCGCCACACTGCAGTGCCCGCCACCAAACTCTACAAATAGCTCTTCAATGCGCGCCAGAAACTTACTCTTAACCCAATCTTCAATAAAGCGGTTGGGCGCTAACAATTGCACCTGCTGCCCCGCTCCAACACTGGCGATATCTGTTCCTTGACTCGAGTCGAACGCATTTGGATTGGCAGGCGCTGAATGAGGGCTGTGGGAATGAGAAAAAAGCTTTACCTTTAACGGCCGTATCCATGTATTGAACTGCTGAGCTGGCAACTCTCCACTTAGGCGGTTAGCGCAAGAGGACCAAATTGATTGAATAGCGTCGAAGCTTAACAGTGAATCACTGTTCGCTGTCTCTCCATACTGATGTTGTGAAAAACGACTTACATCCACAAATTTATTTCCCAGTGCAGTGCAAACCCAAAAGGTCCAACAGATCAAATCAAAGGTGGTTAAATGGCACTATAAAAGCCAAAGCGTTAACGGTCTGGCGCGACCACGTTGTTTTTTTGTCCTACCGCGCAAGAATATTGGCCTTATTCTTACGTCTGGCAATTCTATACACCCAATCGACTTTTATCCACAAAGAAAAAAATACGGTTTTTCCAACGTAAAAATAATAGTGTTTAAAATCAATACGATAAATAATATCAAGATATTTTTTATCAACAGACGCTCGATCAAAAACTGCACACTTTTTAACCAATACCTGTGGATAACTTGTGGGTATACAGTTGAAAACCAGTGTTTTAAGGGAATTTAAGCACCATTTCTGGGCTCACCTAGCGCCGCACCATTAGGTTGATGACCGAAAGAAACAGCTTGGTCACTTACCGATACAAAACGACGAAAAAATGCGCCCAAGGAGGTCGTCCGAGGTGAATCGTCCAGTAATCTCGGACAGGTGGTTTTGCGCCTGACGCAGATCTTCGGCCAGCAATTCACCCGCGCCAAACGCCTGTAGTTGCGCACGGCCAGTATCAACCAGCAGCAACGCTTTCTCGAGAGCATCGAGATGGCGGCGACGAGCGGAAAAAACGCCCTCCTCTTGCCCCTGAAACCCCATGCTCGCCTGTAAAAAGGCGACAAGAGAATCAATACCGGAGAGGTTTTTGGCTGAAATCGCAAAGGCATTACCTTCTGCATCCATAGCCCCGGGCTGATGCCCTGACTGATCAATTTTATTAAAGACCATGGTTATCGCCTGTCGGCTATCGCCGAAGCGCACAAAAAACTCAGGCCAAATAGCCTGCAAGTCGGGCGTTGTCGTCTCTGTCGCATCGACCAAAAAGAGAATGCGGTCTGCCCGCTCAATCTCTTGCCACGCGCGCCGTATACCCTCTATCTCCACCTCGTTATCCGTCGCTCTCAACCCCGCGGTATCGATCACATGTAATGGCATACCATCCAATACAATTCGCTCTCGCAATACGTCGCGCGTAGTGCCGGCAACAGCGGTCACAATGGCCGCATCGCGCCCCGCGAGCGCATTTAGCAGACTTGATTTACCGGCGTTGGGCTTGCCTGCGAGCACCACCGTCATGCCGTCACGCAAAAGTGATCCCTGCTGGGCTTGGCGCAGAGTCTCGTGCAGCGCCGAGGATAAAGCAGTGAGATTATTCGCCAATCGTTCGTCGGCGAGGAAATCGATCTCCTCTTCCGGAAAATCAATCGCCGCCTCGACATATATGCGAATGGCGATCATCTGCTCAACCAAATCATTAATACGGCGCGAAAAGTCACCCTGCAACGAGCGCACGGCGCAGCGAGCAGCTTGCACAGAGGATGCATCTATCAGATCGGCAATCGCCTCTGCTTGGGTTAAATCGAGCTTATCGTTGAGAAAGGCGCGCTCACTAAATTCACCTGGCCGCGCCATGCGCGCACCCAGCTGGAGGCAGCGCTGTACGAGAGTATCGAGAATAATGGGGCCGCCATGTCCCTGTAATTCCAGAACATTTTCCCCAGTGAAAGAATGTGGCGCCGGAAACCAGATAGCCACTCCCTCATCCAGTATATCGCTGCCCTCTCCTTTAAAGCGGCAGAATGTCGCTTCACGCGCAACAAGGGTGCGCCCTACTATTGATTCAATAAACGTTGCAATATCACTCCCCGAAACACGCACAATGCCCACACCTCCGCGCCCTGGAGGCGTGGCGATGGCGACAATAGTATCGAGGTTATTTTGCACGAGTGCGACACCGCCTTTTAAGTATGACGGAAAACAGTGGCGGGGCCCAAAAGGCTAGAGCGCCACTGTTGATCATCGTTATCAAAGCCCAGCGGGTTTATTTTTTACCCGCACTGCTCGTGCTGGCTTCCAGTTGGCGATTGACATACCACTGTTGCAGCATTGAAAGCAGGTTGTTGATCGTCCAATACAGCACTAGACCTGACGGGAAAATCATAAAGAAAAAGGTGAAGGCAATTGGCATGGCCTTCATTACCATGGCTTGGGTGGGGTCGGTTGGCATTGGCTGCATTTTCTGCATTAATAGCATGCTGGCGCCCATCACCAGCGGCAATATAAAGTACGGGTCTTTTGCTGAGAGATCATGGATCCAGAATATCCAAGGTGAATGCCTAATCTCAACGCTTTCCAACAACACCCAGTAGAGCGCCAAAAACACCGGCATCTGCAACAACATGGGCAGGCAACCGCCTGCAGGGTTTACTTTTTCCTTTTTATACAGCGCCATCAGCTCTTGGGACATTTTCTGGCGATCGTCGCCATAGGTCTCTTTTAAGCGCTCCATCTTTGGCTGCAGGCTGCGCATTTTTGCCATCGACCGCAGGCTCGCTGCAGACAATGGGTAGAGCAGTATTTTAATACCGATTGTCAGCAGGATAATGGCCCAACCCCAATTCCCCACCACACCATGAATAAACTTCATGGCCGCAAATATCGGCTTGGCTAGCATCCACAGGAAGCCGTAATCCACTGTTAAATCAAGATAGGGGGCAAGCGCTTCAAGCTTTTGTTGGTTTTTCGGGCCTACGTAAAACTGTGCACTGTAACGGCCTGAACTGGCAGCGGGCACCACCATTTTTTCGCCGGTAAAGCCAAGCAAATAGACGTCCTGGCCGGTCAACTTCCGCAAGCTAAAGCTGTTTTGTTGATCTGCCGGTGGAATCCACGCACTGATAAAGTAGTGTTGCACCATAGCAACCCAGCCACCCTGTATCTCTTCTTTGATGGCTTCATCTTCAATATCAGAAAAGCTGTGCTTGGCGAAGTTTTTTTCTTTCTCGCGAATAGCAGCACCCAAGTACGGTTGAATACCACCACTGGACGTCACTAAAGGCTCGTGGGAATCGCGTTTTATCTGCCCGTAAAATGTCGCTTCCCAAGGCTCTGACCCTGTATTGTTGATGTCGTAATCAACACCAATCACGTAACTGCCCGCGCTGAAACTAAAGCGCTTTATCAGAGACGCGTGATCCTGCTCAAGACGTAAATCCACTGCCAGCGTTTGATCACCCGGATTAAGTGAAGAAGAACTGCTAGAAACGCTATAAAGTGCTCTACCTTCGCGCTTATCAGTGCCGTTGCGACCAATAAGGCCACTTTGGGCGATATATTCATTCTCTTTTGAGCGGGTTAGCAACGAAAAGGGCTGGCCATCGTCTTCACGCATCTTATCTAAATGCTTGAGCAGATTGACCTGAACAATATCGCCGCCCAAGGTATCTATGACAACTTCAAACACATCGGTGGTAACTGTAACGAGTCGCTTGTCCGCGATTTTCTCGATAATTGCTGGCGCTGGCGCGTCAATTACGGCGGGGAGCTCACTGATCTCATTAGTCTGGGCCGCGGGTAATTCTGCCATATCGGGAATATACACTTCCGCGCGCGGGGTGCTCTGCTGCGCGGCGCTGCGGTCTTGAAACTGGTTCCATTCGACCACCAGCAACCATGCCACGATACCAATAGCGGTAATGTTGAGAGTTTTCATCCAATCCATTCTATTTACGACCTTATAGGGTGACTGTGAGTGATAGCGTTACTGAGCGCTGTCGTTTATTGATTTACCTGAAGGGTCTACCGGCAATACCGGATCATAACCGCCAGAATGGAACGGGTGGCATTTTACAATCCTACGCAGCGTAAGATAACCCCCCTTAGCAACTCCGTAGCGACTAAATGCCTCTTCAGCATAATGAGAGCAGCTTGGAAAAAAACGGCAGTTGCTACCCAATAATGGACTGATTGCGTACTGATAACCACGAATGAGTTTAACCGCCACCTTACGCATTAGCCTTTGGCTCCTGTTCAAGTCTCAGGGCTAGTTTATGCCAAGACTGTTGTAAAAGGGTCGACATTTCTTCAGGCGACAGCTTATGCGCATCTTTTCGTGCTAAAAAAACAATATCAACAGGGACGGGAATAGTGGTTGTGCGAAAGGATTCTCTCACTACCCGCTTCAGGCGGTTGCGAGCAACTGAGGTAGGTACATTTTTTTTAGCAATAACTAAACCCAACCGCGCTGTCGACAGGCTGTTGGGTTTCGCTAATATAAGAAGTTTTGGGTGAGCCAGCCGGACGCTGTTGTTATTAAATACCTGTTTGAAATCGTAGGCATTGAGCAGGCGTCGATCTTTACCAAAAGTAGCCTTGGGCATAACAAGCCCCACAGACATTACGCAGACAGGCGCTTGCGGCCCTTCGCACGACGACGATTGATAACGGCCCGGCCGCCAGCAGTAGCCATACGAGCTCTGAAACCGTGAGTGCGGCTACGCTTTAAAACGCTTGGTTGAAATGTTCTTTTCATAACGTCAAATCCAAAAAAATACCACTAAAGGCGTTGAAAGCCGTCTATTAAAACTAAGCCGCGAATAGAACCAAGCCGCGAAAGCTATGCTATATATAGACCGCCTAACTAATAATCCTAACTACAGACCCTAAATAAAACCTAAATAAAAAAGGTCCTTAACAGAAAAAGTAAACTGAGTACCGTTCTAGGGCGCGCGAGTTTAAAGAAAATCACCCCACAGATCAACGTCTAATTAACAATGCCGATGGAAACAGCCTTATTTAGGGTATAAATTCACTACCCACAATAACAACACAACTTATCCCAAGGTTTACCCACAAAAATCTCGATAAACTCAAAACCTGTGCAAAACCAGTCAATAGAAAAAATTTTTATCCCCAGATAATGGCTAGAATTTCAAATTAGCTTAAATCGACCAAATTCTATACAGACCACAAGACCAGTCATTACATTTTTATCCATGCGCAACATACCCTCTTATACAAAAGAAATCTGGTAACAACCTATTGAAATATAAACGTTTTTCTTAATTACCCACAAAACATGGAACCCCTAATAACAATAACAATAAATAATATCTACTCTATATAAGTATATTTAATCTATTACATACATTGAAAAGCCCCCCACTTAAATACAAACAAAGTGGTTAAACTTTGAGCAGCCCCGCGTATAATGGCGTCCCTATTTTAAACCCAGTTCTGTAGCAGTCTATGAATTACCCAGATGCATTCGATGTAATTGTTGTTGGTGGCGGTCACGCAGGCACAGAAGCCTGTCTGGCAGCCGCGCGCATGGGCTGTAAAACACTTCTGCTCACCCACAATATCGAAACCCTTGGGCAAATGTCCTGCAATCCTGCGATCGGGGGTATTGGCAAAAGTCATCTGGTGAAAGAAATCGATGCACTTGGCGGGGCAATGGCGCTGGCCACAGATCTAGGTGGCATTCAATTTCGCGTGCTGAACTCGCGCAAAGGCCCGGCCGTTAGAGCAACACGCGCACAGGCAGATCGTGTGCGCTACAAAGCGGCCATTCGAGAGATTTTAGAAAACCAACCCAATCTCAGTATTTTTCAACAAGCCGTCGATGATCTGATTATGCAGGGTGAACGCGTCACTGGTGTGGTTACCCAGTCTGGCATTCGCTTTAGCGGTAAAACTGTGGTGGTCACAGCAGGTACTTTTTTGGCGGGCAAAATCCACATCGGCCTTGAAAATTACTCTGCCGGTCGCGCTGGAGACCCGCCGGCCATCGCGCTAGCTGAAACATTGCGTGCACTGCCGTTGCGGGTTGAGCGGCTCAAAACCGGAACGCCTCCGCGTATTGATGCACGCAGTGTAGATTTTAGTCAGCTGCAGGAGCAGTGGGGCGATCAACCCGAACCAGTGATGTCTTATCTCGGCTCAGTTGATCAACATCCTCGACAAACCTGCTGCTGGATCACATACACCAATCAGCAAACCCACGATATTATTCAGGGCGGAATGAGTCGCTCACCGCTCTACACCGGTTTAATTGAAGGGGTCGGCCCACGCTACTGTCCATCGATTGAAGATAAAATTGTTCGTTTTGCCGATAAAGATCAACATCAAGTGTTTATTGAGCCCGAGGGTCTCGACACCCACGAGCTATACCCCAATGGTATTTCCACAAGTTTGCCATTTGATGTGCAACTGAGCCTTGTGCGCTCCATCAAAGGGTTTGAAAACGCCCATATCACAAGGCCCGGCTATGCGATTGAGTACGATTATTTTAATCCACAAGATTTACACTACTCTCTCGAAACAAAAGCCATCAACAGCCTGTTTTTCGCCGGCCAAATAAACGGCACCACTGGGTATGAAGAAGCGGCCGCACAGGGCTTATTGGCCGGTACTAATGCAGCGCTGCAAGTGCAGGGCAAGGAGAGTTGGTGTCCGGGCAGAGATACCGCCTACATGGGGGTGTTGGTTGATGATTTAATCAGCATGGGCACCCTTGAGCCCTACCGCATGTTTACTAGTCGCGCCGAATACCGCTTACTGCTTCGAGAAGACAATGCCGATGCGCGTTTGACGGAAAAAGGCCGTGAGCTAGGGTTGGTTGACGACAACCGTTGGCAACAGTTTTGCCAAAAGCGCGAAGCTATCGAGCGCGAACATCAGCGCCTTAAACATACGTGGGTGCAGCCCGGTTCAGCGGTGGCTGAACAATTGGCCCAGCATATTGAAAACAAGCTTGCTCACGAATATTCCTTGTTTGAGCTACTAAAAAGACCTGAGCTCAACTACCAAGTGATCGGTTCGCTCTACCCAGATCATCAAGTTGAAGCCAAAATTGCCCAGCAGGTTGAGATCGACGCCAAATACTCCGGCTATATCACCCGCCAACAAGATGAAGTTGATCGCTTGCAGCGCCATGAAAAGACCCGCATTCCGGCCAATTTCGATTATCACGCAGTGAAGGGACTCTCCAACGAGGTGAAGCAAAAGCTCACCGCCGCGAGCCCAGACACCCTGGCGCGGGCGAGTCGTATTCCCGGAATTACACCAGCAGCCATATCCTTGCTAATCGTGCAGTTAAAAAAACATGTCGCCTAGCGCCAAGGCTGTTGAGCAAAAAAAGCTGCTCTGTGATGGCATGGCGCAACTAGGTATTGAGGCATCAACTGAGCAAACCGCCCTTTTATTGCGTTACATTGATCTTCTGGTCACCTGGAATAACGCTTATAACCTGACTGCCATTCGTGATCCCCGACAGATGATTGCCTTACATTTGCTCGACAGTTTGGCAGTGCTGCCCTATTTACAAGGTCAGAATTTCATCGATGTTGGCACGGGCGCTGGGCTCCCAGGCATTCCGCTGGCCATTATGTGCCCAGACAAACGCTTTACCTTGCTCGACAGTAATGGCAAAAAAACGCGATTTTTGTTCCATGCCCGTACACAGCTTCGGCTGCTCAACCTGACTGAAGTGAAAGCGCGTGTTGAACAGTTTGTTCCACCAGAAAAATACGATGTTGTGTTGAGTCGAGCGTTCACCTCTGTGGTTGATATGGTCGATAAATGCCAGCATTTAGTGAAAGACGACGGATTTTTCTATGCTATGAAGGGCAAGTTACCGAATTCAGAGTTGAGTGATTTAAGTAAAGACTATAAGGTCGAAGCCGCACATCCTTTACAAGTGCCTGGCGTTGACGCGGAACGTCATTTGCTAATTATTCGCCCGTTAAGCGGGCTAACGGTTTTACAGGAAGGCTAGATAAGTGCCACGCATTCTCTCCATCGCAAACCAAAAAGGTGGTGTTGGTAAAACGACTACCAGCGTCAATCTTGCTGCATCCCTCGCTGCCTATAAACAACGGGTTTTGTTGGTCGATATCGATCCGCAAGGCAATGCAACCATGGGTGCTGGCATTGATAAACATCGCTGTAAAACCAGCATCTATCATGTGTTGACAGAGAAAGCGCAGATTGAGGATGCCATTGTTACCTGTGAAAAAGGCCGCTTTCAGCTCCTGCCGGCCAATGGCGATCTGGTTGCTGCAGAAGTGGAGCTTATGCAGGAAATTGGGCGCGAAACCCGCCTCCGCCATGCCTTGAAGCGCGTTGCCGCCAACTACGATTACGTGATTATTGACTGCCCTCCCTCTCTCAATATGCTCACAGTAAATGCTCTGGTCGCCAGCGACGGGGTGATTATTCCGATGCAGTGCGAGTATTATGCTCTGGAGGGGTTGTCTGCACTGAATAACACCATTAAGCAAATTGCCAAGCTAATTAACCCTAATTTGTGTATCGAAGGTATTCTGCGCACCATGTACGATCCGCGCAGCAGTTTGACTAACGCAGTGTCGGCGCAATTACGTAAATATTTTGGCAGTCGTGTGTATCGAGTGAGCATTCCGCGCAACATTAGACTCGCCGAGGCGCCCAGCCACGGCCTGCCAGCCTTGGTTTACGACAGAAACTCAAAAGGGTCTATTGCCTACTTGGCGTTGGCCGGCGAAATACTCCGTCAAGCGAAAGAAAAGCGAGAACAAGATAAACCCGAGAATGGGGAAGCATAAAATTATGGCCACAAAAAGACAAAGCCTCGGAAAAGGATTGGACGCACTGCTAGGAATGGGTGATGACACTGATATCAATGATGGGTTAGAGGCTTCCAATAGTCCCTCAGAAGGTGTTTTACGCCAACTTCCCGTTGAATTTTTGCAGCGCGGAAAATATCAGCCGCGTCGCGACATCAATGCCGAAGCGCTAGAAGAGCTGGCAAGTTCAATTCGCGCTCAGGGTGTTATGCAGCCGCTGGTTGTGCGCAGCATTGGACAGGATCAGTACGAGATCATTGCCGGCGAGCGCCGCTGGCGTGCCGCGCAGCAAGCAGGCCTTGATAACGTCCCAGTCATTATTCGCGACGTTTCAGACGAAGCCGCTATTGCCATGGCGCTGATTGAGAATATTCAGCGTGAAGACCTAAATGCGATGGAAGAGTGCCTCGCTCTCTTGCGTCTGCAGCAAGAATTTCAGTTAACACAGCAGCAAGTCGCCGACGCGGTTGGCAAGTCGCGCTCTGCGGTAACCAATTTAATGCGACTTGCCTCTCTTGAGAATGAAGTGCAAAAGCTGCTCGAACGTGGCGACCTTGAGCTTGGCCATGCTAAATGTCTGTTGGCGCTCGAGGGGGCGGTGCAAGTCAATGCTGCGCGCACCGTGGTTGGCGATAGCTTAACCGTGCGTCAAACCGAGGTTCTGGTTAAAAAGTTGCAATTAGGTACCTCGTCAAAACCTGCGGCATTGGCACCGAGCACGCCAGATATAAAACGCTTGGAAGATGAGATCTCGGAAAAAATCGGTGTTCCAGTCTCGATTCAGCACACAGCCAAGGGCGCGGGCAAGCTTGTATTTAAGTACAACAGTGTTGATGAGCTCGATGGAATTCTCGCCCATCTGAAATAATGTACCACTTGCGGCACCCGGTCGGTGAATATCTTACATATAGGCATCTCGCGTGTTGAATATCACCATCACTATACCTATAATGCCCACCCGTCGGAGACAGCCTTTGAGCTCGATCCGCAGGGCCGGAAGAAAGGGAGTGGCAAAGGCAGTATGACGACCATCCCAATCCCACCTGTTAAACGCGTTGCGCTCCACCAAATAGCAGTGTTGCTAAGTGGCTGTGCGCTTTTGCAATGGTGGAATCCCGTGCTGGCGTACTCGGCTCTGCTTGGTGGATTAATCCAAATCTGCCCCCAAGCGTGGTTTACGCGACAGGCCTTCCGCTACGTCGGAGCCAGAAATGTTCAGTCCATTGTTCGCGCAATGTACTGGGGAGAAACAGGTAAGGTCGTTTTAACCGCGGTATTGTTTGTCACCGTGTTTTTAATGGTCAGGCCGCTTAGTGCTGGCGCCTTGTTTATCTCGTTTGTTGTAATGATTTTGGTACAGTTTGTCTCAGTAGTGAGACTGTTTAGACGCTAGTGCCGTATAAGATTCAGCTTGAACATAGTCAAGCGTTAACCAGTTGAGAGACACAGATGGCCGGCGAAAACCCCGCAAGCACGACTGAGTATATTCAGCACCACCTGCAAAATTTGGTCTACGGAAATCACCCCGAGCACGGTTGGGGCTTCGCCCATAGCGCGCAAGAAGCCGCTGATATGGGTTTTTGGGCTATACATGTCGATTCCATGCTGTGGTCAATTGGTTTGGGCTCGTTATTCTGCCTGATGTTTTTGCGCGCAGCGAAAAAAGCGCACACTGGCGTGCCAACTGGTTGGTTGAACTGTGTAGAGATGATCGTTGAGTTTATCGACGGCGCTGTTAAGGACAGTTTCCATGGGCGCAACAAAATGGTGGCCCCTCTGGCGCTAACCATCTTTGTATGGATCTTTTTGATGAACCTGATGGACCTGCTACCGGTCGATCTGATTCCGTCACTGTTAGCGCTCACGGGCGTTGAATATCAAAAAATTGTGCCGTCTACCGACCCAAATGTAACCTTGGGTATGGCGTTAGCGGTCTTCATCATGATGATTTACTACTCGTTCAAGATTAAGGGTGGCGGCTTTGTTAAAGAGCTGACTATGCACCCGTTCAATCACTGGGCGTTTATCCCCGTAAACCTCTTTATGGAAACAGTAGGCTTATTGGCCAAGCCGTTTTCATTGGGGCTGCGGTTGTTCGGCAATATGTACGCCGGCGAAATGATTTTTATCCTGATCGCAACCATGTTTGCGGCAGGAGCAGGTGCTGGCTTTATTTCAGGCGGCCTGCATGCAGAACTCTTTGGTGAGCAGACCAGCGCCCTCTTCTGGCTAGTGATCTTTGCACTAGTTTGCACAGTGTGCGGCTTGAACCTCAAAGGGAAGATATCTACGGGTAAAACAGTTCTGCTATCAATGGCCTTTATGGCGATTGGCGGCGGGTTGTTTGCTCTGGGTGGAGGGTTAATGCAATGGGGTTGGGCGGTATTCCATATTCTGGTTATTACCCTGCAAGCATTTATTTTCATGGTACTCACTGTCGTCTATCTCAGCATGGCGCATGAAGACCACTAATTTTTATTATTAATTTTAACGACTGAAATCAGGAGTCTACGATGGAACTAGTAATCATTGCTGCGGCAATCATGCTCGGATTGGGCGCATTAGGAGCGGCTGTTGGTATGGGTTTGCTGGGTGGAAAGTTGATCGAAGCTACAGCTCGTCAGCCAGAACTTGGTCCCATGCTGCAAGGTAAAATGTTCCTGCTAGCAGGTCTGATCGATGCTGTGCCTATTATCGGTGTTGGTATCGCTATGTATTTGATCTTTGTTGTTGCTCCAGGTGTTGGCGCATAACAATTTAGCAGGCGAAAATTTAATCCATTCTTTAATGAGGTAATGGCGTGAATATTAATCTAACGCTTTTTGGTCAGATGGTGACGTTCGCATTCTTTGTGTGGTTCTGCATGAAGTTCGTGTGGCCCGTCATTATTGATGCAATGGAAGCGCGACAGAAAAAAATCGCCGATGGTCTTGATGCGGCTGACCGCGCTCTGCGAGATCTTGAGCTGGCCCAGAACAAAGCAACGGACCAGATGAAAGAAGCTAAGCAGGAAGCGGCTGGCATTATTGATCAAGCTAACAAGCGTGCTAGTCAGATTGTTGACGAGGCCAAAAATCAGGCTCGTGCTGAAGGTGACCGTATAAAAGTGGCCGCTGAAGCAGAGATTGAGCAAGAAATTAATCGTGCAAAAGAAGAGTTGCGTGCCTCTGTGGCAGGTCTTGCTCTCGCTGGCGCCGAGAAAGTTCTTGGCCACGCCATCGATGACAAAGCTCACCGCGCGTTGGTTGATAATTTAGCAGCCCAGCTGTAACCGAGGTTAAACATGGCAGAATTGAGCACATTGGCTCGACCCTATGCTAAAGCGGCGTTTGAATATGCCGATCAGGCTGGGCAGCTGCAGGGTTGGTCCGATAGTTTAGCGATTGCGGGCGCTGTTGCAGAACAG
This sequence comes from SAR92 bacterium BACL16 MAG-120619-bin48, assembly GCA_001438605.1. GTDB lineage: Bacteria > Pseudomonadota > Gammaproteobacteria > Pseudomonadales > Porticoccaceae > HTCC2207. Next base: position 62,846 of record LIDE01000002.1, on the reverse strand, counting down.
CCCAACGTCGTCAAATTGTTGGCCTCTCCTACTTATACTGCAAAGCAGCAGGCAGCTGTGTTGGTTGAAATTTGCGGCGACGCGCTGAGTGCAGCCGGTCAAAACTTTTTGGCCGTGCTCTCCGAGCACCGCAGGTTACAGTTACTGCCAGAAATTTCTAGACAGTTCGAAATTTTAAAAGCCAATCGAGAGAAAGCGATTGATGTTGAAGTGATTTCAGCACAACTTCTAACCGACGATCAGCAGCAGCAACTCAGTGACGCACTGAGTGCAAAACTAGAACGTAAAGTAAACATGCAAGTTCGTTTAGATAAGAGCTTGCTGGGTGGTGCGGTCATACGCGCCGGGGATACCGTCATTGACGGATCTATTCGTGGCCGTTTGGCCAAACTCGCCGAGTCATTACACTCCTAAGGATTTGAGGCCCAAGCATGCAGCAACTGAATCCATCAGAAATTAGCGAAATCATTAAGAGTCGCATCGACAATCTTAACGTTTCGTCCGAAGCCCAAAATGAGGGCACCATTGTATCCGTATCCGACGGTATCATTCGTATTCACGGTCTCGCTGACGTTATGTACGGCGAAATGATTGAGTTCGACGGCGGTGTATACGGTATGGCACTAAACCTTGAGCGCGATTCAGTTGGCGCCGTGGTATTGGGTGACTACCAGACACTTGCAGAAGGACAAAAAGCGCGCTGTACCGGTCGCGTGTTGGAAGTTCCCGTAGGTCCAGAGTTAGAAGGTCGCGTTGTTGACGCACTGGGTAACCCGATCGACGGCAAAGGTGCTATTAACGCTGCCCTGACCGACCCGCTGGAAAAAGTAGCACCCGGCGTAATCGATCGTCAGTCCGTTGACCAGCCCGTGCAGATTGGCTTGAAAGCCATTGATGCGATGGTGCCGATTGGCCGTGGTCAGCGCGAGTTGATTATTGGCGATCGCCAGATTGGTAAAACCGCGATTGCAGTTGACGCGATTATCAATCAGAAAGGCTCTGGCATTAAATGTATCTACGTAGCCATCGGTCAAAAAGCCTCTTCTGTTGCCGCCGTTGTGCGCAAGCTTGAAGAGCATGGCGCGATGGAACACACCATTGTGGTAGCGGCAACCGCCTCTGATCCAGCGGCCATGCAGTACCTCGCACCGTTTGCTGGTTGCACCATGGGTGAGTATTACCGCGATCGCGGTCAAGACGCACTGATTATCTATGACGATTTAACCAAGCAAGCTTGGGCTTACCGTCAGATCTCCCTGCTCTTGAAGCGTCCACCTGGACGTGAAGCCTACCCAGGCGACGTATTCTATTTGCACTCACGCTTGCTCGAGCGCGCGGCACGCGTCAACCCCAACTACGTCGAGAAGTTTACTAACGGCGAAGTGAAAGGCAAGACAGGTTCATTGACTGCGCTTCCGGTTATTGAGACTCAGGCAGGTGACGTATCTGCGTTCGTACCAACTAACGTGATCTCGATCACCGACGGCCAGATCTTCCTTGAAGCTGACATGTTCAACGCGGGCGTTCGCCCAGCCATGAACGCCGGTGTATCGGTGTCTCGTGTGGGTGGTGCGGCTCAGACTAAGATCATTAAAAAGCTGTCGGGCGGTATTCGTACAGCGCTGGCACAGTATCGCGAACTGGCGGCATTCTCCCAGTTTGCCTCTGATTTGGATGAGGCCACAAAGGCTCAGCTAGATCACGGTCAGCGCGTTACTGAATTGATGAAGCAAAAGCAGTACTCACCGCAAAGCATCGCGGAACTGGGTCTTATGCTTTACGCGGCAGACAATGGCTACTTGAAAACTGTTGAAGTGAACAAAATCGGTGACTTCGAAGCGGCAGTGCTCTCCTACATGAAGGCAGAACACAGCGACTTAATGAAGCAAATCAACGATTCTGGTAGCTACAACGACGATATAGCCGCCGGATTTAAAGCTGCACTGGATAAGTTTGTTTCCACTCAAACTTGGTAAGTCACTTTAGGCAGGCATAAGAAATGGCAATCGGAAAAGAAGTTAGAACGAAAATTGCTAGTATTGGCAGCACGCAGAAAATTACCAGAGCCATGGAAATGGTTGCTGCAAGCAAGATGCGCCGCGCTCAAGATCGCATGGCATTGGGAAAACCCTATGCCATTCGCATCCGCGATGTGGTCAGCCATATCGCCAATGCAGTGTCTGAGTACAAGCACCAATATTTGGAACAGCGCGAAATCAAGCGTGTTGGTTTTATAGTGATATCGACGGATCGTGGGCTCTGCGGTGGTTTGAATATAAACCTCTTCAAAGCAGCTTTGCGCTCCATGAAAGCGCTGTCTGACCAAGGCGTTGAGATCGACATTTGCGCGGTGGGCAACAAAGCCAGCGGATTCTTTAATAGCGTTGGCGGCAACATCGTCGCAGCGATTAAAGACGTGGGCGATGAGCCGAGCGCCAGCGACCTTATTGGTTGCGTGAAAGTGATGTTAGACGCCTACGACGCAGGGCGTATCGATCGCTTGTTTGTCGTCAACAACGTGTTTGTTAACACCATGACGCAGCAACCCACGGTTGAGCAACTGTTGCCATTGAAGCCAAGCACCGATAGCAAGCTTTCCCATCACTGGGACTATATTTACGAGCCCGACGCCAAAGAACTGCTCGACGGCCTGCTGATTCGCTATACCGAATCACAGGTTTATCAGGGTTTGGTGGAAAATAAGGCCTGTGAGCAAGCTGCGCGAATGCTCGCGATGAAAAGTGCGACAGATAACGCCGGTGAAATGATCGACGAATTGAAACTGCTTTATAACAAGGCCCGTCAGGCAGCGATTACCCAAGAGCTGTCGGAAATTGTAAGCGGCGCTGCTGCTGTATAAAGCCCAACGAATTTTAAAAGAATTAGTAAAGAGGAACCGGACATGAGTAGCGGAAGAATCGTACAAATCATTGGTGCTGTGATCGACGTGGAATTTCCACGTGATCAAGTACCCAGCGTGTATGACGCACTAATCGTTGACAGCAAAGGCTTAACGCTTGAAGTTCAGCAGCAGCTTGGCGACGGCGTTGTGCGTACCATTGCCATGGGTGCTTCTGAGGGCGTTAGCCGCGGACTTAGCGTGCAAAACACCAAAGCGCCTATTTCGGTTCCAGTAGGAATTGAAACGCTGGGTCGCATTATGGATGTACTCGGCAACCCGATTGACGAAAGAGGTCCCATCGGCGAGAAAGAGCGCATGGCGATTCACCGCAAGCCTCCAGCCTATGACGAGCTGAACGCCTCTAGCGACCTACTTGAAACGGGTATCAAGGTAATCGACTTGGTCTGTCCTTTCGCAAAAGGCGGTAAAGTAGGATTGTTCGGTGGTGCCGGTGTTGGTAAAACCGTAAACATGATGGAATTGATTAACAACATCGCCTCTGAGCACTCAGGTTTGTCAGTGTTTGCCGGTGTTGGTGAGCGTACTCGAGAAGGTAACGACTTCTACTACGAGATGCAGGAATCAGGTGTTGTAAACATTGAAAAGCCAAGCGAATCAAAAGTAGCCATGGTGTACGGTCAGATGAACGAGCCACCAGGAAATAGACTCCGTGTTGCTCTCACTGGTTTGACCATGGCCGAGAAGTTCCGTGACGAAGGTAAAGATGTACTGTTGTTTATCGACAACATCTACCGCTACACGCTCGCCGGTACTGAAGTATCAGCACTGCTGGGCCGTATGCCTTCAGCGGTAGGTTACCAGCCAACACTGGCAGAAGAGATGGGTATTCTTCAGGAGCGTATTACCTCCACGAAGACTGGCTCGATCACCTCTGTTCAGGCGGTTTATGTACCTGCGGATGACTTGACTGACCCGTCGCCAGCGACCACCTTTGCTCACTTGGACTCTACGGTAGTATTGAGTCGTGATATTGCATCAAAAGGTATTTACCCAGCGGTAGATCCACTTGATTCAACATCGCGTCAGCTTGATCCGCTTATTGTTGGCCAAGACCACTATGACGTCGCCCGCGGTGTGCAGTCGGTGCTGCAGCGCTTCAAAGAATTGAAAGACATTATTGCGATCTTGGGTATGGACGAATTGTCAGAAGATGACAAGATGGTCGTAACCCGCGCACGTAAAATCGAACGTTTCTTGTCACAGCCTTTCCACGTGGCAGAAATTTTCACCGGCGCACCCGGCAAGTATGTTTCCCTGAAAGACACCATTGCTGGATTTAAAGGCATTCTTGCCGGCGAATACGACAGCTTGCCAGAACAAGCGTTCTACATGGTTGGCTCAATCGAAGAAGCGGTCGAGAAAAGCAAGAAGCTCTAATACCAGGAAGCAGGCAGTATAATTATGGCTATGACAGTTCATTGCGACATCGTAAGTGCGGACGAATCAATCTTCTCTGGTTTGATTGAGATGGTTGTCGCCACAGGGTCACTCGGAGAGCTCGGTGTCACTGCGGGTCACGCCCCACTGCTGAGCGATCTCAAGCCGGGCCCCGTCCGCTTGATAAAGCAAAATGGCGAAGAAGAGATCTACTACCTCTCTGGTGGCTACTTAGAAGTACAGCCCAATATGGTCTCCATTTTGGCTGATACTGCGGTTCGCGCTAACGATCTAGACGAGGCCGCGGCTGCTGAAGCGGTTAAATCTGCAGAGCACGCCCTTGCCAACCAGTCGGGAGAAATTGAGTACTCCAAAGCTGCGGCAATGTTAGCGGAAGCCACTGCTCAACTGCGCACAATCTCACAACTTCGTAAAAAGCTTGGCGGTTAATGGGCCAAACATTAAAAAAGGGTGGCTCTGCTGCCCTTTTTTTATGGCCGAAATTTTTTTATGCAATACCAAATAGATTGGCCTCCTAAGACTTGTGTTGTGGACACTTTGGCAGTAACGTGAGGTCGATTATTGCTGCGAAGTAGCTATTATTCAGTGATCTAAAGAGCCCTTAAATTATGACAAAAACGGACATTGTTATTCTCGCTGCGGGCAAAGGCACCCGTATGCAATCGGCATTGCCAAAAGTGCTGCACAAGCTCGCGGGAAAACCCCTCTTAGGCCATGTTCTCGACGCCGCCGCTGCCCTTGGCGACTGTCACAATATAGTGGTGACGGGTCATGGTGGCGACGCCGTCCGCGCCCTTTATGCGAGCAGCAATGTCACTTTGGTTGAGCAAACTCAGCAGTTGGGCACCGGCCATGCCGTGCTGACAGCCCTACCGCACCTGCGTGAGGACGCCAGTGTTGTGATTCTATATGGCGACGTGCCACTCATCACCACCGCAACGCTAACTAAAATGCTCTCAGCGGTAAGCTCAAACAGTCTAGGGCTCCTCACCGTCACACTGGGAAACCCCCACGGCTACGGCCGTATCGTTCGTGCCGCTGATGGACAAATAGAATCCATCGTCGAACAAAAAGATGCCAGCCCAGAGCAACAGAAGCTCTGCGAGGTGAACACCGGCGTTATGGCGCTAACGACTGAACAGTTAGCGCGATGGCTGCCGATGATTGGCAACAGCAATGCGCAAGGCGAATATTACCTAACCGATATCATAGCGCTCGCCCGCCGCGATGGCTGTCGCGTCACCAGCGTTCAACCGAGCTCAGCCAGTGAAGTTGAGGGCGTTAATAATCGCCAGCAACTCGCAGCACTAGAGCGTGCCTATCAACGGCAGCTGGCCGAGCAGCTTATGGCGTCTGGCACGACCTTGGCGGATCCAGCTCGCTTTGATCAGCGCGGCACATTGAGCGCGGGCACTGACAATTTTATCGATGTGAATTGCGTGTTTGAAGGCGATGTCACCATTGGCTCCGGCGTCACTGTGGGTCCAAACTGTTTGATTATCAACAGCACCCTTGGCGACAACGTCACCGTCAATGCCAATACCGTTATTGAGCAGGCAACCATTGGTGATCGGGCTGTGCTCGGGCCTTTTGCCCGCCTGCGCCCCGGCACTCAGCTAGGTAGCGATACCAAAGTGGGCAATTTTGTTGAAACCAAAAAAGCCATTGTCGGCCCGGGCAGCAAAATTAATCACCTCAGTTATGTTGGCGACGCAGAGCTCGGCGCCAACGTCAATATTGGCGCTGGTACCATCACCTGCAACTATGATGGGGTGAATAAATTCAAAACCGAGATTGGCGATAACAGCTTTGTTGGCTCCAACAGCACCTTGATTGCGCCACTATCAATTGGCGTTGACGGCTTCATCGCAGCCGGCTCCACCGTCAACAGCGAAGTACCAGCGGGCCACTTAGCAGTGGCACGCAGTAAACAACGGAACATCTCTGGCTGGAAACGGCCGACGAAAAAATAAAAGGAACAGTGAACTATGTGTGGAATTGTTGGCGCCGCGGCCCAGAGAAATGTCTATAAAATCCTTATCGAAGGCCTTCGTCGCCTCGAATATCGCGGTTACGACTCTGCGGGATTTTCGATAATTGATGATCAGCACAAACTGCACACGAGGAAAACCGTAGGTAAGGTCGTAGAACTCGAAAAAGAGGCTGAACGCCACCCTGCTGCCGGCCACGTTGGCATTTCCCACACCCGCTGGGCAACCCACGGTGAGCCCAGCGTCGTCAATTCTCATCCCCACAATTCGGGGAGCGTGTCAGTGGTGCACAACGGCATTATTGAAAACCACGATCAACTGCGCGCGGAGCTTAAAGGACTGGGCTACACCATTGTCTCGGCCACAGACACAGAAGTGATTGCTCACCTTGTTCATCATTACCTCAAAACTCACAGCGATCTGCGTACGGCTGTTCAGCACACCCTTACTCGTCTTGAGGGAGCCTATGCGCTGGGCGTTATTTCTGAACGTCACCCAGACATTATCATTGGCGCCCGCAGCGGCAGCCCTCTTGTAGTAGGCGTTGGCATCGAAGAGCACTACATTGCCTCCGATCAAATGGCCCTGCGCCAAGTGACAGATCGCTTTATTTTTCTTGAAGAGGGCGATTTAGTTGAGATTAGCAGTGCCGCTTATACTATTTTTGACCAGTCTGGACAGCAAGTCAGTCGTGACGTGCAGCAGCTTGACGAAGCCGATCAAATTGCGGAAAAGGGCAAGTATCGCCACTTTATGCAAAAGGAAATTTTCGAACAGCCCACGGTGCTTGCCAACACCCTTGCCGGGCGTATCGCCGCAGACCATATCCGCGAAGCTATTTTTGGGTATCGCGCTGAAGATCTATTTGCCCTCACTCAGCATGTCCACATTGTAGCATGCGGTACTAGCTTCCATTCTGGATTAGTCGCCAAATACTGGCTCGAAGAATACGTCGGCGTTCCCTGCCAAGTGGAGGTCGCCAGCGAATACCGCTATCGCACAGTGCCCGTTCCCGCAGGAACCCTTTTTGTTACCATCTCACAGTCAGGGGAGACCGCTGACACCCTCGCCGCGCTGCGCAAAGCGAAAGACAGCGGCTATCTTGGATTTGTCTCAATTTGTAATGTCGCCAACTCATCGTTGGTACGTGAATCCGATATTTCGTTGATGACCATGGCGGGTCCCGAGATCGGTGTGGCGTCAACCAAAGCGTTTACTACACAATTGGTTGCCCTCCAGCTGTTTACCTTAGCCCTTGGTCGGCACAAAGGTCTCGACCCTGCTATTGAAAAAGAACTTGTGCAAAACTTGCATCAGTTGCCAGCCTTGTGTGGTCAGGTATTAGCGCTGGATGGCTTGATTGAAAAGGTGTCAGAGTCCTTTGCTAATAAAAATCACGCGTTATTTCTAGGCCGCGGCGAGCAATATCCAATAGCGTTAGAGGGTGCCCTGAAGCTTAAAGAGATTTCCTACATTCACGCTGAAGCCTATCCATCGGGCGAGTTAAAACATGGGCCGTTGGCACTTGTCGACGAAGATATGCCCGTGGTGACAGTTGCACCAAACAACCAGCTTTTGGAAAAATTAAAATCCAATCTACACGAAGTGCGTGCGCGTGGCGGTCAGTTGTTTGTTTTTGCCGACGCCGCTGCGGGGTTTGTCAGCGAACCCGGCACCACGGTTATTGCAATGCCCCACGTGCCGAAAAGCTTGGAAGCTATTATTTACACGTTGCCACTGCAGATGCTGTCATATCACGTCGCCTTACTAAAAGGCACCGACGTCGATCAGCCCCGCAACTTGGCGAAATCGGTCACCGTTGAATGATTTTGTATGGAACAGTGGATGAAAAAACTAAGTAATCTAAATTTTTTCCTAATGTGGATATTTGGTTTTTTTGTTCTTCTGTCATTTGATTTGTTTGTCGAGGGTTTTGTTTTTGAGTGGTTAGAGTGGAATGGAACAGACAAAAACGATTGGTTTTTTCCATTGTGGTGGGGAGCCGTGGTTGTTTGGTTCTTAAAAGGATCAATATCGCTTTATCAAAGATTTAAAAATACCTAAAGACAAAATCGTCGCCTACAAAACTGTTAGCTACAAAGCTCATCCACCATTCGGACCACAGCATTATGTTGAAAATAATTAAAGAAACCGTGGTTTTAGCCTGTTCCGCCGAGCATCTTTGGGCCATTTTGTCGGATGTCACTCGGTGCGATTGGGTGCCTACAGTTGACGCTATTCGGCTCGAGGGAAGCTGTCGCGTTTTTGAGATGGAGGGCATGGGCCAAGTGAAAGAGCGGATTTTGCTGCTCGATAATGACGCCAAAACCTTACAATACTCCGCGGTTGAAACCCGCACACCGATCAAACATCATCTGGCGACAATGCAGGTGTCAGCGGTTGACGATGATCGCTGTCGCCTTGATTGGACAACGGAGATTGATCCTGACCTATTCGCCGACGCTGTGCATCACGGCATGCGCGTGTCTATTGCAGGCATTGTGCGAGTGGTGTCTCAGAGTCACCACTAAGACAACTAAGACAAAGGACGTCTCAGTCGCTGCGCAGAGACGCCAGTCCCGCCTGAAGTTGCTGTAAATGGGCCTGCAATTGTGGTCCTTTCTTTTGTGCGACACCGATCGCTAAGACATCGATGACCGCGAGATGAGCGATACGCGATGACAGCGGTGTGTAAATCTGAATATCTTCTTTTGCGTCTATTTCTATGGCAATGGTGGCACTGCGCGCAATCGGCGATCCGCTGGGCGCCAAACCAATAATAATGCCCCCCGCTTTTTTCACTAACTCCATGGAATCGAGCAGCGCCTGCGTGCGCCCAGACTGAGAAATAGCAATCACCACATCGCCGGGCTGTAGCGACGTTGCGGACATATTTTGCAAATGCGGGTCCGAGTAAGCGGCAGAGGTAATCTGCAGCCTAAAAAACTTATGCTGCGCATCAAAAGCTACCGCGGCGGAGGCGCCGAAGCCGTAAAATTCCACCCGGCCGGCGTGACAAATTGCCGAAACAGCGGCTTCAAGGTTCTGTAGTGCCAAGCTATCGCGTACTTTGAGCAAAGTGTCGACAGTTGAATCAAAGACTTTGTGGGTGTATTCCCGTGTTGAGTCGGTATCAGTGACGGCGATTTGGCCAAAGCTCGGGCTCGAGGCCAACTGTTGCGCCAAGGCTAGCTTAAAATCTTGAAAGCCATGACAGCCGACGGCGCGGCAGAAGCGCACAACGGTCGGTTCACTCACGGCTGCTTGGCGCGCCAGATCAACGATGCGCATGCGAATAACACCGAGCGGCTCTTTGAGGACAAACTCGGCCACTTTGCGCTCGGATTTACGCAGGCTATCGAGAGTGTCGCTAATAGTTTGGGTCAATTGTGCGGGTTTCATAGGTCGGCCAAAATTAGTTATGTAAAAAATTTACAAGAAAACCCTGTTTAATGCTAGTTATGTAGTAAAAATCTTTGCTAGCGTGTTTGTTCAACGGCGAAATAAACGCTATTTAAACTCTATTTTGCCCAACAACTGCAGAGAACATGTTGTTAGAATACGGGCCTATGGACGTAACCTCGATACTCAAAAATCTCAATCCAGCGCAAGAAGAAGCGGTGACCAGTGACAGACAGCACTTACTGGTGTTGGCTGGCGCAGGTAGCGGCAAAACTCGCGTATTGGTGCATCGCATCGCTTGGAAAATTCAGGTCGATAATATCTCGCCCTACGGAATTTTAGCGGTAACCTTTACCAATAAAGCGGCGCGGGAAATGCGCGAGCGGATAGACGAGTTATTGGGGATGTCGCTACGCGGCATGTGGGTGGGCACCTTTCACGGGCTCGCTCACCGTTTGTTAAAAGCGCACTGGCGCGATGTTAGCCTTCCCGAAAATTTTCAAATATTAGATTCTGACGACCAGTTGCGCTTGGTAAAGCGCGTTATGCGCAGTATGGATCTCGATGAGCAACGCTGGCCGCCGAAACAGGCCCAGTGGTGGATTAATGGGCAGAAAGACGAGGGTCTGCGCGCCGCCCATATCCATGAGACCGGCGACCCCCATCTGGCAACCATGCTGCGCATCTACCGTGAGTACGAAGATGTCTGCAATCGCCTTGGCGTTATTGATTTTGCTGAATTGCTACTGCGTGCGCTGGAGTTGTGGAAACAACACCCCGCGGTGCTTGAGCATTATCAGCAGCGCTTTCGGCATATTCTTGTGGACGAATTTCAAGATACCAACGCCGTGCAATATGCTTGGCTGCGGTTACTCGCTGGCACCACCAGTGGTGTTACTGCGGTGGGCGACGATGACCAATCAATCTATGGCTGGCGCGGCGCTAAAGTCGAAAATATTCTCAGCTACGAACGCCATTTTGCGGGCACACATATTGTTAAGCTCGAGCAAAATTACCGCTCCACTGCCAATATTTTGACCGCCGCGAATGCGGTTATTGCCCGCAATGCCGAGCGTTTAGGGAAAAATCTGTGGACCGACTCTGGCGAGGGCGAGCCCATCGCGCTTTACGCTGCCTTCAATGAGCACGACGAAGCACGCTATATCGCTGACCGGCTGCACAGTTGGGTTCAGCAGGGGAATCAGCGCGCCGACGCCGCCATTCTTTACCGCTCCAACGCGCAATCTCGAGTGCTTGAAGCAGCGTTGCTGCAGGCCGATATTCCCTACCGTATTTACGGCGGCCAGCGTTTTTACGAGCGCTTGGAAATTAAAAACGCCCTCGCCTACCTGCGCCTGATGATGAACTGCCACGACGACACTGCGTTTGAGCGTGTCGTTAACGTGCCGCCACGGGGTATTGGCGATCGCACCATTGAGGCTATTCGCAGTCTCGCCCGCGAGCAGTCGACGTCGCTGTGGACTGCAGCGGCCGCCATGGTTAGTGAAAGTCGCATGCCTGCCCGAGCAAGCAATGCAGTGGCCGTGTTTTTGGAGCTGATTAACGAGATGAGTGGTCAGCTCAATGAGTTGCCGCTTCACGAGCAGGCAGAGCACGCCATTGGCCGGAGTGGTTTAATTGAGATGCACCGTCGCGAAAAAGGCGAACGCGGTCAATCTCGGGTAGAAAACCTTGAGGAACTCATTGGCGCCTGTCGCAATTTCGAGCCAGAAGATCAAACACAGCCGATTCTGCCACAGTTTCTCGATCAAGTTGCGCTGGACGCGGGCGATCGCCAAGCCGATGAAGACCAGGATGCGGTACAGTTGATGACCTTGCACAGCGCCAAAGGGTTGGAGTACCCGCTGGTGTTTATCGCCGGTATGGAAGAAAATCTGTTTCCCCATAAAATGTCATTAGATGAGCCCGGCCGCCTCGAAGAAGAGCGCCGACTGGCCTACGTGGGTATTACCCGCGCGATGAAAAAACTCTATCTGACGTTTGCGGAAACGCGCTCGATATACGGCAGCGAGTCCTTTAATTCCGTGTCGCGATTTATTCGCGACATTCCCAAAGAGGTGATTGAAGAGGTGCGTTTGCAGAGCACGGTCAGTCGCCCCACCAGTTACGCTCGGGCAGGCATGCTTAGCGATGAGAACGAGAGCACTGGCTTTAGTCTTGGCCAGGGGGTTTTTCACGGGGTGTATGGCGAGGGTGTTATTCTAAACTTTGAAGGCATGGGCCCGCGGGCTAGAGTGCATGTGCGTTTTGCAGACGCGGGAACAAAAATACTAATTTTGGCATCGGCTAATTTGGCCGCCTTGTAGCCAAATTCTAAAGATCAGAGAAGAAGGGGTATTAAATGCGAGTAGTGAGCTTTGCTTTGTTGTGCGTGCTGTTGGTCAGTTGCGCCGATCGATCTACCACCACGGGCGACGTTGAGCCCACGGCGCAGCAGTCTTTTCAGTGGAAGCTGGTGACCACATGGCCGAAAAATTTCCCCGGTCTTGGCACAGCGCCTGAGAATTTTGCCAAAAACGTCGAGCGCATGAGCAATGGCCGGCTGAAGATTAAAGTGTTTGGCGCTGGTCAGCTGGTACCCGCATTTGAAGTTTTCGATGCGGTCTCTCAAGGGACGGCACAGATTGGTCACGGCGCCTCTTACTATTGGAAGGGCAAAGTGCCGGCCAGTGTGTTTTATACTGCGGTTCCTTTTGGCCTCAACGCGCAGGAAATGAACGCGTGGCTGCAATATGGCGGCGGGCTTGAGCTGTGGCGAGAGCTTTATGCTCCCTTTAATTTAATTCCCTTCGCCGGTGGCAATACTGGCGTGCAGATGGCGGGTTGGTTTAATCGAGAGATTAATTCAATTGCCGATCTCAAAGGGTTGAAAATGCGCATTCCAGGTCTTGGCGGCGAAGTCTTTACCCGCGCCGGCGGCACGTCGATCAACCTGCCCGGCGGCGAGTTGTACACTTCTATGCAGACAGGTGTGATTGACGCAACAGAATGGGTTGGCCCCTACAATGATCTGGCTTTTGGCTTCCATCAGGTAGCGAAGTATTACTATTACCCCGGCTGGCAGGAGCCGGGTCCGACCTTGGAGCTGATTATCAATAAAGCCGCTTACGAATCGCTGCCGGCAGATTTGCAAGCCATTGTTGAGGTTGCCGCCGCTGCCGCCAATCAAGATATGCTCAACGAGTACACCGCGCGCAACAATGCAGCGCTCATTGAGTTAGTGGAAAAGCACGGTGTTCAGGTTAAAAAATTGCCTGATGATGTGCTGGCAGAGTTTAAGCGCTTATCTGCGGAAGTGGTTGAAGAGTTGGCGAGCGAAGATCCCCTCTCTCGCCGTATCGCTGAATCAATGAAAGCCTTTGCGATTCAAGCCAAAGCTTATCATGGGATTTCCGAAGAGGCGTATTACAACGCCCGCAGACAATAGTTAGGCGGCCGCTACTGTGGAAAAAATCATTGTCGGCAGTGAAGAGTGGTGCCTTCTTCCGGATATCGGCATTCCTGCGGTAAAAGCGCGCGTCGACTCTGGTGCTAAGACGTCCGCCCTGCACGCGTTCAATATTCGAGCGTTTTCTCGCGAGGGAGTGCGCTGGGTCTCTTTTGATGTGCACCCGCTGCAAAAAAATCGCGCTGTTGTTCGGCAATGCGAAGCGCCAATTTTTGATCGCAGAGCGGTAAAAAGCAGCACGGGTACGATTGAGAGGCGCTACGTCATCAAGGTTCCGCTAACACTTGGTGAGCACACGTGGGAGACAGAGATAACGCTGACAAATAGAGACAGTATGGGTTATCGCATGCTCTTAGGCCGCGAGGCGATGGCCCATCGTGTTCTTGTCGATCCTGCCGTAAAAATGAATTTGGGTCGCCTCAGCAAAGCGCGCCTCGCCGCGCTTTACGGCATTGGTAGCGCTGACGTAAGGCCGGAGTGACTGCGCGGCATCATTACTATACCGACGCATCAACGCGCCTAAAATAGATTAGCTTTTCCAGAATGTGGGCGTAAACAGCACCAGCAAGGTGAAAATTTCAAGCCGCCCCAGCAGCATTCCCCAGCACAGCACCCACTTGGCAAAGCTATTGATGTCGGCAAAATTGATCGCTACTTCACCAAGGCCTGGGCCCAAGTTATTCAGGCTTGCGGCAGTTGCTGACCAAGCCGTTACATAATCCAGTCCAGAGCCAAGTAAAAGCAGTACCATCAGATAAAAAATCGCTAGATAGGCACCAAAAAAGGCCCAAATGGCGTCGGCCACACGATTGGGTATTTTGCGGTTTTGAATTTTAATGGGCAGCAGTGCATTTGGGTGCACTAGCCGATAGATCTCGCGTATACACTGTTGGCCAAGTATCAGCATACGGCCAATCTTTATCCCACCGCCGGTCGACCCCGCGCAGGCGCCAAAAAACGATAAAAACAGCAAAAAGAACGGCAAAAAGCTTGGCCAGGCGCTGAAGTTGTCAGTGGTGAAACCGGTTGTCGTCATGATCGAAATAAGGTGGAAGGCGCCTTGGCTAAAGCTGTCATTCCAACCGTAGGTTCCGCTGTAGTAGAGGTAGAGCGATGTGATGACAATGCCGCCACCAAGCAGGCAGAGGTACATTTTCGCTTCAGGATCTGCCCAGTAGTGAGAGAGCTTGCGGTCGTGCAAGACATGGAAGTGCAGGGCAAAGTTAATCCCAGAGATAACCATAAAAAAGGCGCAAATAGCCATAATGGCCGAGCTGTCGAAGAAACCGATACTGGCATCATGGGTTGAAAAGCCGCCAATGGCGACGGTCGAAAAGCTGTGGCTAATGGCATCAAAGCCGGACATGCCGGCAAGCCAATAGGCCAGTGCGCACAGCGCGGTGAGGCCGAGATAGATCTTAAACAGCACATTGGCGGTTTCAGTAATGCGCGGCGTTAGCTTGGAGTCCTTCATGGGCCCCGGTGTTTCTGTGCGATAGAGCTGCATGCCACCGACGCCAAGCATAGGTAGAATCGCCACCGCGATGACCACAATACCAATGCCGCCCAGCCACTGCAGCTGCTGCCGGTAATAAAGAATAGACTTGGGCAAGTTGTCGAGCCCAGAGATCACGGTTGCGCCCGTTGTAGTCAGCCCTGACACCGACTCGAATAAGGCGTCGATAAAGCTCAGATGCGGTGCCTCGGAGAGCATCAGTGGCAGCGCGCCGAAGGTACTTAATACCAGCCAAAAGAAGACCGTAATCAGGAAACCGTCGCGGGTGCGCATCTCTGCATTGACCCGTTTTGAGGGTAGCCAAAATATCAGGCCGACAACTTGAGTGATGGCAAATGCCAGGGCAAAAGTCGCGGATGTGTTTTCATCGTAGATAATGGCCACCACAATCGGCGGCAGCATTGTCAGGCTGAAAATCATCAGCAAGATGCCAAGAATACGGGCAATGATATTGAAGTGCATAGTTAGCTACGCTCTAAAAAAAGGAAAAACCAACGGCAAATAATTTTTCTACGGCTTTGGTGTTGTTTTTGTCGACCACGAAGACAATGACGTGGTCCCCGCTTTCAATAACCGTGTCATGGTGGGCAATAAGTACTTCCCCGTTGCGCACCAGCGCGGCGAGGGTTGCACCTGGCGGCGACTTTATATCACCGATTGCGCGACCCACAACGCGCGAGCTTTTTTCATCACCATGAACGACAATTTCGAGCACTTCTGCAGCACCCCTGCGAAGTGAGTGCACACAAACCATGTCGCCTTGGCGCACATGGGTGAGCAGTGAGCTAGTGGTTGCCTGTTGTGGTGAGATGGCGACATCAATGCCGCCGCCCTGCATCAGTTCTGCATAGACGGGGTTGTTGATGAGTGTCATAACTTTCCGCGCGCCGAGTTTTTTCGCCAACAGGGATGCCATGATATTAACTTCGTCGTCATTGGTGAGGGCTAGAAAGACATCGGTCTTGTTGATGTTTTCATCTAGCAGTAGCTCTTGGTCGGTTGCCGATCCCTTCAGCACGACTGTTTTATTGAGTTGTTCCGAGAGGTAGCTGGCGCGTCGGTGAGAAAACTCAATCAGCTTGATTTGATAGCTGTCTTCCAGCGCTTGCGCCAGCCGGAAGCCAATATTGCCACCCCCTGCAATCATTAAACGGTGGTAGGGCTTTTCCAGTCGTTGTAATTCGCTCATAACTTTGCGGATGTTCTTTTTGGCGGCAACAAAAAACACCTCATCACCGTCTTCAATCACCGTGTCACCGGTCGGGAACAGCGCCCCCTGCTTGCCAAAAACGGCGGCGACGCGGGCGTCTACGTTGGGCATGTGTTCTTTCAGGGTGCGCAGTTGTTGGCCGACCAAGGGGCTATCTTTTGCGGCACGCAAACCAACCAGCTGAATGCTGCCATCGGCAAAGTCCAATACCTGCAGTGCACCGGGTTGCTCGATAAGCTTTTGAATGTAGTCCGTGACTACTTGCTCGGGGGTGATCATGACATCCACGGGCATATGCTTATCGTTGAAGAGTTTTTCTTTGTACTTGGGGTTGGTGTAATTGGGGGCGCGAACACGGGCGATTTTTGTTGGCGTGTGGAACAGGGAGTAAGCAACTTGGCAGGCAATAATATTAATTTCGTCGCTGTTGGTCACAGCGACTATCATATCGGCTTCTTCAATGCCCGCATCGACTAAAACATCGGGGTGCGAGCCTGTGCCGACAATGGTGCGAATGTCGAGGCGATCTTTTAACGATCGCAGGGCGACTTCGCTAATGTCGACCACTGTAATGTCGTTGTATTCCCGAGCGAGATTTTCTGCCAGTGTGCCGCCTACCTGTCCTGCACCAACAATTATTATCTTCATTATGATTCCGGGTTGTTATCAGCCGTGTTGTTGACCGTTCTTGCGCAAGCGCGCGTAGTAAAAGCCGTCGCTACCGTCGATTATGGGGAAGAGTTGTCTGCCATAATCGGTTTTTAGCCCCCACTCTGCCTCTATCGGGAGTAGTTCGGCGTCGGGGGTTTCTGCCAAAAATGCCATCACGACCTGATCGTTTTCTTCCGGCAGCACCGAACAGGTCGCGTAAAGCGCAATACCGTCGGGGCTTAAGGTTTGCCAGAGAGCGCGCAGAAGCCCCAGCTGTACCGCAGCAAGCTTACCAATATCCGCAGCTTTGCGCAGTAGTTTGATATCGGGATGGCGGCGAATAACGCCGCTGGCGGAACAGGGTGCGTCGATTAGTAGCCGGTCGAAGGGCTGGCCGTCCCACCAACTGTCCAATGCGCTGGCATCGGCGACTTTAAGGTCGGCCTGCAGACCGAGGCGAGCGAGGTTTTCTTCAACGCGCTTGATGCGCCGACTTTCCATCTCAACAGCCACGACAGAGTGCAAGTTCGGCTGTGTTTCTAAAATGTGGCAGGTCTTGCCGCCGGGTGCGCAGCAGGCATCCAGCACACGCTGGTTCGGCGCAAGCAACAACAGGGATGCCGCCAATTGCGCGGCCTCGTCTTGCACGCTGACAAAGCCCTCGGCGAAATGAGGCAGCTCAGCCACATCTAGGGGTGAGGCGAGCAAAATCCCCTCTTGGCTATATTGCGTTGCTGTCGCCTCTATTCCTGCATCAGCCAGCTGGCCGAGGTACTCCGCGCGACTGACGCATCGCTGATTGACACGCAGGGTCAAGGGTGCGCGCTGATTGTTGGCAAGAATAATTTGTTGCGCAATGGGCGCGCCCCAAGTGTTAAAAAAGTGGTCGAGCAGCCACTGGGGGTGGGCGGTGGTAAATACGGGGTTTTTCGCCAATTGCGCGTCTAGCTCAGCGCGCTGGCGCTGAAAATTGCGCAGCACAGCATTCACTAAACCTTTGGCCCAGGGGCGATTGAGTTTGCTAACAGCGGCTACGGTCTCGTTGATGGCAGCGTGGTCGGCAATGCGAGTGTGCATCAGTTGATAGAGTCCGCTCGCTAACAGCCCTTGGATTTCAAACTCTTTTTCCCGCAGGGGTTTGGGCATCAGCTCTTTGAGCAGTAACTCAATGGCGGGATACCAGCGCAACGTGCCGAAACACAGCTCTTTCAACAGTCCGACATCTTTTTCGGCGACTTTGTTTGCATAGTCCGGTAGCAATGCAGAAAGTGATTTTCCGCGCAGCACCTGTGCTATGACTTCCGCCGTGGCTGCGCGAGTGTTCATCAGCGTCCCAACTGCGTGCCGGGGGCAAACAGTTCAGCGCGGGCGTTCAGGCTATCGGCCACCGCCATTCGAGATTTGCCGGGCAGCTGAATTTCTGTGATCAGGAGAGACTGCTCACCGCAGCCAACGAGGAGGCCCTGTGAATCGGCCCCGACAATTTGCCCCGGGGCGGAATGGGTCGCCGGAACCACCTGTGCCCGCCATATTTTGATGCGCAGATCGCCCAGAGTGGTATAGGCCACCGGAAAGGGGTCAAACGCGCGAATGCGTCGATCGAGTTCCGCTGCGGGTTGCGCCCAATCGATCAGCGCCTCAGCCTTGTCAATTTTTGCCGCATAGCAGCTGTCCTGATCGTCTTGGACAATGCCCACGGCACTGCCTGCGTCAAGGTGTGCAAGGCTGCTCAACAGTGCCGGTCCGCCCAGTTGTTGCAGTTTAAGGTGCAGTGATGCGCTTGTTTCGTCATGGCTTATGGGGCAGCGAGAAATGCTCAGCATGGCGCCGGTATCGAGCCCAGCATCCATATGCATAATAGTGATGCCGGTTTCTTTATCTCCTGCCGCAATGGCGCGCTGGATAGGTGCCGCGCCGCGCCAGCGCGGCAAAATTGAGGCGTGGACATTAATGCAGCCCAGTCGCGGGGTGTCGAGAATCTGTTGCGGCAGAATAAGCCCGTAGGCCACTACTACCATGATGTCGGCACCGAGCTGTGCCAGCAGGGCTTGCTGCTCGGGCGGCTTTAACGATGGCGGTTGAAATACAGGCAGGTTGTACTGCAGAGCCAGCGCTTTGACAGGGCTTGCGGAGAGCTTTTTGCCGCGCCCGGCGGGCCGATCTGGCTGTGTGTAAACGCCCACAACAGAATGCTCGGGGCTGTCTAGCAGGGTTTGCAGGTGTGCCGCCGCAAACTCAGGCGTGCCGGCGAAAAGTATTTTCACGCTAAACCATCCTATGGGTTCTGCTTGTGCAGTTTTTCAAGTTTTTTGCGGATGCGTTGGCGTTTGAACGGCGATAGGTAGTCAACAAACAGTTTGCCTTCTAGATGGTCGATTTCATGCTGTATACAGACGGCGAGCAGGCCACGAGCTTCTTCTTCGAATGGATTGCCGTCGCCATCCAGTGCGCGGATCATAACGTGCGCAGGGCGATCAATGGTCTCATAGAAACCCGGCACTGAGAGGCAGCCCTCATCGTAGGGGCTCAGATCTTGATCAAGCACTTCAATTTGCGGATTTATAAATACGCGGGGGCGAGAGTCCGTCTCGCCTAAATCCATCACAATGATGCGAAGATGCACATCGACTTGTGACGCTGCAAGCCCAATACCGTTGGCCGATGCCATGGTGTCAAACATATCTTTAATCAGCGTTTTTATGGTTGCATCGACCTTGCTCACAGGCTTGGCAACCGTGCGCAGTCTGGGGTCGGGGAATTCGAGAATATTTAAAATGGCCATAGCTATTGTGATAGATTTTTAAAAAAAAGTTAAAAGCGCTGCTACCATTAGGATAACTCGGCGGCCTCTTATTTCGCTTTCCTGACTAAGTATTCTCAACGAACACTCGTGGACCTGAGGAATTATACACTAACCCCGCCCAGAGAAAGGACTCACAGCTATGAAAAATACTGTATTGGTTACGACTCTCCTTGCACTCCTACTCGCAGGCCCAAGCCCTGCGATCGCTGAAGATCTTCAGCTAAAGGCAGATGTCCCCGAGCGCTACACTGTGAAGCGCGGCGACACGCTATGGGATATCTCCGCCGTGTTTTTGCAAAGCCCTTGTCTGTGGCCGGAAATCTGGCACGCCAACCAGCAAATTGAAAACCCCCATCTGATTTATCCTGGTGACATTATCCGCTTGGTTTACGTGGATGGCGTTCCCCAGCTGCGCGTTGATCGCAGCCGTGACCTGAAGCTCTCGCCAGAGGCCAGAAGTGTTGGACACGCAGACGCAATCGCCGCCCTGCCCCTTGATATTATTGATAATTTCCTCTCAAAAACCCGTGTCACTGACGATGCCACCCTGAATGCCGCACCCTACATTTTGGGTGGCCAAGAGCGACGTATCTTGGTGGGTAGCGGCGATGACTTTTACGCGCGCGGAGATTTCTCCGCCAATCGGTTGAATTACGGTATTTACCGGCGCGGCGACCCCTATATTGATCCTGCAAGCGGAGAGCTGTTAGGGCTTCGCGCTATTGATGTCGGCGCCGCGAAAGTAAAAGCGGTGAAAGGAGATATTGCGACGCTGGGGGCGACCCGTGCGGCACAGGAAATTCGCATCAATGACCGTCTGCTCGCCAGCGAAGAGCGCACCTTGGCCTCAACGTTCTACCCACGCGCGCCAGCCCAGTCCATCGAAGCGTCGGTTATCAGCGTCGAGGACGGTGTTCGCAATGCCGGCGCCTTTGACGTGGTTGGGCTCAATCGCGGTCAGCGCGAGGGCCTGCAAGCCGGTGATACGCTGGCCATCTACAAGCTCGGTGATCTCACAAAAGACCGCATGACCGGTGAGCAGATTCGCCTTCCCGATGAGCGCATTGGGCTAGTGATGGTGTTCTACACCTATGAAAAGATGAGCTTTGCCTTAGTGATGGAGGCAGACCGTCAGATCGACATTGGTGACCGTTTAGTGAATCCGTAAGTGGTTCGGGCCTTAGAGCACGATACTCAAATACTCTCTCTGAAATAAAGGAATGCCCTGTGGACATGGAATGTCACTACGCACTCGTCGCGCAGCAGCTTGACGGCTTCACCGCAAAGCGCCAGCGCCAACTGCTCGAGTACTGCCAGAGTTATAGTGCCATCTTTGAAGCTGACCCCAGCGACTATCCTACCGAGGCGCAACCCGTTATCGCCGGACTTCAGGCGCACTACCGCGAGCATTCTTGGCAGCGCAAGCTAGATCACTCACAACAACGGCTGGAGCGCTGCGGCGCACAGGTTATTCCCATAACCAGTAGCGACTACCCGATTTTGTTAAACCAGACCGACGGTGCCCCGCCGATCCTCTATGTGCGCGGCAATAGCGACAACTTACATCTGCCACAGATTGCCGTTGTTGGAAGTCGCCGAGTGACCCGTGGCGGCGAAACCAATGCGCTTGAGTGGAGCGAATTTTTAGCTCGCCACGGCTTTGTTATCACCAGCGGCCTTGCTCGTGGGGTTGACGGTCTTGCCCATGAAGGTGCCCTGAAGGCGCAGGGTAAAACGATTGCGGTGATGGGCACGGGGATCGATGTCGTTTACCCTCGCGCTCACAACAGACTGGCGGAGCAAATTGTGTCTCAAGGGGGGACATTGGTCACGGAGTTTGAGCCTGGTGCCGAGCCGCGACCGAGCCATTTCCCTCGCCGCAACCGCATTATCAGTGGCCTGAGTTTGGGCGTACTGGTGGTCGAGGCCGCGATCCGCAGTGGTTCTTTGATTACTGCGCGGCTTGCCCTAGAGCAAAACCGTGATGTCTTTGCTATCCCGGGCTCTATACACAACCCACAGAGTCGCGGCTGTCACCATCTAATCAAGCAGGGCGCGCATTTGGTCGAATGTGCAGGCGACATTGTTGGCGAGCTGCACAGCGCGCTGGGGAGCCTTCAGCCAATTGAGGGCCTTCAGCCTTTAGAGCGCCTTGACGGGCACGCCACTGCCAATACAGCGCTACCGCCAAATGTCTCGATCGATAGCGACGAGCGCAGATTGCTTGAAGCCATCGGTTTCGACCCTGTCGATATGGACGCCTTGGCCCGAGATGGACAGTTTTCCTCCGTAGATTTGTTTCGATTACTGGTGTCACTCGAGCTGAAAGGCCTTGTAGAAAACCAGCATGGTGCCTATCAGCGGCTGCGTTAATTAACCCTTATTTTTCGCCTAAAAGGCCCATCGAAAAGGGGCGCAAATGGTTGCGCGCGCTCATAAGTTACGGTAGCCTGCGCTTCTTTTTAAACCAATGGTGATGATTAAATGAGCAAGCCTTTTGTTGCAATCTTAATGGGTTCCGATTCCGATTTACCGGTTATGGAAGCTAGCTTTGAAATCCTGAAAAAGTTCGACATCCCGTTTGAAGTAAAAGTGTCATCTGCACACCGCACGCCGCAGGCTACTCACGCCTATGTAACAGACGCAGACAAGCGCGGCTGCGCAGCGTTTATCTGTGCTGCAGGCATGGCGGCGCACCTTGCGGGTGCAGTGTCGGCCATTACCCTGCGTCCAGTGATCGGTGTTCCCATCAATTCCTCATTGGACGGCCTTGATGCACTTTTGTCTACTGTGCAAATGCCCGGCGGCATTCCGGTAGCGACAGTAGCGATTGGCAAGGCTGGCGCTAAGAACGCAGCATACCTAGCCGCGCAAATTATCGCCGTGTCTGATGAAGCACTGCACACAAAAATCCGACAAGAGCGCGCAGATAACGCGGCCGCCATTATCGCCAAAGATGCTGAGCTTCAGGAAAGACTGAAAAACAGATAATTCTTCCGTGACCAACTGGTTAACTCACCCCGATGTAGACGGTGCAGCCCAGCTGCTGAAACAGCATGCGGTTATCGCTTACCCGACCGAAGCTGTGTGGGGCTTGGGCTGTAGTCCTTGGTCGGAGTTGGCGGTGGAAAAAATACTGCATCTCAAGCAACGGCCAGTGGAGAAAGGACTTATTTTACTGGCCAGTTGTTTTACTCAGTTAGAACCCTTTTTACGCGGCTTGGACAGCGCACTAATCGCGCGCATTCAAGCACCTTGTGCAAAGCCGACAACATGGTTAGTGCCCAACAATGGCGCCGCGCCAGCGTGGATTACCGGCGGCCGCGACACATTAGCCGTGCGCATCACCCAACACCCTATCGCCGCAGCACTCTGTGAGTTGTCTGGCGACTTATTGGTTTCAACGTCCGCAAATCCGCAAGGACTGCCGCCTGCTCGAACGGCTGAAGAGGCGCGGGCCTACTTTTCCGGCTTGATTGACGGCTTTACACCGGGAGAGGTGGGCGCTGCGGCAAATCCTAGCGAAATTAGAGACATAGTCAGTGGAGAGGTTATCCGTGCAGGGTAATACACAGAATATTGATAAAGCCGCCGTCAAAAAGTACCTGCTTGGGCTGCAGGAACAAATATGTGCGTCGCTGCAGACAATAGACAGCACGCCGTGGCGCGAAGATAGCTGGGTTCGCGAAGAAGGCGGCGGTGGTCGCAGCCGAGTGCTGGTTGACGGCCCCGCAATTGAAAAAGGCGGCGTGAATTTCTCCCATGTTTTTGGCACACAGATGCCAGCGTCGGCTACCCAGCACCGTCCCGAGCTGGCTGGTCGCAGCTTTGAAGCCATGGGGGTGTCGTTGGTGATACATCCGCAAAACCCCTATGCCCCCACGTCTCACGCCAATGTCCGATTTTTTATCGCCGAAAAAGAGGGTGCCGACCCAGTTTGGTGGTTTGGCGGCGGCTATGATTTAACGCCCTATTATGGTCGCGAAGAGGATTGTCAGCACTGGCACCAGACGGCGAAAGCCGCCTGTGATCCCTTTTCAGAGACTTTTTACCCGCGCTTCAAAGGCTGGTGTGATGATTACTTCTACTTGAAACACCGCGCTGAGCCGCGGGGCATTGGCGGACTCTTTTTTGACGACTTTAATGAACTCGGGTTTGAGCAGAGCTTTGCATTTATGCGGGCTGTAGGCGACAGTTATACCGACGCTTACCTGCCGATTTTGCAGCGCCGCAAGGACAGCCCATTTGGCGATCGCGAACGACAGTTTCAGCTTTATCGCCGCGGGCGCTACGTAGAATTTAATTTGGTCTACGATCGCGGCACACTGTTCGGCCTGCAAACCGGTGGACGGACCGAGTCTATCTTGATGTCGTTGCCGCCGCTGGTGCGCTGGGAGTACGATTGGACGCCAGAGTCGGGCAGTGCCGAGGCTGAGCTCTACGAAAAATTCCTTATTCACCGCGCTTGGGTTTGATATGTCTGATAATTACGCTGTTTTTGGCAATCCAATTGGTCACAGTCGCTCGCCGGACATTCACGCTGCGTTTGCCGACCAAACCGGTCAGTCAATTGCGTACCAAAAACAAACTGTCGCGGTCGACGGGTTTGCCGCTGCTGCGGATGCCTTTTTTGCGGCGGGCGGCAAAGGCTTAAATATCACTGCACCGTTTAAACAAGATGCCTACTCCTATGCCGCTCGACTCAGTCAGCGCGCGCGCCGCGCGGGGGCAGTCAATACATTGACCCTGCAAGAGGATGGCACGATCAGTGGTGATACCACCGATGGCGTTGGGTTGGTGCGCGATATGCGGCAAAACCTTGGCTGGCAGATTCGGGGAAAACGCGTGCTGCTGTTGGGCGCCGGTGGTGCGGTGCGCGGGGTGTTGGAGTCATTGTTGGCGGAGCAGCCGCAACATATCGTGATTGCCAATCGCACCTTGGCGAAGGCGTTGCAGTTGTCCAAGGGTTTTGCCGAGTTGGGCTATATTCTGGGCTGCGGCCTCGATATGCTGCCGGGACAGGAATTCGATCTTGTGATCAATGGCACCAGCGCCAGCTTGGGGGGCGGCCTTCCAGCCCTTCCCGATGACCTGATGGCGCCCGGTGGAGCCTGTTACGACATGACCTACGGTGCAGAGCCTTCGCCTTTCCTGCGCTGGGGCCAACGTGCGGGTGCTGCGAGCGCAGACGGGCTTGGCATGTTGGTTGAGCAAGCCGCGGAGTCGTTTTTTATCTGGCGTCAGGTTATGCCTCAGACACGCCCTGTGATTGCGGCGTTGCGTCAGTCGCTTTAAGCTTGTTCGGCCAAGTATTGGTCCTTTAGTTTGACGTAGTTGGCGGGCGAATAAGTGAAGAATACTTTTTCAGAGTCGGCCAAGGCGCGCAGTTGCTTACAGGGATTGCCGACGTAAACGAAGCCGCTCTCAAGTCGTTTGCCGGGCGGGACCATGCAGCCAGCGCCGACAATCACTTCATCTTCAACAATTGCGCCATCGTTCACAATGGCGCCGTTGCCAATCAAGATTCGATTTCCAAGCGTACAACCGTGCAGTACAGCTCGATGTCCGATGACAACATCATCGCCAATCGTCAGCGGCCAGCCGCCGGGATTAAAATCACTGGCGTGGGTAATGTGCAACACAGCATTGTCCTGAACATTTGAGCGCGCGCCAATTCGAATCGAGTGCATGTCGCCACGAATCACCGCGCCGGGCCAAACTGAGGCGTCGTCGCCAAGATGCACGTCGCCAATCACGGTGGCAGCTGGATCGATATAGACACGAAGGCCAAGTTGCGGGGAAATGCCGCGATGCGAGCGAATTGAATAGTTCATAGGGATACAATGCCAATATAATGTGGCTTCTATTGTGGTGGTGTTTCGATGGTTTTTTCAACTCAAAAAAGATTTATCGCTGGGGTGACCTGCCCCAAGTGCGCGTTGATGGATAAAATGCAGGCCTTCTCGGTCGAGGGCGTTGATTACCGCGAGTGCGTTAGCTGTGGCTTTCTTGATGAAATGCGGGTGTTTTCAGCGCCGCGAGAATTGAATACGCGAGTGACGGAGACTGTTGATGTCCAAGTACAACCGGTCAAGCTAATGGATCCGAAGTAATTGTGTCCGACGGGTCACAGTGCGCTAGGGCTACTGTAAACGAACTCTGGAATTTTGCCCCTTAAACAGCAGGCGTATATTCGACGATTCGGTGAGGCAGGGATATCGCAGTGAGGGGTCTTGGCTGAGGGTGTTGGTGTATGTGTGCAGCTTTTCAGCGAGTGCGTGGTCTTTTCTCAGTGAGGCAATCAGTTTGTCGTTGAGCAGCTGAATGGCACCATCAATCTGATTGGCGAAAGGTTCACCGATAATATGGTGCACAATAAGGTTTGAGCGGGTCATATCAACGGGGATGACTCTGCAGTTGTAATGTGCGTTGAGCACGTCGTTCAGCTCTTCTAGCAGACGGTGCGCAAGGTACGCTTGATACATCTTTGCTTCTAGGTCTTCCGCAGAGGTTCTGATATCGACGGGGACATGCAAAAACTCTTGTGCGGTTGCGATTTGCCGCTTTATTTCGCCACTAATACCGGCGCTGGCGAGAAAGTCTTCAAATACCTCAATAAACTCTGGCACGAGCGCAACATAACGTTCAATAAAAGTTGCTAAAGCAGTGGTCCCATCTCCCTCACGTAAACGTATAGCTTGGTGCAGGTGGCCAATGCGCTCGTTTAGGTAGGCGGCAAGCGGTTCGCTACTGTGCGCCATCGTTAGGGTCATGGGGCGTTCTCGGTTAGTTTTTGGGTTAGAAATCCCATTCACAGGGATTATCTTCGTTAGCGGTTAAGGGTATGTCGTCAGTGACCACTTTCTTAATCTAGCAGAAAATGCCACCCATGCCACAAACTTTGGCGCGGTTTATCCTCTTTTTAGGCTAAACCAATCAGGTTGGCACAGGCAATTGAAGCGGTTTTACAGTAGTGATCGTGGACTTGCTTTGCTATACTGCCGCCGCTTTCGCACGGGCCAGCATAATTGTTTGGCCGGTTAAGTAAGTGGAAGGCGTTAAAACTCATAATTACCACGGAGAAAACAAGCGATGTTGAAAAGAGCGCAAGCACTTTTCTTGAGTCTGTTGAGCCTTGTTGTTTCATTGCCCCTCGCGGGTAGCGCAGCCGCTGAAAGCGCAGCGCGGCAACTCAATATGCCCCAAGGTGTCACCGAAGTCAGTCAAGCAGCTTATGACATTCACATGATTATGATGTGGATTTGTACCGTTATCGGTGTCGGCGTTTTTGGTTTCATGTTCTACGTGATGTATGCGCACCGCAAATCACGTGGTGCGGTTGCTGAAAATTTCCATGAAAACTTAACGGTAGAGCTGCTTTGGACTATCGTCCCGACGATTATTTTGATCGTTATGGCGGTTCCAGCAACTACTGCGCTGATGAAAGTCTACGACACTCAGAACCCTGACATTGATATCAAAGTCACTGGTTATCAGTGGAAGTGGCAGTACGAGTACATCGGTGAAGATGTGAAGTTCATGAGTGAATTGAGCACGCCCCTCGATGAAGTTTATGGTCGCGCGCCCAAGGGCGAGCACTACCTTCGCGAAGTGACTCAGCCTCTGGTGATTCCAGTGGGCAAGAAAGTTCGCTTCCTGATTACCGGCAACGACGTTATCCACTCATGGTGGGTGCCAGATTTTGGCGTTAAACGCGACGCGGTTCCTGGATTGTTTACGTCTGCTTGGGCTCGCACTGACAAGCCCGGCATCTACGTCGGCGAGTGTACTGAGCTGTGCGGCATGGGCCACGCGTTTATGCCCGTCGTTGTGGAAGTTAAAGAAGAAGCTGATTACAACGAATGGTTGGCAGGTAAAAAAGCAGAAGCTGCTGAATACGCGCAAACCATCGGCAAGCAGTGGTCTGCTGAAGAGTTGATGGTAAGAGGCGAAGAGGTCTATGACCGCAGCTGCTCTGGCTGTCACCAGCCTGACGGCAATGGCATTCCCGGCGTGTTCCCTGCGCTCAAAGGTAGCCCGATTGCCTTAGGTCCGCCTGAAGGTCACATCGGCGTGTTAATTCACGGTGTGCCTGGCTCGTCCATGCAGTCGTTTGCCGATCAGCTGTCTGAAGTGGATATCGCCGCTGTTGTTCACTATGAACGAAATGCATGGGGCAACGATGTGGGCGATGTTGTTCAGCCTGTCGATGTTCTTAATTACAAGCAAAGCCAGTAGGGGAGGAATTTAAAATGGCACATGGTCCCGCTAAAGGTATAGGTCGCTGGTTATTTACCACCAACCACAAAGATATTGGCACATTGTATTTATGGTTTAGTTTTGCAATGTTTTTGCTTGGTGGCTTTTTCGCTATGGTTATCCGCGCTGAGTTGTTCCAGCCTGGTATGCAGCTGATCAAGCCCGAGTTTTTCAACCAAATGACTACCATGCATGGATTGGTCATGGTGTTCGGCGCAATAATGCCGGCATTCGTTGGTCTGGCGAACTGGATGATTCCTCTGATGATTGGTGCGCCAGATATGGCGTTGCCGCGGATGAACAATCTAAGTTTCTGGATTCTACCGTTCGCATTCGCGATCCTGACGTCGACGTTGTTTATGGAAGGCGGCGGTCCAAACTTCGGTTGGACCTTCTACGCGCCTCTGTCCACAACCTACGCGCCTGAGTCGGTAAACTACTTCATCTTCGCGATCCATATTATGGGTGCCTCTTCTATTATGGGCTCTATCAATATTATCGCGACCGTAATGAACATGCGCGCCCCTGGCATGACATACATGAAGATGCCGCTGTTCGTCTGGACGTGGGTAATCACTGCATTCTTGCTCGTTGCCGTTATGCCAGTGTTGGCCGGTGCCGTGACAATGATGTTGATGGATATTAACTTTGGCACCAGCTTCTTTAATGCGGCAGGTGGTGGCGATCCGGTTCTGTTCCAGCACGTGTTCTGGTTCTTCGGTCACCCAGAAGTTTATATTATCATTCTGCCCGCTTTCGGTGTGGTTTCGCAGATCATCCCCACGTTTAGCCGCAAGCCACTGTTCGGTTATTCGTCAATGGTTTACGCGACGGCCGCGATTGCGTTCCTGTCGTTCATTGTTTGGGCTCACCACATGTTTACCGTTGGTATGCCGATTGCCGGTGAGCTGTACTTTATGTACGCCACCATGTTGATCGCAGTGCCAACCGGCGTGAAGGTGTTTAACTGGATTACGACCATGTACAAAGGGTCGCTAACCTTTGAAACGCCCATGCTCTTCAGTATTGCGTTTGTCATTCTGTTCACCTTTGGTGGCTTCACCGGTCTGATGTTGTCTGTTGCAGCAGCGGATACCCAGTACCACGACACCTACTTTGTGGTTGCTCACTTCCACTACGTAATGGTGGCGGGTGCGGTATTCAGCGGCACAGCGGCGATCTACTACTGGTTGCCTAAGTGGTGTGGCCGTATGTACAACGAAACCATGGGTCAGGTGCAGTTTTGGGTAGCGTTCATCGGTTTCAACATTGCCTTTATGCCACAGCACTTCCTCGGTTTGGCCGGTATGCCACGTCGCTACGCAGACTACGGTTTGCAGTTTGCCGACTGGAACATGGTCTCGAGCATTGGTGCTTTCATCTACGGTGGCGCTCAGCTGATGTTGTTGTACAACGTCATCGTGACCATCCGCAGTGGTGCGCCAACGTCTGAAGCTAAGACGTGGGAAGGTGCAGAGGGCTTGGAGTGGACCGTTGCAACACCCGCGCCATACCACACGTTTTCAACAGCACCCGAAGTTAAATAAGGAGCAAACCCTATGTCAACCCGCGCGCCCACAGGTAAATTGCTAGTCAAACTAGTGCTCACTGCGGTTGCCATGTTTGCTTTCGCCATATTCGTTATGCCGCCGCTGTACAACCTCCTGTGCGAAATCACCGGAATTGGCGGCAAAACGAAAGGCAGCTACGAAGCTGTTGACGTGAGAGTAGACACGTCAAGGGAAGTGGTTGTTCAGTTTATCGCCGCGAATAACGCCGAGATGCCATGGGATTTCTATCCGATGCAAACGCGCGTTACGGTTCACCCCGGTGAGCCAACCAACGTTGAGTTTTTTGCGCGCAATAAAACCCAGAGCGACATGGTCGGCCAAGCAATTCCAGGGGTTGTCCCCTTTAATGCTGCAGACTATTTCCACAAGACGGAGTGTTTTTGTTTCAACAGCCAACCGCTGGCTGCGGGCGAGGAAGCCCAATTAGCACTGACATTTATTGTTGACCCAGATTTGCCGGAAAGCATCAATAGCCTGACGCTTTCCTACACCCTGTTTGATATCACAAGCAGCGTTAGCAACTCGGTCGCACAGTTACAGAAGTAATTTCCTGGAGTTATTGGAAATACCAACCGGAGAGTAAGAATGGCAACAGAAAGTGGTTATTACGTACCCGAAAGCAGTAAGCTGCCCCTGATCGCAGCTACTGGCATGGGTCTGATGGCATACGGCGCAGCGAGCTGGGTCGTGTCGGGGAGCAACACTGTTTTCCTAATTGGCGCAGTGGTTATGTTCTGCGTTATGTACAAATGGTGGAGTACAGTTATCGATGAAAATATGCAGGGCTTGGCCAATGACCAGCTCAAGCATTCTTATGTTCTCGGCATGCTGTGGTTTATCTTTTCTGAAGTAATGTTTTTTGCCGCCTTCTTTGGTGCATTGTTCTACGTTCGCGCGATCGTCAATCCCTGGCTGGGTGGCGATGCTGCGTTCGGCATGTTTGACAACACACCAACGGATGCCGCCGTTGCCAACAATGTTCACCTGTGGCCCGGCTATGAAACACAGTGGCCGGTCATGGTTACACCAGATCAGGCTGCCAATGGTGACGCTGCCCAGTTTGTTGGTCCTGACCAATCGATGAGTTTCCCAGGCTGGGACCGACTGTTGCAGTGGTTACCTCTTTGGAACACACTGGTTCTGCTATCTTCTAGCTTT
Source organism: SAR92 bacterium BACL16 MAG-120619-bin48 (assembly GCA_001438605.1). Lineage (GTDB taxonomy): Bacteria > Pseudomonadota > Gammaproteobacteria > Pseudomonadales > Porticoccaceae > HTCC2207. The sequence continues at coordinate 32,495 of LIDE01000002.1, read as the reverse complement.
ACCGTGCACGTTGCGCACACTGCGCTGAAGAACAACAACCGCAAGAAATTTCTGCAGTGGCTGGGTTTGACAGTCGCTATGGGCGCCTTCTTCCTTGTATTACAAGTAGAGGAGTATGTCGAAGCTTACCAGCACATGGGGCTAACCCTTGAGTCGGGTATTTACGGCACGACCTTCTTCATGTTGACCGGCTTCCACGGTGCTCACGTGACCTTGGGTACTATTATGCTGTTAATCGCTTTCTTGCGCGGGCTGAAAGGCCACTTCAAGAGCGATGATCAGTTCGGCTTTGAAGCGGCGGCATGGTACTGGCACTTTGTGGACGTAGTTTGGGTGGGTTTGTTTATTTTTGTCTATGTCCTTGCTTGATAAAAACCCTCTGCCAAAAGGGTGACTTAAAAACGGCTAGGCTCCATGCCCGGCCGTTTTTGTTTTAGCGCTTAGGGTTGTTTGGGTATTACTGTTGTGGCTTCGGGATGCAATTTCTTGTCCCATGGCGCTTGGCTGCTGATCTGTCCTGTGTATGCGCCGTAAAAGATAGCGGCCATCAAAAGTGCGGCGAGGGTAATTCGAATTCCCAGCGCATACAGTAGACGTTTCTTGTGATTGTCCCCGAGATCACTCACCAGAAATTTTAGCCCGCCAAAAAGGCTAAAGACGACTGCGGCAAATAGCAGGATAATAATAACTTTTAACAGCATGCGATGAACCCCTAATTAAAGGTGAGAATTTAAACACAAATGACCAGCGACCCACAGGCTAAAGCAGATAAATTTTCATGGCAGCCCAATGCCAAGATACTGCTATTTACGCTGCTGATGCTTCCCTTGCTGGTTGCCTTGGGTTATTGGCAACTCGATCGCGCGCAGGAAAAGCGGCAGATTCTGGCCGAGTTTGTTAGCAATCAACAAGCCGCGCCGGCACAAATTACTGACTTGAATAGCGCAGAAAACTTACAGTACCGCCCTGCTGTTTTAACGGGCAAACTGGATGCAAAGCGTCGGTTATTGCTGGATAATCGCGTCCGTGATGGCCGCCCGGGGTATGAGGTTTTTGAGCTGCTGACGATCGACGACTCAGCGCAAAAGATATTGGTCAATCGAGGCTGGGTAGCGGCATCATTAGACCGCCGTGTGTGGCCGCAGGTTGATGATATAGATGACGAAGTGACCTTGCGCGGGTCGCTCTACGCGGTGCTAAAAGGCGGGTATCAGCTGGACGACGGCATTGGCCGGGTGTCTGAGTGGCCGGCGCGAGTTGGCTGGGTTTCAGTCGCGCGAGCAGAACAGTTGTTCAATGAGTCGCTGTACCCTTACCAGTTGCGGCTAGACAGTGATTCTCCCGCGGCGTTGGAAACAGGCTGGCCGACAGTAGCCGTCCAGCCGGAAAAGCACACGGCCTATGCCGTGCAGTGGTTTGTCATGGCCGTGGTTTTGGTGCTGATGACAGTTGTGGCAAATTCAAATCTATCACTATGGTTGAAACAGAAAAAAGGGTTCAGACATGAATGAACAGAGTCCTGCTAATAAAGGAATGAAAATCCAAATTTGGATCATGCTGCTGATGGTCGGTGGCGTAATGCTGGCGGGAACCTTAATGGTGCCTGATACCGAGGAAGAGCGTCAGCGCATGGTTGAGCTGTTTGGCACAACCAATCAGGGCTCATTGCTTAAGCCTGCGGTCGATATCAGCACTGTTCTGACTGAAAAGCCGGCGACCTCGTTGAAATGGAAAATCCTTATTGCTGGCGGCGAGAGTTGCGATGCCGCTTGTCAGAAAGTGATTCTGGAAACCCGCCAAATTCATATTTTGTTGGGTAAGCTCACGCGCCGCGCCGAGCGGGTATATTTGGCTAATTCTGAGCAGTTGAGCCAAGAGGCGCTGGACGACCTCCACCTCGCGCATCCGTTTTTGACCGTGCAGCAGTCCGGGTTGTCTGAGTTTGCTGAACTATTAAAAGGCAGCTCCATTGACTGGGATATGCGCGACACCCGCTATTTTGTCGTCACCCCCGACAACGAAGCGATTCTCTATTACACGCAGGACAATGATGTGACGGGCCTCCTTGAAGACCTCAAGCACCTCTTAAAGTATTCACCGGACCGCTAACAGCGAGTCTGACAATCTGGAGCCCAGCACTATGCCGCAAACTGATATAAACGAGAGCCCTGTTGAGTGGCGCGACTATCTAGAATTGTGCAAGCCGAATGTGGTCGCCTTGATGATTCTCACGTCGCTGATTGGTATGTTGCTCGCCACCGACGGCATGGTTGGACTTGATGTTTTACTGCTGGGTAACTTAGGAATTGCGCTCTGTGCTGGGTCAGCGGCAGCGGTCAACCATATTGTCGATCGCCAGATTGACAACCAAATGGCGCGCACCCACAACCGCCCTATCGCGCAAGGCCGTATTAAGCCGCGCCAAGCGGTGCTGTTTGCACTGATCACCGGGGCCGGCGGGTTGCTGATTTTATTAGTATTTATCAACCAACTCACGGCGTGGCTGACCTTAGCCTCACTTTTTGGCTACGCGTTTATTTACACCATGTACCTCAAGCGCGCCACACCACAGAATATTGTGATTGGCGGGTTGGCCGGAGCTGCTCCGCCGCTACTGGGCTGGACCGCAGTGACCGGAGAAATTCACTACAATGCCCTGCTTTTGGTGTTAATTATCTATGCTTGGACGCCGCCCCATTTTTGGGCCTTGGCCATTCATCGCAAAGAAGAGTACGCAACGGCCAAAATTCCAATGTTGCCGGTCACCCATGGTGAGCGGTACACAAAAATCAATATTGTGCTCTACACCCTGTTGCTGATTGTCATCACAATTCTGCCCTTTTTGACCGGTATGTTTGGCTGGCTCTATCTCACTGGGGCGCTCACGCTCGGGCTTGGCTTCCTCTATTGGTCGTTTGTTATGCTCTGGGGAAGTGATAAAGATTCTGGAATGAAAACCTTTAAGTACTCTATAACGTACCTGATGGTGTTGTTCTGCGTGATGTTGCTAGACCACTATTTGATTGAGCCGACGCGCTTTATCCCGCTTGCTTAAGCCATTTATCCACGGAGCCTGATCTATGAACCAGCAAACAAGAATTCGTTTAACCATCGCCGCCGTGCTGTGCCTGATTGTGTTAGTGGTGGTTGGCTTTGTTTGGCGAATGTCACAGCCGGTGATTATGAACAGCCAGGAACTGCGGGCCAATGGCGCTGTGCAACTGAACAACCCACGGATTTTCAGCGACTTTGAGCTTATCGACCACAACGGCGATGCGTTTACGCTGGAGAACCTCAAGGGGACGTGGAGTATTATCTTCTTTGGTTTCACCAACTGCCCTGACATTTGTCCGACCACCATGGCGACCCTTGCGGAAATGTACGAGCCGTTGAGTGACGGTGAAAAAGAAAAGCTTCAGGTGGTGTTAGTATCCCTCGACCCTGAGCGAGATACGCAAGAGAAGATGGCGGAATATGTGCCTTATTTCAACAGCGACTTTGTGGGTGTCACGGGCAACAAGCATTTTATTCGGCGGTTAACGGCAGAGCTGACCATTGCCTACAACCAAGTCCCGCTCGAGGGTGACAATTACACCATCGATCACAGCAGTCAGCTCATACTTATTAATCCAAAAGGCCACTACCACGCCTTCTATTCGTCGCCCCACGGCGCTATCGGAATTCGTCAGACATGGCGCTCAATGGCGGGTGCGTTCGAATAGCGCGGCTAGCGGCTCCGCAGACAACGGCAGAGACTAACCTCTCTGCCGCACCACCAGTGACAACATAAACAACAGTGCCGCGCAGACAACCACAGAAGGGCCTGCGGGTGTATCGAGTTGCCACGACATCGACAGACCCAAGACCACGGTGAGCATCGCGATAGCACTGGCCACCAACGCCATTTGTTCGGGTGTGCGGCTCATTCGTCGCGCCGTAGCAGCCGGAATAATGAGCAGTGCGGTAATCAGCAGCACACCGACAATTTTCATGGCAATGGCAATGACCAGCGCGGTAATCAGCATTAGCGCGGTGCGCACCGCCGACACCTTAATACCCTCTACAGCGGCCAGTTCAGCCTGTACTGTGATACTTATTAATGGTTTCCACAGCAGTATCAGCAGGCCCAGCACCGCTGCCGCCACTGCGTAAATCACATAGAGATCGTCCACCGTCACCGACAACAAATCACCAAACAGCAGTGATATAAGATCAACCCGCACATCTGGCAGCAGGGAAATCACCACCAAGCCCGTTGCCAGTGCCGAGTGAGACAAAATCCCCAAGAGCGTATCCAGCGAGAGAATGCCCCGCTGCTCAAGATAAACCAAGCCCAGCGCCATTAGCAGCGGCACCGCGGCGACACTGATACTGAGATTAACCTCAAGCAGCACCCCCAGCGCGACACCCAGTAGTGCAGAGTGAGCCAGCGTGTCGCCGAAGTAGGCCATTCGTCGCCACACCACAAAACATCCCAGTGGTCCTGCCACTGCAGCAACCCCAAGTCCTGCCAGAAGCGCATACAACAGAAAATCAGTCATGGTTGCAGCCCTCGCCGTGCTGGTGATTATGCCCATCGAGAACATCGCCGTGCAGGCTGTGATGATGGTCGTGTTGGTGAGCGTAAACGGCCGTTGTCTGGCCAAAAATATCGATATAGGCCTGATCTTGGGTGACTTGTTCAGGGTGTCCCTGACAGCAGATGTGCTGATTTAAGCAAATCACTCGATCAGTTGCCGACATCACCAGATGCAGGTCGTGGGACACCATTAGCACGCCACAATTGAGTGCTTTGCTGAGCTCCCCAATCATGCGGTAGAGCGCGTTTTGCCCCGTTACATCGACACCCTGCACTGGCTCATCGAGCACCAGAAAGTTAGGCTTGCGCAAAATGGCTCGCGCCAGCAGTGCGCGCTGCACCTCGCCCCCCGACAGGCTTTGGATTGGCGATGTGGCAAGATGCCCTATCCCAACACGCTCCAGCGCTTCGTGGCAGGCGTGGTGTGAGGTGTTGGCCAGTTGCAGAAAACGACAGGTGGTCAGCGGCAGCGTCGGGTCAATGTGCATTTTCTGCGGCATGTAACCCACGCGCAGTCCAGCGCTGGGCGACACAGTACCGCTGTCTGGCTGGATAAGCCCAAGGATAATACGCACCAATGTAGACTTACCCGCGCCGTTTGGGCCAATCAGTGTGGTGATCTCGCCCTGCATCAACTGCATGGAAATATTGTCCAGCACAGACCGGCCGCCGAAGGCTTTATTGACCCCCTTCAGGGTGATTAGTGGGCTACTCATGAGATGGATCCTGTGACTGTTGGCTATCCAATTGAATTTTTGGTCCTGCGCAATTGGGGCACAGACCAAATAGCTCCAAGCTTTGCCCCTGCAGTGTAAAATTGGCTTTATCGCTGGCACTTTGCAACAGATCGTTAATACTGTTGTGGCTTACTTCAGCAGCGCTGCCGCAGTCACTGCAAATCATAAACAAATTGCTGTGATCACTGCCGGGGAATGGGCAGCCAATGTAAGCGTTGAGCGAGGCAATGCGGTGAATTAAACCCAATTGCAGAAGAAATTCAATGGCGCGGTAAATGGTGGGCGGCGCAATATTTTTGCCCGACTGTTTGCTCAGCTGATCTTGCAGCTGATAGGCGCCCAGCGGTTGGTGGCTCTGCCAGAGCAAGCGCAAAACAGATTCACGGGTAGGGGTGAGTCGCGCCTGGTTTTCGGTACACAGCGCCTCGGCGCGGCTGAGCGCGGCATTGATGCAGCGCCCATGGTCATGGGCTTGATGGACGAGTCTTGAATTGGTCAACATAGGCTATTCTGCTCTAAGTGCTTTGGTCTAATAGCATGTTACGTTATAATATAACAATTCGCGAGTGGTGCTTTTAGCTTGGCATCGCCGCCCACTTAATAAGGGTTGGTCATTATTTTGCCACAGAATAAAAAGATACAATATAACATTTTGCCATCGATGTCGGCCTGTCTGCTTATTTTGACCCTAATTTGCGCGGCTCATGCCGCGGCTTCCGACCAGACTGCGCCTAAGCGGGTCATTGTGACAACGATTAAGCCGCTGGCAATTATTGCTAAAGCGGCCGTCGGCGACAGCGCCAGCGTCGACTACCTGCAGTCCGCAGCTCAGTCTGAGCACGATGTCACCTTGCCATTGTCGGCCCACAGAAAGATTAAACAGGCCGATCTTGTGGTCTGGATTGGCGACAGCTTTGAGCCGCGCATCGCGCAGACAATGACGCGCCTTCCTGCGCAACAGCGGATAACAGTTTTGCAATTGCCCGCAATTGCCGCGGCAGAGACTGAGCCCCACACAGCGTCTGGGACCCATGGCGATTTGCATGTCGACCCTCATGTTTGGCTCAATCCAGACAATGCCAACATTATTGCCAGCGTTATTCAGCAGCGACTCGGGTTGCCTTTGCATGATGTACTTACAGCAGCCCAGCGCGCAGACCTGAGCGAGCAGCTCGCGCCGCTGCAACATCGCGACTATCTCAGTCATCACGACGCCTATGGGCACTTTGCGCAGGCATTTAACTTGCGCGCGGGCCTGTCCATTCGCGATATTCGCGGTGCGAGTCAGGGAGCCAAAAGCCTGTACTTGCTGCGTCAGCGCGCCGCAACCTTAGGTGTGAGCTGTGTTTTTAGCGAGCCTCAATACGCTGGGAAAGATGCCGAGGTGTTGGCAGAGGAGCTCAATGTGCCGCTGGTCACCCTCGATCCTCAAGGCTTCAGCCAGGCGCTAACTCACGACGCGTACAGCGAATTTATGCAGGGCTTTGTGACACAATTTAAAGCCTGCTTTTAGAGCGGCAAGGCCATAAAACTTAGGCCATCAATTGGTCAACAGGCTCACCTAAATCGTGTATCCTGCTTTCTTTATTAGCTGCAGATTTCAAACTCTATGGACACTAACACCCCGGTAATTCTTGTTGATGGCTCCTCCTATCTGTATCGCGCTTTCCACGCGCTGCCACCGCTGACGAACAGCAAAGGCAAGCCCACAGGTGCGGTAAAAGGGGTGATCAATATGATGCGCCGCATGCAGAAAGACTATCCTCAAAGCACGGTAGTTGTGGTGTTTGACGCAAAAGGCAAAACCTTTCGCGACGATTTGTACGCGGATTACAAAGCCCAGCGCCCGCCCATGCCTGACGACCTGCGCCTACAGATAGAGCCGATTCACAATATTATTCAGGCGATGGGCCTGCCGATGCTAATTATCGATGGCGTTGAGGCCGACGATGTTATTGGCACCCTCGCGCTGCAGGCCACAGCGGCCCAGCAGCCGGTAATTATTTCAACCGGCGACAAAGATATTGCCCAGTTGGTCAATGAGCACATTACTCTCATCAACACCATGACCAATACCTATCTAGACAGGGCAGGGGTGATTGAGAAGTTTGGCATACCACCCGAGCTGATCATCGACTATCTCGCGCTGTTGGGTGACAAGTCAGACAATATTCCCGGCGTGCCCGGCGTGGGCGAGAAAACGGCGTTGCGGTTGTTGCAGGGAATAGGGGGCCTGGATGCGATTTACAGTCGCCTCGATGATGTCGGTACCCTGGATTTTCGCGGCGCCAAGACCATGGCAGCCAAGCTCGAAGAGCACAAAGCGCTGGCTTACCTCTCTTACCAGCTAGCCACCATCAAAACCGACGTTGAAATGCCATTACACATTGGCGATCTGAAGAACGGCACGCCCGACAACGACCAGTTGCTGGCATTATTCCAAGATATGGAGTTCAAATCGTGGGTTGAGGAGGCATTGGCCGGCTCGAACGGAGCAGCCGTGGCGCAACCGTCTGCCGCCAAAGCCACTGAAAAAGACCCCGAAAAAGCCTCTCAAGAACCCGCGCAACCCATCGAAAAAGCGACATTGGTCAAAGACTATCAAACCGTTCTCACCGAAGCACATTTTGCAGACTGGCTTGAGCGCTTAAACACGGCAGACTTAATCGCCGTTGACACCGAGACCACCAGCCTCGACTACATGAAGGCAGAACTCGTCGGCGTGTCCGTCGCAGTAACGCCAGGCCAAGCCGCCTACATTCCATTTGCGCATGACTATATGGGTGCGCCTCAGCAGCTGTCGCGCGACTTTGTCCTCGAGCAGCTCAAGCCTCTACTGGAAAACCCACAGATCAACAAGGTTGGTCAAAATCTTAAGTACGATATGAGCGTGCTTGCACAGCATGGCATCAATTTACAGGGCATTGCCTTTGACACCATGCTTGAATCCTACGTGCTTGACTCTGTCGCGACACGCCATGATATGGACAGTTTGGCCTTAAAGTACCTCAATGAAACCACCATCTCCTTCGCCGACGTCGCGGGCAAGGGCGCCGCCCAAATCACCTTCAATCAAGTGGCTCTCGAGCAGGCTGGCCCCTACGCCGCGGAAGATGCCGATATTACCCTGCGCCTACACCAAGCGCTGTGGCCGCAACTAGTGGCTGAGCCAACCTTGGCCACAGTGTTCAGTGATATTGAGCTGCCGCTTGTCCCCGTGCTCTCGCGTATCGAGCGCACCGGTGCGCTGATCGACAGCACGCTGCTGTTCCAGCAGAGCCAAGAGCTCGCTGAGCGCCTTGCCGAACTTGAAACAGAAGCATGGGACCTCGCCGGCCAGCAATTTAACCTTGCATCGCCTAAGCAGCTGGGTGAAATACTCTTCGACAAACTGGGTATTCCAGTACTCAAGAAAACCGAAAAAGGCGCACCCTCCACCAAGGAAGAGGTGCTGCAAGAGCTAGCTCTCGATTATCCGCTGCCGAAAGTACTGCTTGAGCACCGCGGGCTCGCTAAGCTGAAATCCACCTATACCGACAAACTGCCGGTCATGATCAACTCGACCACGGGACGCATTCACACCTCCTACCATCAGGCAGGCACCGCCACAGGCCGACTCTCCTCATCGGATCCCAATTTACAGAATATTCCTATTCGCTCAGCCGAGGGGCGGCGCGTTCGCCAAGCCTTTATTGCCGCGCCAGGCCACAAGCTCGTGGCAGCCGACTACTCGCAAATAGAACTGCGAATTATGGCCCATCTGTCAGAAGATCCCAGCCTGCTAGCGGCGTTCAAAAGCGGTCAGGACATTCACCGCGCCACCGCAGCAGAAGTATTTGGTGTTGCCACCGACGAGGTAACCGCCGATCAGCGACGCAGCGCAAAAGCCATCAACTTTGGCCTTATCTACGGCATGTCAGCCTTTGGCTTAGCGCGCCAGCTCACCATTGGCCGCAAACAAGCTGCCGACTATATAGAGCTCTACTTCGCACGCTACCCCGGCGTGCAGAACTACATGAACACTATTCGTCACACCGCGGCCGAAAGAGGCTACGTGGAAACCATTTTTGGCCGACGTCTCTATTTGCCGGAAATTAATGCCCGAAACGGCATGCGCCGCCAGGCCGCAGAGCGCACCGCCATCAATGCACCCATGCAGGGAACGGCCGCGGATATTATTAAACGCGCAATGGTCTCCGTTGACGATTGGCTGCGGCAGGGCACACTTAAAAGCCGCATGATTATGCAGGTACACGATGAATTGGTACTTGAAGTGCCCGAGTCAGAGCTGCAACTGATCCAAGCGGGCTTGATTCAACGCATGGAAAGCGCCGCCGAGCTACTGGTGCCGTTGGTGGTTGATGTGGGCGTGGGTGACAATTGGGATGAAGCGCACTAGCTGGGGCCCAGACACCAAACCGGCAGCAATAAAAACATTGTGGCTCCGCCAGTGGGAGCCACAATGCCTTGGAGTGGCGTATTGGTTACGCCGAGGGAGTTTAGGCTACGGCAACCGCGCTTTTGCGGCGACGCAGACCCAGGAGTCCCATTACGCCTGATCCGAACAGCCAAACAGCGGCGGGTAGCGGTACTTCACCAATATTGGTGTTGTCCCCGACGCGGTCAGAGAGCAGCGCAAAGTCAAATCCGTAGAAATCCCCAGAACCGGCGCGGTCAATGGCTACGGTCAGTGAGCCGAGGCTGTTGATCGAGTCAATCACGTCCTGAGCTAAGTCAAAAAAGCGGATTTTTGTGCTTGGAAAGCCATCATTGAAGGCCCAGTTTTGCGCAATGCCGTTGTAGGTGGTTTTGACAGCGCCAAACGTAGAGGCTTGGAAGTCAGCCATATCAAACCACATGCTGCCTTCAGTCCAGCCATTGCCGAGACCTTCAAAGACAAACGTGGCGACGGTGCCAGGTTGCGGGCCGTATCCGGGGTGCGTGGTACTGTACGTGTCGGTGTACTGTGCGCCATTGGTGGCAGCCATTTCTGCAGCGCTGCGGCCATCGTAGTTTGCACTAGATCCATTGAACGGGTGGTTGGCGTTGTCGGGGATGCCCGCACCGTAGCCATCATTGTCGCCGATCATCCACGTTGTCGCGGAAACCGGCGCGGCTGCGAGAGCCAATAGGCCTGCTAAACACAAAGGTTTTACAATTGTTTTCTTCATAACATCTTCTCCACGTCCTTGTTATTGGCAGTGACATGCGCCGGACGAAAAAACACCTGACACTGGGTTTAACTGCGCTGCAGCGTCAATCTGGAGAAAGCGGAGGATTTGGTGCGTTACTGCTGGCAAGCAAGTCAAAATTGACCTGTTTAGCCGCGGGTTCGGCAACCAACTCCATTGATTGCTTCAGCTATCTGCATCCTGCAAATGATCAAACCACAGTAAGGGTAGGAAGAGACTTCCTGGCTCGCAAGCTTATCTAGGCCCCTATTTTTCGTTCTGCCTGATCCAGGTCAACTGTTTGGCAAGTTGTTGCGGCTGAGTGGCCAAAAAAGCCATTTGGTAGTCGTTTTAATGGGCAAATACCACGATTTTTGTGTGAATTTGAGAGGCTGATGCGGACTTAATACTCAAAAATAAAAAATATTTTCACTTTTTTGCAATTATTTTTGAACTATCTGATTTTTGATGGTCTGAATAAGGGCAAGACGATATTGCTTAACTCTCCCCCGAACCTAAGCAACTGCAACGCCAAAACTCCCAAGCAAGGTGATGCAAACCCCAGTCCAGTTTGGACTGGGGTTTTTTTTGATTTTAGCGTTAGGGCGTGCGTGTCGAGGATATAGAAGTGGTGCCGCGCAAAGGAGAACAGTTGAGCTATTTTAGTTACTAGGCAATCTATGCCAGCTCGCCCTCATCATCAACAAGATCGCCTTTGAACCAGTGGTTTAATACTGACTCAAGCTCAGGCAGTCCCTGATTTTTTAGGGATGAAAAAGTCTGCGCACTGAGCAGAGTGCAGCCGGGATCCATATCGCGCAGATGGCGCTCAACCATCAGCAGGGCGCTTTGCGCGGGACCGCGCTTCAGTTTGTCGGCTTTGGTTAATAAAATGTGTACTGGCAGGCCAGCTTGAGCCGCCCAGTTGAGCATCTGCTGATCAAACTCCTGCAGCGGATGGCGAATATCCATCAACAACACCAGCCCGGCAATGCTTTGGCGCATCTGCAGGTATTCGGCGAGGTGCTTGTCCCACTCACGCTTCATCGCTATCGGTACTTTTGCGTATCCGTAACCAGGCAAATCAACCAAGCGACGGTCGGCGCCCAGTTCGAAGAAGTTAATCAGCTGGGTGCGACCGGGGGTTTTACTGGTTCTGGCCAGCCCTTTGGTGCGGGTAAGCGTATTAATCGCGCTAGACTTGCCCGCATTTGAGCGGCCGGCAAAGGCAATCTCTCTGCCAGTATCTGCCGGACACTGCTTAATAGAGGGCGCGCTTGTCAGAAATGAAACACTTTTATAATCGATATGCGTTGAATCCATGGCTAAAGGGTCATTATCTCGCTGTAAGAATTGCCGCGCGTTGGTTATAATGCGCGCGCTTTAGCCAGTATGGCTATTGTTTAATGGTCGCAGTGGCGATGAGCGGTTACGCTTTATCGACACTTCAGGCCGTTTATGGGCCGCCCCACTCCATGGGCCGCCCGCTATTCTAGCGGATTGCACGAGTTGATTAACCATGAAAAAAAGCTTTTTAAGTATTATTTGTCTGATGGCTGCATTAACAGTGGATCAGGCTATAGCATCTGGTGATGCTGCAGCAGGAAAATCTAAGGTAGCTGTTTGCGCCGGTTGTCACGGCAATGATGGAAACAGCATGGTTTCTTCTTTCCCAACGCTTGCGGGGTTGGGCGAGAATTATCTGGTTCGCCAGTTGCGAACAATTCAGTCTGGAGAGCGCGTTATTGTTGAAATGACAGGCTTGCTGAACGCCTCTTCCGATCAAGACTTGCAAGATATGGCGGCTTTTTATAACAGCCAGAAACGACAGGTGTCCGGTGCGACTGAGATCACCCTGATCGGCTATAGTGATGCCAATGCTGTACTCGAACTTGGCGAAAATATTTACCGTGCGGGCAACCTCAAGACAGGTGTGCCATCATGCACTGGCTGTCACTCGCCTGCAGGCAACGGCAATGACCCCGCGGGCTATCCAGCGCTGGGTGGTCAACACGCAGATTACATCGCCAGTCAGCTGACAAAATACCGCAGCGGCGAGCGCGCCAGCGGCGGCAATGCAAAAATTATGCAGGGTGTTGCTGAGCGGTTGAGCGACAAAGAGATTAAGGCCGTTGCGAATTTTATTTCCGGTCTTAACTAAGACTGTAGTGATGAATGATGATAGCGGCACGCTTGTGTGCCGCGCTGTTTTCGGGATACATCTTTTTACGAGTTGAACGAATTTAAAGGAGAGTCTTATGTTGCGTCGTTTCGCTAGCTACATGTTACTTCTGGTGTTGTTACCGGTATCGTTGGGTTGTGCGGCTGAGGAAAAATACTCGGCTGGCGTCCACTACGAAGTACTGCCTCAGGTGATGAGAACCGCTGACCCTGACAAAATCGAAGTCAACGAGATGTTTTCTTACCACTGCGGCCACTGCTTTAACTTCGAAGCGGCGTTACATCCTTGGTCGCAAAATCTTGGCAGCGACGTTGATTTTCAGCGCACGCCGGCCGCATGGCAGCCCTCCCTCGAAGTGTACGCTCGCGCTTATTACACTGCGGTGATGTTGGGAGTGCTCGACAAGGTGCATGAGCCGATTTTTGAGGCTATCCATGTGCGCCGACAGCCCGTGCAAACAGAGCAAGCCCTCGTGCCGTTTTTCAGCGCGGCGGGTGTTGATCCTGTTAAATTCTCTCAAACCTTCAACTCTTTTGGCATGACCAGCATGGTCAATCAGGGTAAGGCGAAAATGCGCGGCTATCGTACTCAGGGAACCCCAGAAATGGTGGTGAACGGCAAGTACCGAATTAGTGCGGCTATGGCCGGCGGCTTTGAAGGCATGCTTCGCGTCGCTGATTTTCTGATTGAGAAAGAGCGCGCCGCACGCGCCTCCGCTGCAGCCGGAAAATAGTTTTACTCTTTTAATACAGTCTTAAAATGCAGCCCTCATGGGCTGCATCAATAGTCGACATTAGCAAAAATACTTTATTTGCAGCACCTCAAACAGTAGACTCAACACCCTTTTTCCTGTTCCTACAACACATAGAACTCGCGCCTAAAATGACGAACCTACCCAAGCCTTCAGCCAAGCCAAAAAACCCGAATTTCTCCTCTGGACCCTGCTCAAAGCGCCCAGGTTACGATGTCAATAATCTTGATATTTCCACGTTGGGGCGCTCGCATCGTTCAAGCATCGGCAAGACCGCCCTTGGTCGGGCGTGCAGTGATACAGCGGAGATTCTCGGCCTGCCAGAAGGTTATCGTGTTGGCGTGGTTCCCGCGTCAGACACCGGTGCTGTTGAAATGATTTTGTGGTCTGTGTTGGGTGCGCGGCCCGTCGATATTTTTGCCTGGGAAGCGTTCGGTCGAGACTGGTTAACTGATGTCACCAAGCAGCTCAAGCTCGACAACGTTAATACCTACACCGCTGATTACGGACATCTTCCGGATCTCACGCAAGCTAACCCTGATCACGACACCATTTTCACGTGGAATGGCACCACGGCTGGCGTTAAAGTTGAGAATGCTGACTGGATTAGCGACGACCGCACCGGCTTGACCATCTGCGACGCCACGTCGGCGGTCTTTGCCATGGATATGCCATGGGAAAAGCTCGACGTTATTACCTACAGCTGGCAGAAAGTCCTCGGCGGAGAAGGCGCTCACGGTATGTTAATTCTCAGCCCACGGGCGGTTGAGCGTCTGGAGAGCTACACGCCGACATGGCCGATGCCGAAAATTTTCCGCATGACTAAAGGCGGCAAGCTGGTCGAGGGAATTTTCCGCGGTGAAACAATCAATACACCGTCAATGCTGTGTGTTGCGGACTATCTCGACGCGTTGGATTGGGTGCGCTCCATTGGCGGATTGCCCGCCTCAATTGCGAAATCCAGCGACAATCTCGATGTCATTAAAGGCTTTGTCGCCAGTCGCCCTTGGGCACACTTTTTGGCGCAAAATCCTGCTCAAATTTCCAACACAAGCGTTTGTCTGACCTTGGACCTGAACGAAGATCAAGTGAAACAAATCGTCAAATTACTCGATGCGGAAGCAGTGGCCTTTGACATTGGCGCCTATCGCGACGCCCCAGCGGGCCTGCGTATTTGGTGTGGTGCTACGGTCGAGAAGTCCGACCTTGAGGCGCTGCTGCCTTGGCTCGATTGGGCCTACCATGAAGTCTCGGCTTGATTATTAGCGCGGCCTGCACAACAAAAACAAAACCTATAGCCTGAGAATACCGCATGTATAACATTCGTACCTACAACGCAATTTCATCCAAAGGACTGGAACGCTTCCCCTCTAACCGCTACCACGTGGCCAGTGACTGTGCCAATCCCGATGGTGTGCTGTTGCGCAGCCAGAAGCTGCATTCAGAAGTCATGCCTGCATCGGTTGTTGCCGTGGCGCGCGCTGGGGCGGGGGTGAACAATATCCCCGTGGCCGATTACACCGCGCAGGGCATTGTGGTGTTTAACACCCCAGGGGCTAATGCCAATGCCGTGAAAGAGTTGATTGTTGCGGCCCTGTTGTTGGGTTCTCGCGATATATACGGTGGCATGAATTATGTCCAAGGTCTGACTCATATCACCGATTCAGGCGAAATGGGCCAGCTGCTCGAAAAAGAAAAGACGCACTTTGCTGGCGGTGAAGTTCAGGGTAAGACACTGGGCGTTGTTGGTTTGGGCGCCATTGGTTCCATGATTGCCAATTTGGCACTGGATTTGGGCATGAATGTAGTCGGCTACGATCCGGCGATTTCTGTCGAAGCGGCGTGGCAGCTATCGAGCAGTGTTGAGCGCATGGAGAGTATCGAAGCGCTGCTGGCGCGCTCAGATTTTATTACCCTGCATGTACCCGCAATCGCAGCAACTAAGCACCTGATCAACAGTAAAACGCTGGGCATTATGAAAAGCACAGCGAAAATTCTGAATTTTGCTCGCGAAGAAATCGTGAGCACCGCAGATATGATTACAGCGCTGGATAATGGCGTAGTGGCAGGTTATATCACCGATTTCCCAACCCCAGAACTGCTTGGCCGCAAAGACGTTTTGCTGATGCCACATATTGGCGCCAGCACTGAAGAAGCGGAAGAAAATTGCGCTGTTATGGCCGCGAATCAGCTGATGGACTTTTTAGAGAACGGCAATATTCGCAATTCCGTGAACTACCCGCCGATCAAGATGGTGCGCAACGGCGGCACGCGCATCACCTTTTCCAATAAGAATGTGCCAAAGATTTTGGGCAGTGTGTTGGCCATCTTGGCCGACAGCGAGCTCAATGTGGTTGATATGGTCAACAAAAGCCGCGACGAAATTGCCTACAACATTATTGACGTCGAGGGTGACTTCGATGAATCGCTGGCGTCAAAAATTGCCGCTGTTGATGGTGTGGTGCACGTTCGCATTATCTAAGCACGACTGGTTGTGACAAGCCCCAAAGGCCCTGCTTTTGGGGCCTTTCCCCCTTCTTTTTGTCTTTGATCAACCTTTCCCCGCCGAAAAAAGTTTTGCCCTGACGGTGTCTCGGTATTCCTTTGGGCTATTCCCCGACCACTGTTTAAACCTCGACGAAAACCAACTGGCATCGTTGTAACCGCTGTACCCTGCGATTTCCAAGATCGACAGGTCAGTGTTTTTCAGCAGATCGCAGGCAAACGTCATACGCACCTCGGTAATGTATTCCCCCGGGGTTTTCTGAGTTGCCGCAACAAACCGTCGATTAAATGTGCGCGTTGTCATACCAAATTGTGCTGCGAGGTCGGGCACTGACAGCAGCTTGTTGTGATTGTCTTGCAGCCACATCTGCGCCTGCACAATGGCCTCATCACTGTGTCGAATCTGTTGATCGCTGTAGCCTAATGGGTCGGTAAGGTTGCGGATTTCATGAAAGAAATTACGCTGCGCTTGACGCGCAATCACACGTCCAAATATACGCTCAACTTGGTGCATGATCAGCTCGGCCATCGCATTAATACTCGCCGCACAGTAGATATTGCCGGCCTGTGTGGTGAAGTGTTGGCGAGCTAATTTTACGCGCGGATAATTGCGCTGCAATTGATCAAAATAGTGCCAGTGGGTTGTTGCGGGCTTATCGTCGAGCAAGCCTGCTTCCGCGAGAAAACAGACACCCGTGCCAACAGCGGTAAAGCTACTGTTACGTATGTGCTGTTCCTGTAGCCATGGAATAAAGGCGGCGTGTTTTAGCACCGCAGGGCGCGGGTTGCGCCAGAGAGCGGGGATATGGATAAGATCGCTGCTGAACTGATCATCAATAGAATGGGTGGGCATCAGCTCAAATCCTGCCGATGTCTGCACAGAGTTACCGTCAGCGCTCACTCTGCGCACAATGACCTCACTCTGGCTGCGCTTCGTCGCCCGCGCCATTGCCTCGGCAAACTGGAAAATTTCAGCCGCCAGCGTACTGCTCGATACGAGCATATTGTCACAGAGTAAAAGGGTAAGGTTAAAGGCCATAGTGACAAAAATATACCACATAATGGCGAATATATTAAAGACAATGGCTAATATACAAAATATTAATGCCAGTTCTCCGCCTACACTAAGCGGCATCTGTTCAATGATTACAAAGGAATCACTATGGTCAATGCGCTGCCTGTTATTGTTGGCTTCGGAGGCTACAACGCTGCCGGACGCAGTTCTTCACATCAAGCGTTTCGCCGCATGGTGCTCGAGTCTCTCTCTGTTGCAGAGCAACAGCAGACGGTTGTCAGCCTCGCCTGTCTGATGGCGCGAGTTACCAAGGAGGGGCAGGGTTACCGCGACGCCAGTGGACAGTTGCTGACAGCCGCAGAGGTGGACAGTCGTTACCGAGCAGACATTATCAACGGCACGCTGATTCGCCGAATTGAGTCATTTGACCCCGCCCGCGTCCCCGGAAATAAGAAAATTTCGCTGACCCAAGCGCAGGGCAGCGATATTACTTTTACCATGGCCAAACGGGATTTGCCGAAAACTATCCCCAGCGATTGGCAGGTGCGCGACCTTGACGACGGCACGACAGAAATAACGGCACCAAGCACCAGCTCGCTGCTGGTGGAATCCTATTATGAGCTAGTGGCAAAGTCGGCGGGCGAGCTGCCGACTGGGTTTAATCCCTCAGACCACTACAACAGCCGCTTTCATCCGCGCGGTCTTCAAATGGCCCTATTGGGCGCTAGCGATGCCATTTATTCACTGGGAATCCCTTGGGATAAGATAGCAAACTCGGTTCAGCCAGACGAAGTGGGTGTTTACTCATCAAGCGTGTTAAGTCAAATGTGCGATGAGGGTTTTGGCGGTCTTTTACAGTCGCGCCTGAAAGGCAACCGCACCACCGCCAAGCAGCTGCCGTTAGGGCTGAACTCAATGCCAGCCGACTTTATCAATGCCTATGTGCTGGGCAGTGTTGGGCACACCGAAGCCATTACGGGCGCCTGCGCAAGTTTTCTCTATGTGTTGCAAGCGGCAGTGCGGGACATCCGCAGCGGTCGTCGGCGCGTGGCAATTTTGGGTAACGCCGAAGCCGGTGTCACCCCAGAAATTATGGAGGGCTTTGCCAATATGAGTGCCCTCGCCAGTGAAGAGAATTTGTGCAAGCTGGACGGCACTAAAACCGCTGATTGGCGGCGCGCTAGCCGCCCGTTCGGTGACAATTGTGGCTTTACCCTGTCGGAGGCCACGCAGTATATCGTGCTGATGGATGATGCCTTGGCGATGGAGCTGGGTGCGGATATTCACGGCGCTGTTCCAGATGTCTTTATCAATGCAGACGGTGTGAAAAAGTCGATCTCTGCGCCGGGCGTGGGCAACTACATTTCGTTCTCGAAAGCAGTGGCTACGGCGATTAGTATTGTCGGTGCTGAGACCGTGCAAAAACACAGCTTTGTTCACGCACACGGCTCCAGCACTCCGGCGAATCGCACCACGGAATCGGAGCTGATTGATCGCGTGGCCCAGGCTTTTGATATCGATGAGTGGCCGGTGACAGCCATCAAGGCCTATGTAGGGCACTCACTGTCTACTGCCAGTGGAGATCAGTTGGTCGCGGCCTTGGGCACATTTAAGTACGATCTGATTCCTGGGATTAAGACAATCACTCAGGTTGCGTCGGATGTGCATCAGCAGCGCGCGCGCTTTCCGCTGCAAGACCTCGATGTCAGTGCCACTAAAATGGATGTGGCGTTTATTAACTCCAAGGGCTTTGGCGGCAATAATGCCACGGCCGTGGTTCTCTCGCCGCGCAAGGTCGATAGCATGTTAGCCGCGCGCTATGGCGACAAGTTTCAGGATTATCTGCTTCAGCGCGAGAAAACCCGCGCCGCCGCTGCCGATTACGCTGAGCGAGCAGACGCGGCGGAGTTAAATGTGATCTATCGCTTTGGCGACGATTTAATTAATGATGCTGAAGTAACCATCTCTCGTCGGGAGCTTCGTCTCCCCGGCTTTGCGCAGTCAGTGCTGTTTAAAACCGAGAATCCTTGGCCGGATATGCAGTGAAGTGCTGCAGCTGTTGCAACAGTGACGGATCTATTTTTCGCGCTTGATTAATCCAACGTTCAGGATCGACAACAGCACCTTCGGGTGCTGTTGTGCTATCTGGGCTGCCGTCACGCGAGTTTAGGAAAAAAGTGCCGCCGTGGACGGCAATAATCTCGGCGGTGCTGGGGGAAAAATGACTTTCGCCGCCGGGATAGACGCTAATGATAGGTCCGCCTGACGCGCCGCGCGTCGCGTCGCAGTTGTGCAGTAACAGGGCGTCACTGGCAAACTGCGCTGAAGTAAAGAGTTCACAGTCTGCGGAGCTGGTGATTTTGTCTAAGTCGCTGTTGTAGCCGATCAGCAGCAAAGACTGCTCTCCCATCACTGGATTATTCGGCGGCGCAATTGCAAGCCGCAACGCAGGCTGCCTGAGGGGTTTCACGAGTTCGACAAAGGCAATATCCGTTTCAGCCTGTTCGATTTTGTTGTCTCTCTGAGGGTCAAACTGGTGCGCAGAGGTGCGCTTAAAGGCAACTTCGTCGAAGCGTTGGTTTTTCGGCCGATAGTGACATTGATCGAAGGCATCACCCGTTGTGCTATCCACCAAAACATGGGCGGCTGTGACAATAATAGCCAGCGTTTTTACATCGGCACCTGGAACGGTCACATGGGCCGCTGTCCCGCGTAAACCACCGTTACAGTAGATCGTTCCCGTTGCGTCGAGTAGGGCTAGGGCGCTGACTGAGCGTTGGTCTTCGATGCCATTGTGGGGATTGCCGTCGCCAAATATGGCGCCTTGGGCAATGGTGCCGACACCAGCAAGGGCGAGCAACAGTGCACGAAGGAGAGGAAACCGTTGAGCAGCGAGTAACCACGGTTGTGTCATCAGATAATTGACAGGCTGGCTCAGCCCATGTCTCCCCACAGTGATTGCAGAATACTGATGGCGGCCAGCGGCGCAGTTTCTGTTCGCATAACTCTCGGGCCTAATGCCAGTGGCTGGAATTGGCCCGCCATTGCCTGATCGATTTCGTGGTCGCTGAGGCCACCCTCTGGACCCACCAAGAGACAAATATGGGTCTGAGGTGCATGTTCGCTAAGCTTTTTTGCTGTGCGGTGGTGCAAAACGAGCTTCAGCTCTGCCGCGGTGTCACCTCCAGCGCTCAGCCACTGGTCGATATGTGTGGGGGTATGCAGCGTGGGCACGCGATTGCGCTGGGATTGCTCGCAGGCGCTAATGGCTATCTGCTGCCAGTGCTGTTGTTTTTTATCAAGGCGATCGCCGCTGAGTTTGACTTCGGTGCGCTCGGTAAACAGCGGCGTAATTTCACTGACGCCAAGTTCCGTCGCTTTCTGCACAATCCAGTCCATGCGCTCGCCGCGAGACACGCCAATAGCGAGATGCAGGTGAAGTGGGGACTCACGTTCGACATTGCGGTGCGCGGTCACTTTGACGCTGACCCCTTTTTTCCCCACCGCCAATAGCTCTGCGGCATATTCACCGCCTTCGCCATTAAAAAGTGTGATTTCTTGACCGACAGTCATGCGTAGTGCCGACGCAAGGTGGCGTGCTGCGCGCTCGTCGAGGCTCAGCTCTGCGCCACTGGCGAGGTGCAGCTCGGTAAATATTCGAGGTATGCGCATAGGCGTTGTTTAAACAGTTTCCGAAAAGCCAAGGTTGCGACAGAGGATATCAGTAACTTGCCATTGATTCATGGTGTAAAAGTGTAAACCGGGTGCGCCACCATCGATTAGCTTTTGGCTGAGTTCGGAAATAATATCGATGCCGTAGCTGATCAAGTCTTCCTGATTGCTACTGCGCTCTTTCAGCTGCCAGCGCAACCAGCGCGGGATGTCGGCGCCGCAGCTTTCGGAGAAGCGGACCAAATTGGCATAGTTGGTGAGCGGCATAATGCCTGGAATAATCGGCGCGCCAATGCCCGCTTTGGCACATTCCTCAACAAATTTAAAATAGCCATCGGCATTGTAAAAATACTGGGTAATTGCACGGTTTGCGCCAGCTTTAAACTTTTCGCCGAGCCAAAAAATGTCGCGGCTGTAGCTTTCTGACTCAGGGTGAATCTCGGGGTAGGCGGCCACGTTAATATTAAAGTGATTGCCGGTTTTTGCCCGAATAAAGGCCACCAGTTGGTTGGCGTGGACTAGCTGACCAGCGCCACCCATACCTGAGGGCAAGTCACCGCGCAGGGCGACGAGATTTTTAACACCCATGGCTTTGTAATCATTCAGCAGTGTCAGTACTTCATCTTCACTGCTGCCGCCAAAGGATATGTGAGGTGCAACATCGTAGCCATCGGCCAAAATTGCCTTCACCTGATCGAGGGTGGTGGAGCGCGTCGAGCCGCCCGCGCCGTAGGTTACCGAGAAGAACTCTGGGGAAAACTTGCCCAGCTCTTTGCGTGTGGTCGCGAGGTTTACTTTTCCTTGATCGGTCTTGGGCGGGAAAAACTCAAAGCTGAGAAGTGGGCTGCTGTTCATTCACGGTTATCCTATATAGCGATTCTTTCTGTCGCAGGCTGATCGTACCCTTGCGCGCCTGACGCGCGCAAGGGTACGTCTGCGGTGTTTAGTACTTGTAACTGTCACCCTTGAATGGACCATTGATGGGTACATTAATGTAATCTGCCTGGGCCTGTGTCAACTTGGTGATAACGCCACCGAAGCCAAGCACCATATAGCGCGCGACTTCTTCGTCAAGATGCTTTGGCAGCACTTCAACACTGAGCATGGCGGCCTTAGTGGCCTCGTCCTGTGCAGCATATTGCTTGGTGAAGAGATCCATTTGCGCCAGCACTTGGTTGGCAAACGAACCGTCCATGATGCGGCTTGGATGACCTGTGGCGTTGCCCAAGTTGACCAGGCGGCCTTCCGCCAACAACAACAGATGATCGTTGCTCTCGCGGTTGCGGTATATCTTGTGCACCTGTGGCTTGATCTCTTCCCACTGCCATGTCTTACGCATAAAGGCGGTGTCGATTTCATTGTCAAAGTGGCCGATATTGCAGACAACACAACCGCTTTTCAGGGCGCTGAGAATATCTTCACCGCAGACATTGTAGTTGCCAGTACTGGTCACCAGCATGTCGGTATTGGCGAGTAGCTGAGTATTGACCCCTTTGCTGACATCGCCGTCGATGTAGGTTGACACGACTTCGAAACCGTCGAGGCAGGCCTGCATGGCGCAGATCGGGTCAGCTTCGGTAATTTTAACAATCATGCCTTCCTGACGCAGTGACTGCGCGGAACCTTTGCCCACATCGCCGTAGCCAATAACGATCGCTTTCTTGCCGGAGAGCAAATGGTCGGTCGCGCGCTTAATGGCGTCGTTGAGACTGTGGCGACAGCCGTACTTGTTGTCGCACTTCGACTTAGTGACGGAGTCGTTTACATTGATCGCAGGCACTTTGAGTTCGCCGCGCTTGAGCATTTCATACAGGCGATGAACACCGGTGGTGGTCTCTTCGGTAATACCGTGAACATTTTCTAACACTTGGGGGTATTTCTTGTGCAGCAAGTCTGTGAGGTCGCCACCGTCGTCCAAAATCATATTGGCATTCCAGGGTACCCCGTCTTTGAGCACCTGCTGCTCTAAGCACCACTCGTATTCTGCTTCTGTCTCGCCTTTCCACGCAAAGACTGGCGTGCCGTTGGCTGCGATTGCAGCAGCGGCATGATCTTGGGTGGAGAAAATATTGCACGAAGTCCAACGCACTTCTGCGCCCAAGGCTTCGAGAGTTTCAATCAGAACTGCGGTCTGAATGGTCATGTGGATACAGCCGAGAATACGTGCGCCGGCCAGTGGTTGCGCTGCGCGATACTTCTCGCGGAGGGTCATCAAAGCCGGCATTTCTGTTTCGGCAATAGAAATTTCTTTTTTGCCCCAGTCGGCTAAAGAGATATCAGCGACTTTGTAGTCGGTAAAGGTGGTGTTCAATGCGTTGCTCATAAATTGTTGCCTGTAAGAATATGTTTTGTATGGAATAGAGGAAGTCTTAAAGTGCTTTTTTCAGCTCAGCAGCTTTATCTGTTCTTTCCCACGTGAAATTTTCTTCTTCGCGACCAAAATGACCGTACGAAGCAGTTGCTTGATAAATGGGGCGTCGCAGATCAAGCATCTCGATCAGTCCGCGCGGGCGAAGATCAAAGTGCTCACGGATCAAGGCGACTATTTCGCTATCGGGGAGTTTGCCTGTGCCGAAGGTATCAACACTGATCGATGTTGGCTCAGAGACACCAATAGCGTAGGACACCTGAATTTCACAGCGGTCAGCCAAGCCCGCTGCGACAATGTTCTTGGCCACATAGCGACCCGCGTAAGCCGCAGAGCGGTCCACTTTGGTAGGATCTTTGCCCGAAAACGCGCCGCCGCCGTGGTGTGCCATGCCGCCATAGGTGTCGACAATAATTTTGCGGCCGGTGAGCCCGCAGTCGCCCATTGGGCCACCAATAATAAACTGGCCAGTCGGGTTGATGTGGTACTGGGTGCCAGCGTGTAACCACTCTGCAGGCAGAACCGGGCGAATAATTTCTTCCAAGACAGCCTCGCGCAAATCGCCCTGAGAAATCGCGGGCGAGTGCTGAGTAGACAGAACAACCGCATCAATGGCGACGGGTTTGCCGTTTTCGTAGCGCAGTGTGACCTGACTTTTCGCGTCTGGACGCAGCCACGGCAAAACACCGTTTTTGCGCAGACGCGCTTGGCGTTCCATCAACCGATGGGCGTAATAAATGGGCGCAGGCATCAGCACAGGCGTTTCGTTGCTGGCGTAGCCAAACATCAAACCCTGGTCGCCAGCACCGATATCTTTGTTCTCGCTCTCGTCGACGCCCTGGGCAATATCGCTGGACTGCTTGCCTATCGCATTAAGTACCGCGCAGGAATTACCATCGAAACCCACGTCCGAGCTGTCGTAACCGATGTCCGTAATCACATCGCGGACAATTTGCTCAAGATCGACATAGGTATTGGTGCGCACTTCACCGGCAATAATCGCCATGCCTGTTTTAACCAACGTCTCCACGGCGACACGGGAGTGCGGATCATCTGCAAGAATGGCATCTAGGACGGCGTCAGAGATTTGATCAGCCATTTTGTCGGGGTGGCCCTCAGAGACCGATTCGGAGGTAAAAATAGAGTAGTTGGACATAAGTTTAGTTGCTCTCAATGTTAAATAGCGTGGTGATTTCCACCAATGGTTAATATCAGGCTCTTGTAAGCGCGGGTTTTACAAACTGACGAAGTTGAATGCGAAAGCCGTTGCGCTGGGTAAGATAAAGGCTATTGCCCTCTTCAAGTCCCGCGCTTTCTGCCCAGCGTGTTAGCTCTTGCGGCTCAAACCCGAGCCACAGATCGCCGCAGGCGGCCTTAACCCACTCTTGATTGTGCGCGCAGAGATCGGTGATCAACAGAACGCCATCGGCGTTTAGCAGCTTTGCGCAGTCGGCGATAATCTCTCCGGGGGTGGGATTGTGGTGCAGCACCATGTTCAGTGAAATACAGTCGCTGCGCAGGCCTTTGCTCAAGGCGAGATCAGTATCACCCAAAAGCAGCTGAATATTGGTCAAGCCCTGGGCGGTGGCCCTGCTGCGGCATTGTTCAAGCATTTCGGCAGCGTTATCAAGGGCCGTTACCTGCTGAAAAAGACTACACAGTTTAGGCAGAAATTGGCCGTAACCGGGTCCTATTTCCAACGCTGAGTGACGCAGATGTGCACTGCTGGCCAAAAAATTCTCGACGCTGTCGCCATAGTCAGACCAGCTAGCAATTAAATCTTGGTTTTCTTCAAACCGCGCAGCGTTCTGGTTAAAAAAGGCCACCGACGCCGCTGCACGCTCTTTGTTGATGGTTTCCAGGCGTGTGCGTAAGCCGGGATCCAGCGCTGCATCGTCAATGGTGTGGAACAGAACTTGCTGCAAGCTCTGTAAATCGGTATCGGGATGCAGCTGATTGCGGCGATAAAAAATCGTTGTGCCCTCGCGGCGTGTCGCCACCAAGCCCGCGTTGGCCAAAATCTTCAAGTGATGACTCATGGCCGACTGTCGAATGTCAAACACCTGACACAGCTCAAGCACCCCATAGGCGTTTTGCTGCAATACCTTCAATACCTGCATGCGCAGAGGATCGCCCGCCGCTTTACAGAGGGCGGTGATGGCGCTCGTATCGGTCGCAGAGCGCGGCTGATCGGAAAATTGACTGAGATTATTCATCGGGCGGGACTGTAGCATAGCCATTTTTATATATCAAAATATTTTTATATATGCTCCAAATGCAATCAAACAGCGTCTAATCAATTGGCCAAAGCCTCTTAGAAACTAGGCTAAATCACGCGATATCGGTTTACTGAGACCCCCGTCTGGGCGACAATACGCGCCTCAAAATTTCCCTTTTAGGAGTGACAATCCATGGCCTCACGTCGAGACCTTGCCAACGCAGTTCGCGCCCTTAGCATGGATGCAGTACAACAGGCCAATAGCGGTCATCCCGGAGCCCCTATGGGCATGGCAGATATTGCCGAGGTGCTGTGGAATGACTACTTATCCCATAACCCTGCCGATCCAGCCTGGGTCAACCGAGATCGCTTCGTTCTCTCCAATGGCCACGGCTCAATGCTGCTCTATTCATTGCTGCACCTCACGGGCTACGACTTGCCGATCGAGGAAATAAAGAATTTCCGCCAGTTGCACTCCAAGACCCCGGGGCACCCCGAATATGGTTATGCGCCGGGCGTGGAAACAACCACTGGCCCGTTGGGTCAGGGTATCAGCAACGCCATCGGTATGGCGCTGGCTGAAAAAATTCTCGCGGCGCAATTCAACCGTCCAGGCCACGAACTTGTTGATCACCACACTTATACATTTCTTGGCGATGGTTGCTTGATGGAAGGTATCTCCCATGAAGTGTGCTCTCTCGCTGGCACCCTCAAGCTAGGTAAGTTGGTTGCGTTTTACGATGACAACGGCATCTCTATTGATGGTGAAGTTGAAGGCTGGTTCAGTGACGACACTCCTGCGCGATTTGCCGCCTATGGCTGGCAAGTGATTGCCAATGTTGACGGCCACGATAGCGCTGCGATTAAAGCGGCCATAGAACAAGCCCACGCTGAGACAGGCAAGCCAACCTTGATTTGCTGTAAAACAATTATTGGTTTCGGCTCGCCCAACAAGCAGGGCAAAGAAGATTGCCACGGTGCCGCACTAGGTGCTGCGGAAGTTGCGCTGACACGGGAAGCCTTGGGCTGGCACCACGCGCCATTCGAGATTCCTGCAGAGCACTACGCCGCATGGAACGGTGTTGCCAAAGGCACGGCTGCACAGGCTGCTTGGCAGAAGAAATTGGCCAGCTATCGCGCAGCCTTCCCAGAGCTGGCCGCTGATTTTGAGCGCCGTACGCGCGGCGATTTACCAGCCGACTTTAGCGCCAAGGCCGATGCCTATATTCGTGAATGCCAAGCGAAGATGGAAAAAATTGCCTCGCGCAAAGCGTCACAAAACTGCCTCAATGCCTTTGGCCCAATGTTGCCAGAACTGCTGGGTGGCTCCGCTGACCTTGCGGGATCAAATCTGACCATTTGGTCTGGTTCGAAAGGCGTTAGTGGCGACGATGCCAACGGAAACTACATTTATTACGGTGTGCGCGAATTTGGCATGAGTGCCATGATGAACGGTATCGCACTGCACGGTGGCTTCATTAACTATGGCGCGACATTCCTGATGTTTATGGAATACGCACGCAATGCTGTGCGCATGGCAGCATTGATGAAGCAGCAAAGTATTTTTGTCTACACCCACGACTCGATTGGTCTCGGTGAAGATGGTCCAACCCACCAGCCGGTTGAGCAGCTCAGCGCGCTGCGCTCAACACCTAACCTGCACACGTGGCGCCCCTGTGACACCGTGGAGTCAGCGGTCTGTTGGAAAAGTGCTATCGAACGTCGCGATGGCCCCAGTGCCCTAGTATTTAGCCGCCAAAATCTTGCACCAATGGCCCGCTCTGAAGAGCAGGTTGCCGCCATCAGTCGCGGTGGTTACGTGTTGCGCGACTGCCTTGCCCCGCAGGCGATTTTGATTGCTACCGGTTCAGAGGTTGAGCTGGCCATGCTCGCTGCAGAACAGCTGGCAGCCCAAGGTGTTCAGGCGCGCGTGGTGTCAATGCCCTGTGCCGAACTGTTCTCAGCCCAAGATGCCGCCTACCGCGACGCCGTTTTATCGCCGAGCATTCGCGCCCGAGTTGCTGTTGAAGCGCTGCATGCGGATTACTGGTACAAGTTTGTCGGTCTGGACGGTCGTGTTGTCGGCATGACCAGCTTCGGCGAATCTGCCCCAGGCGATCAGTTGATGAAAGCCTTTGGTTTTACCGTTGAGAATGTCGTTGCCAACACGTTGGCGGCCATCGGTTAATGCTGCGTATAGCCATTAATGGCTACGGCCGCATTGGCCGCTCCGTGCTGCGCGCCCTTTACGAATCGGGCGCGCGCAACACTGTTCAAGTGGTCGCCATTAATGAGCTCGCCGACAGTAAAACCATCGCCCATTTAACCCGCTACGATTCTACCCACGGTCGTTTCCCCGGTATTGTTACTGATCACGACGACAGCCTCTGCATCAATGGCGATACCATTGCCATTTTTCACGAAAAGCAGTGGAGCAACTTGCCTTGGCACGCACTGGCGGTTGATGTCGTGCTGGAGTGCAGCGGCAGCTACACCGACCGTGATACCGCCGAGCAGCATATTCACAGCGGTGCCAAGCGAGTACTGTTTTCGCAGCCCGCGGAATCCAGTGTTGATGCCACCATTGTCTATGGCATTAATCATGAAACCTTGACTGGCAGTGAAACCGTTATTTCCAGCGCCTCCTGCTCCACCAATTGTGTTGTCCCAGTGATTCAAGTGCTTCACGACCGCTTTTATGTGGAGGGCGGCGCCATCACTACCATTCACTCGGCTATGAACGACCAGCCTGTGATTGACGCCTATCACCACACCGATTTGCGTAAAACCCGCGCTGCGATGCAGTCGATTATTCCTGTCGACACCGGTCTCGCGCTCGGGATTGACCGCTTAATGCCAGAACTCACGGGGCGCTTCCAAGCGCAGGCCATGCGAGTGCCAACCATGAATGTCTCGGCCATTGACCTCTCGCTAATGGTGCGCGAAAAGGTCGATGTTGCTGCGATTAACAGCGCTCTTGCAGAGGCTGCCGACGGATTTTTGCAGGGTGTCTTGGGCTATACTGAAGAGCCACTGGCCTCCTGCGATTTTAACCACGACCCGCGCAGTGGCATTGTTGACGCCAGCCAAACCCGTGTCAGTCAGGAAAAATTAGTCAAAGTCTTGATCTGGTTTGACAACGAATGGGGCTACGCGAATAGAATGCTCGATACTCTGATGTATTGGCAGGGGCTGCCCAAGTTAAAACACTAGTTATTTTTAAAGGACTGTTATGACCGTCAAATTGATGACCGAGCTGGAGCTCACAGGCAAACGACTGCTTATCCGTGAAGATTTAAATGTTCCCATAAAAGACGGCAAAGTCACTAGCGATGCGCGTATTCGCGCAGCGCTGCCGACCATACAACTCGCCCTCGAAGCGGGCGCCAAAGTCATTCTCATGTCTCACCTCGGGCGGCCTACCGAAGGTCAGTTTGAAGAGATCTACTCGCTCAAACCCGTTGCCGACCATCTCGCGCAATTATTGGGCAAGCCCGTACGCCTAGAGTCCGCTTGGGACAACGGCCTCACCTTAGCTGATGGCGACGTGGTATTGCTGGAGAATGTGCGCTTCAACCCCGGTGAAAAGAAAGACGACGACGCGCTGGCGAAAGCCTATGCCCGCCTCTGCGATATTTTTGTGATGGACGCATTTGGCACAGCCCATCGCGCCCAAGCTTCGACTCACGGCGTGATAAAATACGCGCCCATCGCCTGTGCCGGACCCTTGCTCGCCAAAGAGCTAGATGCCCTGCAGCGCGCACTCCATGCCCCCGCGCGGCCTGTTGTTGCGATCGTCGGCGGCTCCAAAGTGTCAACGAAACTGACGGTACTTGAGAGCCTCTCCGGAAAAGTTGACCAGTTGATTGTCGGTGGTGGTATTGCCAACACCTTCCTTGCCGCCGCAGGCAAGCCAGTGGGCAAGTCCCTCTGTGAAGTAGACCTGATTCGTGTTGCTCAAGACCTGATGAGCAAGGTCAGTATCCCGCTGCCCACCGATGTTGTTGTTGGCAAGGCATTCTCCGAGAGCGCCGTGGCCACCGTAAAATCCGTTGACGATGTTGAAGAAGACGATATGATTTTCGACATCGGCCCCGACACCGCCAAGCATTTTGCGGGTCTTTTAGCCTCCATGGGTACCATCATTTGGAATGGCCCAGTGGGTGTTTTTGAGTTTGACCAGTTCGGCGAGGGCACCAAGACCTTAGCATTCGCCATCGCTGGCAGCGCAGGGTTTTCAATTGCCGGGGGTGGCGACACGCTAGCGGCCATAGACAAATATGGTATTGCTGATCAAGTGTCCTACATTTCAACCG
Source organism: SAR92 bacterium BACL16 MAG-120619-bin48 (assembly GCA_001438605.1). Lineage (GTDB taxonomy): Bacteria > Pseudomonadota > Gammaproteobacteria > Pseudomonadales > Porticoccaceae > HTCC2207. Next base: position 2,981 of record LIDE01000002.1, on the reverse strand, counting down.
GCGGCGGCGCATTTTTAGAATACGTAGAAGGCAAAGAATTACCGGCCGTGACAGCGCTGCAGCAGCGCGCATAGGCAACAAAACGTGAGTCAACTATAGGAAGAGACCATGGCTTTAATTTCATTACGTCAAATGCTGGATCACGCAGCCGAGTACAGCTACGGCGTGCCGGCATTCAATGTGAACAACCTCGAACAGATGCGTGCCATCATGATGGCAGCAGACCGCACAGACAGCCCCGTGATAGTTCAGGCCTCTGCAGGCGCGAGAAAATACGCAGGTGCGCCGTTTTTACGCCACCTCATCCTCGCTGCTATTGAAGAGTGGCCGCACATTCCCGTGTGTATGCACCAAGATCACGGCACCAGTGCCGCAGTTTGTCAGCGCTCCATTCAGCAGGGCTTCAGCTCAGTCATGATGGACGGGTCGTTAGAGGAAGACGGTAAAACACCCTCTAGCTATGAGTACAACGTTGATGTCACCAAGCGCACCGTCGATATGGCCCATGCCTGTGGTGTTTCCGTCGAAGGTGAGTTGGGCTGCCTCGGCTCCCTCGAAACCGGCGCCGCTGGGGAAGAAGACGGCGTTGGCGCAGACTGCGTGCTGACCCACGACCAAATGCTCACCGACCCAGAAGAAGCGGCAGATTTCGTCGCCAAAACCGGCGTAGATGCTCTCGCTATCGCCTGTGGCACCAGCCATGGCGCCTATAAATTTAGCCGACCACCGACAGGCGATATTCTGGCCATCGATCGTATTCGAGAAATCCACCGACGCATACCCAATACACATTTGGTCATGCACGGTTCGTCCTCTGTGCCGCAAGAGTGGCTCGCCATTATCAATCAATACGGCGGCGACATTCCTGAGACCTACGGCGTGCCAGTTGACCAGATTTGCGAAGGTATTAAGCACGGCGTGCGCAAAATTAATATTGATACTGACCTGCGCCTTGCATCAACTGGTGCGGTGAGACGCTTTTTGGCAGAAAACCCCAGCGCTTTTGACCCGCGAGCCTTTCTGAAGGAGACCACCGTTGCCATGATGGACATTGCCGTCGCCCGATACGAGTCGTTTGGTACCGCCGGCAACGCATCGAAGATCAAAGCGATGAGTCTAGATGCAATGACCAGCCGTTATCAGAGCGGCGAGTTGAACCCTAAAATCAACTAAGTTCAATGCAGTGACGTGACAGGAAGGGCGCAAGTGCGCCCTTTTTGCTGAGCGTGTTTCAAGGCTCGGCAGGCAGTGCACCCGACACTTTACAAGTTGCCATCGAATGGTCAGACTCAGTCCCTAACGACATGCACCGACCGATGGGAATTTATGACAATCGACACCATGGCCACCTGGCACAGCGTGGCAAAAAACCAAGATATCGAAGGCCTGCATCGACTGCTGGCAGATGACGCCGTCTTCCATTCGCCGGTCGTCCATACACCGCAAGTTGGTAAGACAATTACTGGCAAATACCTTGGCGCCGCGCTACTGGTTTTCTATAACGATACGTTTAAGTATGTGCGTGAAGCCACCGGTGAGCGCCAAGCCATTCTTGAATTTGAGGTAGAGATAGACGGTATTCAGGTCAATGGCGTGGACATGATCAGCTGGAATGAAGAAGGGCTCATAAATGATTTCAAAGTCATGATCCGCCCGTTAAAAGCCGTTAATTTAATCCATCAAAATATGGGTGCAATGCTTCAGGCGCGGGGCTAAGCCCCCGCGCCAGCCGATACTGTTTATCCAGCATTCCCCCTCAAACGCCTATTGCCCCCAATCCTGTTTCGCCAAACACGCGCCGCATAACATATTCAACTGAAAATGGTTGAGGCATTTTTTGGTCTACATTTAATAGCAGCGCAGAGACTGGCAGTCTGGTTAAACAGGGTCTACGCTCAGAAAAGTTGTTTGGAAGCGGTAGTTAAGAAAACTCACTCTCATATCAATAAAGGGACCTACGATGAATACAAAACGATTTCTTCTCGCAGTAGTTGCTGTTTTTGTTTTTGTGAATTTTTTCGAAATGCTTTATCACCAATATCTGGTTGGTGAGTTATATGGACAGACCGCCGAGCTTTGGCGCCCAACAGAAACGATGGAAGACTATATGCTCTGGATGTGGATAGGGTATGCACTTCTATCAGTTATGTTTTGTTATATTTTTTTGAAAGGGTATGAAAACAAAGGTGTCATGGAAGGCGTGCGTTATGGACTGCTGATTGGTATTTTAATGGCGCATGGCAGTTTTGTAATGTATGCCGTGATGCCCATACCCTTCGCGATGGCTGTCTATTGGATAGTAGATGCATTAGTACTATGTACTGTTTCCGGCGCTATTCTGGCAGCGGTATATAAACCGGCGTAATTCAATTTTATGGAGTGAGCGCGCCAGCCGCGCTCATTTATAATTTCCTGACGGAGATTATCCTTTCGCCTACTTGTGTAATAAATCTTGATAATAGCCCGCAAGTGATAACAATATTGGGGGCTTCCGGCATGTTTCTTTTCATGCCTTGGGGTGTTAAATGGTTATCGAGAAAAAAATCGCTAAAGCCTTTCATTTAACTGACGAAAATTGGATGAGAGATGCCAATCCCATCAGTGTCTGGTCACGGTATTCGGTCCTTCCCATTATTGTTCTCACTCTCTGGAGTAGAGTTTGGATAGGCTATTGGTGTCTGATTCCCATCGCCCTGTCGATTGCTTGGATGTTTCTCAACCCCATACTTTTTCAAAAACCGACGTCGACCAAAAATTGGGCCTCAAAAGCCGTTTTGGGCGAGCGGGTGTTTATGAATCGAGACCAAGTCGATATCCCCGCTATTCACCGCACACCCCTTTTCGCCATTCTCAATACGGTTTCCTCCATTGGTCTAATTGTGGCAATTTGGGCAGCGGTCAGTTACTCGTTCGCCGGAGCAATAGTCGGCGTCAGCGCCGCTTATCTTGGCAAAAGTTGGTTCCTAGATCGCATGGTCTGG
>LIDE01000001.1 GCA_001438605.1 SAR92 bacterium BACL16 MAG-120619-bin48 | reverse complement strand
TACGCCTGCTGTTTGATGCGCGTTTCCAAATTGACGCGATCGGTAACGTCTTCTACAAATGACGCGGCGCCCACCACGTTCATGGCCTCATCAAAGAGCGGTGTATCGTTCCATTCGCAGATAATTACGGTGCCGTCTCGAGTGATGTTCTCTGCCGTGCCTGAAAAGTCTTTACCAAACAAAAACAGATCATTTTCAACTTGCTGCATCAAAAACGGCTTCTTGTTATCAAATAAAAAATCAGTGGTTCGGCCAAGCACTTCCTGTCTGGAATAGCCAAAGATGGTGGTTGCCGCGGGGTTCCAGGTAATGATTTCGCGCTGTTGGTTCCACTCGATAAAACCGAGAGGCGTCTGTTCGATTAGGCTGGCTATCTTTTGGCTGGTTTGAACGGTTTTCCGCGCCTGCTCCTTGGATTTGAGCATGCTGGCAGTTATTCCGCGGGCTCGCCCGTGGCTGGCCATGGCGCAAACAGTTAACAAGCCGTAGACAACGACAATGAGGGCGAGAAACGCAGGTTGCTGGGGGTATTTAATGTATAGCGTTGCCAGCAGAGGTACATAGATTAGGCTGAGAACCACTTGCTGAAAAAAACGGCGGTAGTGGAAGAGTAGTAACCACGGAAAGCTTAGGGTGATCAGGATGATCATCACTAAGGCAGTTGCTTCGAGTTGATCCGCTTGAATAAAAAGCGGTGATGCAGCCCCCCAAAGTGCTGCACAAATGACAGCGGAACTATAAATTGCAATCTGCGTTGAAGAGGGCGAGAGATTCCCTGCGCGTTTGGCATTGGCCAGCCACAACCAAATGCTCAAGCCGGTGCACGATACAGCGCTCAGCCATAACCATTGGTGAAGCGTTGCCACACTCTGAGTGCCCACTATAAATAGAACAATGCTGATCGCGACGTAAATCGCCAGTCCAAGCGCTACATTTCGAAGTGTGAGGCCCTCTAATTCAATCTGAATTAACTGATTGACCAAGGTTGTGTTGGGTTGGGGAGTGGTTTGACTGGCTTCCCTAGGCCCCCCGAGCATATTGTTATTGCTCATCATCGGCTGCATCCTGCGGCTGATTTCAATTTAAATATTGGCTAAATACTCAATATAGCCTGTTATGTCCAGAATTGGGTTCTAATTACCACAAATAACGTGAGCGACATCATAGTTTTGATGTTGATTAAAGTTTAGGCAGGATTTGAGGGTGGCGCGAATATTGCGATATTGCAAAATCCTTTTTTGCACATTGCATCTGCTTGCAGGCGGCTCATAATGCCCCGCTCGCAGTAGAGCAGATAGGATTGATGCTTGTTTAAGGTGTCGATTTGTTCTGTGAGTTTAAAAAAAGGGACGACAATCACGCGATGTGTTGGCCAATGCAGCGGTCTTTTTTCGACCTCGTCGGGGTGACGCACGTCGATGATGATATCGCCGGGCGCGGGCCATTCCACTGTGTCAATTGACGTCATTATTTCTACTCGATGGCGGTTTCGCAGGGGCGTGTCTGCGAGAGCCGCTGGCTAAAAAGGTCTGTCGACCAATCTCTATTGTCCATTGCAGCGTTTAGAATAGCATCTGGCATTAATAGTCGCAGTAACGCGTGACAGTGTTTCGATAGAACGGCATGATACCCGCGCAATGAGAGGGATCTATCAATGCCGCTTGTTCTTTAGCACCATAAAGGTGCATCACTGAATTAAATGCACTGTTATGGTGCTTGCAAGTGATCTTAGCGGTTGAGCTCTGGGGAGTGTTTAGCATCAAAAGCCCTGCTGTGCGCAGAAATAAGGGGCGTCCAGCGTTCATCGCTTATTTCTGACTCGTTGGCATGACAATTGCAAATAACGTTTTCGAAATGCCTCTTTCTATCAGGTGTCTTGCACAAGTCCCAGTGACAGCGTGCAGCGCGGGGTAAAAGCCGGTAAAGCTGTATCAAACCATGAAATATCGAATTCCGAATTGGAGGAAAACATGTCTGAGAAGACTCTAAATCTTATTAAAGAAAGCGGCGCTCGCTGGGTTGACCTGCGATTCACTGACACCAAGGGTAAAGAACAGCACCTGACACTGCCTTTGGGTGAAGTCGGCGAAGACTTTTTCCTCGAAGGTAAAATGTTCGATGGCTCTTCCATCGCTGGCTGGAAAGGTATTAACGAATCAGACATGATTCTTATGCCAGACGACAGCACCGCTGTACTCGATCCGTTTACCGACGAGCCAACTGTTATTTTGCGTTGCGGTGTCGTTGATCCAACCACCATGCAAGGCTACGAGCGCGACCCGCGATCAATTGCTGACCGCGCTGAAAAGTACCTCGTGTCCACTGGCCTGGGCGATACAGCGTTCTTCGGTCCAGAGCCTGAATTCTTTGTCTTTGACGACATCAAGTGGGGCGCTGATATCAGCGGTGCTTTCTACAAAATCAATTCTGAAGAAGCGTCTTGGTCCTCTGGTAAAGATTTCCCAGAAGGCAATATGGGCCACCGTCCCAGCGTGAAGGGCGGCTATTTCCCCGTACCGCCGGTTGACAGCCTTCACGATCTTCGCGCTGCTATGTGTAACGCGATGGAGCAGATGGGTCTTGAGATTGAAGTGCATCACCACGAAGTGGCAACCGCTGGCCAGTGTGAAATTGGCGTTCGTTTTGACACCCTGGTGAAAAAAGCGGACCAAGTTCAGATTTTAAAGTACTGCGTACACAACGTTGCTCACGCCTATGGCAAGACAGCGACCTTTATGCCTAAGCCATTAGTGGGCGATAACGGTTCAGGTATGCACTGCCACATGTCTTACTCGAAAGATGGCGTAAACCAGTTTGCCGGTGACGGCTATTCTGGTCTGAGCGAAACGGCTCTGTTCTACATTGGCGGTATTATTAAGCACGCGAAAGCGCTGAACGCCTTTGCAAACCCGTCGACCAACTCATACAAGCGTCTAATTCCAGGCTTCGAAGCACCGGTAATGCTGGCTTATTCAGCGCGCAACCGCTCTGCGTCGATCCGCATTCCGTATGTTGCCAGCCCACGCGGCAAGCGCATTGAAGTTCGCTTTGGCGACCCAGTTGCCAACCCATACTTAATGTTTGCGGCCTTCTTGATGGCGGGCTTAGACGGTGTTAAGAACAAGATTCACCCAGGCGATGCAGCGGACAAAGATCTTTATCATTTGCCGCCAGAAGAAGCTGCCGCCATTCCTCAGGTATGTGGCAGCCTTCGTGAAGCACTGAACGCGCTTGACGCTGACCGCGATTTCTTAACTGAAGGCGGTGTTTTCTCTAACGATATGATCGATGCCTATATCGCACTGAAGATGGAAGACGTCTACCGTGTTGAGCACACCACTCACCCAGTTGAGTTTGATATGTACTACAGCTGCTAATCGCTGTAGCGGCGCGGTGAAACGCGTCAAAAAACCCTAGAAAAGCCCGTCATTGCGAAATGGCGGGCTTTTTCTTTGTCCCCAATAGGTCTAATCTTTAGCTGGCGTGAGACTTTTATTACGCATCGACTCAAAGGAATTGAGAGGCTCAACACCATGAAAAATTGGTTGCTAGCGAAAAAAAGGTTTGATGGTTGCCTGTTCAGCCTTGCGCTGCTTTGCACATCGACGCTTGTGGCAGCGCCGGTGTACAAAACCACTGACGAACAGGGGCGCGTGACTTACAGCGATACGCCATCCTCTGATCAGCCTGCCACCGAGGCACAGTTGCGCCCGATTAACCAAATCAACACAGCAGTGTCGCCCGTAAAAGACGGCGCGGTGACTGAAAGCGTGGCATTATCCGGTTATTCGTCGATTGCGATTGTTGCGCCTGAAGCCGATACAATTATTTCCCACGAACAGGGCAATATTATTGTCTAACTCGCCCTGACGCCCGAGCTGCAGCGCGGCCATGTTGTTCAATTCTATCTCGACGGTAAACCTTACCGAAGACCCGTGGCCGCGACCTCTTACGCGGTAACTAAACCCGAGCGCGGCACGCACACTGTGTCGGCCAGTGTGGTTGCGGCAGATGGCGCGGTGATCGCGTCCAGCGCCCCCATCACTGTGCATGTTCAGCGTCATTTCAAGCTCATTGCACCAAAACGGTGCACGAATTGTTCGCTCGTCGTATAATCCCCGCAAAGGGCGAAATATCTCCCCAATTTTCGGGCTTTCCAGGCCAGTCTCACGACACAGTTTTGGCCTGCTTATTGCAGGCTTAAACAGCGAGGCCTCTGAGATTTTTCCGGCCCACACAACAAACGCCATTAAATTGACCAGCTACGGCACTTATGACATCAGATCAACTGCACAGACTTCTTCTCGACAATCTCAATACAGCCGTATTGCTGATCGATAGAGCGCTGTTGATTGATTATATTAATCCGGCAGCAGAGGCCCTTTTGCAGGCGGGAAGTGTCCGTCTGCGCGGCACGCCCGTGAGCAATCTGTTTGTCGATGATGCCACTGCGCGGCAGACGCTGCGTGAATGTTTGGAGTTTGGGAACGCGCACACCCTGCGTCAAGAGTACCTGAGCGGTTTAGTCGCCGACTCCTCGCAGGTGGACTACACCATCACGCCGCTGAGTATTGATTCAGGCGAGTGGATTTTGATGGAGATGCAGCCGGTTGATCGCATCCTCAAGATTAACCGCGAGGAAGCGTTACTGTCGGTTCATGACACCTCACGCAGCCTTATTCGCGGCTTGGCCCATGAAATCAAAAACCCGCTGGGTGGTATTCGCGGCGCCGCGCAGCTGCTGGCGCGGGAAATCACAGACCGCGGCTTAGGGGGCGAGACGGCGGAGTTGTGCCAGATTATCACGACTGAAACAGACCGTTTGCGCAACCTTGTTGACCGATTGCTGGGCCCCAGCCAACTGCCCACTTATGAAGAGCTAAATATTCACGAAGTGGTTGAGCATGTTGCGGCGCTTATCGATGTTGAAGTGCAAGGAGAGTTAACCCTTGTGCGCGACTACGACCCAAGCATTCCCAATTTGTTGGGTGATCGCGCTCAGCTGATTCAAGCCCTTTTAAATGTCGCCCGCAACGCCATGCAGGCCATGCTTGAGGGTGATAGAAGTGAGCGCACACTGACATTTAAAACTCGAATACAGCGCAGTTTTACTATTGGTGGTGAGCACCATCGTGTGATCTGTCGAGTGGATATTATTGATACTGGCCCCGGTATTTTAGACGACATCAAAGAGCGTATATTCTTCCCCATGATCAGTGGTCGCAGCGAGGGAACAGGACTTGGGCTGACCATCGCCCAATCTGCGGTCAATGTCCATCATGGCATTATTGAATGTGAGTCGGAGCCGGGCAACACGTGCTTCTCGATATACTTACCCCTAAAGGTTTAGCATGAAAACCACCTCAGAAATTTGGATAGCTGAAGATGACCGATCGCTGCGCTGGGTGATGGAGAAAGCCCTCACCCGGGCGGGTCTGGACGTGCGCAGTTTTGAAACCGGCGATGACCTCTTGGCTGCGCTGCGAACCTCGCAGCCTGAAATTATTATTTCCGACATTCGCATGCCGGGCATTGATGGCCTCGATTTACTGCGACAAATTCACGCAACAAAACCGGCCATACCGGTAATCATAACGACTGCGCACTCAGACCTCGACAGCGCGGTTGCTGCTTATCAAGGTGGCGCATTTGAATATTTACCCAAGCCCTTCGATCTCGACGAGCTGGTGGAAGTGGCGCGGCGTGGGGTGAGCTTCGCCCGTGAACAAAAGCCTGAAATGGCTGCGCAAGAGCTGGAGCCAGCCCAAGAAATTATTGGTGAAGCACCTGCCATGCAAGAAGTGTTTCGCGCCATTGGCCGCCTCTCCAACTCCAACATCACTGTCTTAATCAACGGTGAGTCAGGCACTGGCAAGGAACTGGTGGCGCACGCGTTGCACAAACACAGCCCACGCCGGAATGCGAAATTTATCGCCCTGAATATGGCAGCCATACCTCACGACCTCATCGAATCAGAGTTGTTTGGCCACGAAAAGGGCGCCTTTACTGGCGCATCACAGCGCCGCGAAGGCCGCTTCGAGCAAGCCAATGGTGGCACACTTTTCCTCGATGAAATTGGCGATATGCCTGCCGAAGCGCAGACGCGGTTGCTGCGGGTGTTGGCCGACGGCGAGTTCTACCGCGTGGGCGGCCACACGTCGGTCAAAGTTGATGTCCGAATTATTGCTGCAACCCACCAAAACCTCGAAGAATTGGTGAAAAGCGGTCGCTTCCGCGAAGATCTCTATCACCGCCTCAATGTAATACGCGTGCACCTTCCTAAACTGGCGGACAGACGCGAAGATATTCCGCAGCTTATGAAACACTTCTTTCAGCGCGCAGCGAAAGAGTTGGATATGGAGCCCAAAGTTCTCTCCCCTGAGGCTGAAGATTTTTTCTTTGGCTTGCCATGGCCCGGCAACGTTAGACAGCTGGAAAATATTTGCCGCTGGCTGACGGTGATGGCGGCAGGGCGCGAAGTGTTGTTGAGTGATTTACCGCCAGAATTAAAGCAGGGAGAAGCGAGTGCTAACTCTCGCGCTAACAGCGACTGGCAAAGTCAGTTGCGGCGATGGAGCCAAAAAGAGTTGAAGTCGGGGCGGCGCGAAATACTGTTACAGGCCGTACCGGACTTCGAGCGTGCGATGATTGAAACAGCGTTGGCACACACGGGTGGGCGCAAGAAGGATGCTGCAGAACTGCTGGGATGGGGTCGAAACACCCTGACGCGCAAGCTCCAAGAGTACAATATTGAAGGTCAAGAACCGTAATCGACTGCTGTGTTATTCGGACACAAAAAACCCGCTGTGAGAGCGGGTTTTTTGATTCGGCAGATTTCGCTGTCGAATTAGTGGGTGCTGTCGGCGGCACTCTGATCTTGCTGCGCTTTTGCTTCCGCTTGCGCGGCCGCTTGTTGCACGGCATTGGCAAACAGCGCGTCGAAGTTGATCGGCGGTATCATTAGCGGCGGGAACGACGCCTTCACTAAGATGCTGTCAATGGTTTCGCGGGCGTAAGGCAACAGCATGGTTGGGCACGTTGAATTCAACACTTGAGCAAGTTGCGCGCCTTCCATACCTTCAATGGCAAATAGGCCTGCCTGCTCCACTTCGATAAGATAAATGGTCTCGTCTTCGCCGGTAACTGTAATGGTTAGACGCAGCGCGACTTCAAATAAGCCCTCAGAGACTTTTTGAGTTTTTGTGGTTAAGTCTTGATTGACCTTTGGTTTCCACTGCTTTTGGAACACTTCTAGTCCCTGCGGTGTTTCGAAAGAAAGGCCTTTCAGGTAAATGCGCTGAATAGCAAACTTTGGGCCTGCTGCCTGTTCTTGTGTCGCTGCTTCTGGAGCAGTAGTGGTTTCATCTGTCATGGTAGACCCTTCGGTTTGATAATTATTGATTGTGTCAATTCTATATGGAGACGGTTTCACCTAATTCAAGGGCAGTTTGCGCGGCCGCTTCCAGGCCACCACTGCGCTCGAGATCTTGCAGTTCGGTGTAGCCACCAATGTGCTGGTTACCGAACCAAATTTGCGGCACAGTGTTGCGGCCGCTTTTCTGCATCATTCTCGCTTTGAGATCAGCATCGTGATCGACAGAAATATCTTGAAAATCAATGCTTTTGGCCTTTAAAAGTCTACGCGCAGCGATGCAGAACGGGCAGAAGCGCGTGCCAAATAGTACAACATGAGACATGGGATTTCCTGTTAGTTACTCAGAGCTGATTTAAAAAAATTGTTGGTTAATGACCTTTGACGAGGGGCAGGCTAGAATTTTGCCACTCACTGACACCGCCACTGAGTCGGCGCACATTAAAGCCTTCCTTGTTTAACGCTCGTCCCGCGCCACCTGAATGCTGGCCGAACTTATCCACCACAACAATTATTTTGTTGCGATGTTTTTCCAGCTCGGCCATGCGGCTAACAAGCTTCGTATGTGGAATATTTTTTGCGCCATGGATATGGCCGCTTTCAAACTCCGCTGTCGCCCTCACATCAATAACAATGGCTTCTTCACTGTTCATCATGCGAACCAATTCGGCGGTACCGAGAGACTTGCCGGCTTTGTTCTGTTCGGTAAAGAAGAAAAGGCCAATTAGGCCCATCAATAAAGAGATCAGAACCCACTGTTCACTCACAAAAACAAAAATGTCCACGTCGTATTTCCCGTTGCTAATATCGGCTGCGCTAATGGCGGTAATGCCCTACCGTTAACTGGCGATCAATGCACGTGCAGTAGCATCTTCGCCCTTCTGAGGCGCGCCAGTATACACATGAATCGAAGGCTGAGCTAACCCCTAAAGCGGGCTGTTTTAGATCTACTGCCAACGCTGCCAAATTGGTTTGCAGTTGTCCGGTAGTGGGGCAACTTTACCGAGGGCAGCCCAGTTTTGGTTGGGGCTGTGAAAGTCTGATCCAGCGGAGGCTTCAAGTCCTGTGTCGCGGCAGAGTCTCGCCAGCTCTCGAGTGACAGAGGGTATCTGTGCACCGCTAATCACCTCCAAACCTTCGCCGCCAGCCTCTTGAAAGTCTGCAAGAAGCTCAATCAACTTCGTTCGTGTGAGTTTGTATTTTGTGGGGTGCGCAAGTACTGCTGCGCCACCAGCGTCGCGAATCCAGCCGATCACTGTCTGTGGGTCAGCCCACTGGTCTTTGATATCCCCCGCTTTGCCACTGCCTAAGTAGCGCTTGAACGCTTGGTCAATGCTGCTCACGGCACCAATATTCACCAAATGCTGTGCGAAGTGTGGCCGCCCAATTTCGCCGCCGGTGGCACAGTCCCGCGCCCCTTCGAGGCAGTCGGAAAAGCCAAGTTTGGCTAACTTTTCGGCAATAATCTCAGCGCGCTGACGTCTTGCGGCGGAGTGTTGGGTAACTGCCTCAATCATCGAAGCGCTTTCACTGTCGACGTTGAGCCCCACAATATGAATGCCGCGCTTGTTCCATTGGCTGGACAGTTCTATGCCCGTGATAATGCGCAGGTTGTGGTTTTGGGTGTCAATTTGGCGGTAGGCGTCGAGTGTGTCGTGATCGGTGATGGACAGCATATCGACAGCGCGCTCTTCGGCGAGGCTGAGCAATTCCATGACCGTTAATGTGCCGTCTGACTCTGTCGTGTGACAGTGAAAATCAATGTTCATTATTGTGACTTGAATGAAGTGAGCCCTATTGTAACAGGCAATGTCGCCTATATACTGCTGCAATGATAGAGCCGATCTCAGAACAACAAAAAAAACATGTGATCATTGCCACTGCCGACCGTATAAGCCTTGCAGGGCGGCTCTTTGGGCGCGATTTCGAGCAGATCGATGTGGATTTTGATCTCAAGGGACGCTGCGCTGGAATGTATCAAGTGCGCGGGCGCCTGCGCCGCATTCGCTTCAACCCATGGTTATTTGCCAAATATTTTGATGAGAGTGTGAGCGATACCGTCACCCATGAGGTGGCCCACTACATTGTTGACTGTCTTTATGGCATTCGCCGAGTGAAGCCTCATGGGGTCGAATGGCAGTCTGTGATGGTGCGCTTGGGCGCGGTGCCGAAGGCTACGGGTAACTACGACTTAAGCGGCATCCCCGTCCGCCAGTATGAACGGGTTCGCTATAGTTGTGCTTGTCGCAGTCACGAGCTCACGCTGCTGCGACACAATAAAATTATTCAGCAGGGTGCTCGCTATCGCTGTCAGTACTGCCACCATTTTATCGTGCATAAAGAGGCCGCCGGGTGACGGAGTGGTTTGTGTATATGATCGAGGCGACGGATTGCTCCCTCTATACCGGTATTACCACCGATGTTGAACGACGTTTCAGCCAGCACCAGAGTGGTCGCGCCGGCGCGAAATACTTTCGTGGGCGGAATCCAGAGAGCGTTGTCTATATCGAGGGTGGCCACAATCGCAGTACGGCTAGTGTTCGCGAGGCGCAGATCAAAAAGCTGTCGCGAGAGCGCAAACTTGCGCTTGTCGCAGGTGTCAAAGTCTAGTTATCTCGTTGTATATAC